>JACPVC010000100.1 GCA_016191955.1 Chloroflexota bacterium
AGGATAAAGATAGTGCAAGTGATTTCGTTCGTTTGATCCATCCAAAACAAATAAGGAGAAAGAGATGCGTACGAAGAATTTTGCTTATCATATACTCGCCCTGTTCGTGATCGCCGCCACGTTGTTATCTGCGTGCGGTGGTGGGGCTGCAACCGAAGCGCCCGCCATGACTGAAGCTGCCACTGAAGCAGCGGCAACCGAAGCCGCTACTGAAGCTGCTGCTGACCCCATGGCAGATTTGATCGCTGCCGCCCAGGCTGAAGGTATGCTCAGCACCATTGCTTTGCCCCATGACTGGTGCAATTATGGTGAAGCTATTGAAACCTTCAAGACGAAATATGGCATCGAAGTCAACGAACTTAACCCCGACGCCGGTTCTGGTGATGAGATCGAAGCCATTAAAGCGAACAAGGACAATACCGGTCCTCAGGCTCCTGATGTGATCGACGTGGGTTTTGCTTTCGGAGAATCCTCCAAGGCTGAAGGTTTGATCCAGCCTTACAAGGTTTCCACCTGGGATAGCATCCCCGATGATGCCAAAGATGCCGAAGGTTACTGGTACGGCGATTACTACGGCGTGTTGTCCTTCCTCGTGAACACCGACGTTCAGCCGGATGTTCCTGCTGACTGGGCTGACCTTCTTGATCCGAAATACAATGGACAGGTTGCGCTCTCTGGCGATCCCCGTACTTCCAATCAGGCGATTCAATCTGTGTTCGCTGCTGCGCTTGCCAATGGCGGCTCATTGGATGATGCCCAGCCCGGTCTTGACTTCTTTGCTGAGTTGAATGCTGCCGGCAACCTTGTTCCTTTGATTGCCAATAATGGTTTGGTTGCCACCGGTGAAACTGCCGTTCGCATTACCTGGGACTACAATGCTCTCGCCGCTGTGGATTCCTTCGAAGGCAATCCCAAGGCTGAGGTCGTTATCCCTGCGACTGGCCGCTTCGCTGGCGTGTATGTTCAGGCGATCAGCGCATATGCTCCGCACCCCAATGCTGCCAAGTTGTGGATGGAATTCCTCTATTCCGACGAAGGCCAGACCATTTGGATGAAGGGCTACTGCCATCCGATCCGTGAAGCGGATATGCGCGAACGCGGCGTTATCCCCGCTGACTTGCTTGCCAAGTTGCCCGATGTCTCCGGCGCAGTCTTCCCCACACTCGACCAGCTCAACGCTGCCAAGGAACTGATCGTTGCGAATTGGGACAGCACCGTTGGTGCCGACGTTCAAGCTGCTCCGTAAGAGTATGATTTTGGTGTAATAATGCGAGACCCTGCCATTTGGCAGGGTCTCGTCATAGCAAGTGATCGCGTTCGTTGCGTAAATTTCTGAACTTTAAGTGCAAAATATAAGTATATAACTCACCTTGCGTGATTTGTCGTAGGGGCGACCCGTCGAAATAGCAGGAGGCCCCGTTGCGCAAGGGGAGGGTCGCCCTGTATGCGAAGAGGTAATTGATTATGGCTCAAACTGCTCTGAACCCTAAAAGTTCACTCCCTGCTTCTGGTTGGAAAAACTGGATCGGCGTTCTTCCATTTTTCCTGTTTGCTGTGCTTTTTCTTGTTTTACCCTCTCTGCGCCTCGTCATGGGTAGTTTCGCCGATAATGAAGGTCAATTTACGTTTGCAAATATTCTCCAGTTGTTTCAGGAACAATCCATTCTTGACGCCTATTGGTTGAGTATTCGCATCAGTGCAGCCACGGCGCTTGGTGGCGGAATTTTCGGCTTCCTGCTGGCGTATTCTGTTACGGTTGGCGGTTTGCCGAAGCCTTTACGTTCTGCATTGATCACATTTTCCGGCGTTGCTTCAAACTTTGCAGGCGTTCCGCTTGCTTTCGCATTCATTGCCACGCTTGGGCGCACGGGTTTTGTCACTGCGCTTATCAAGAACTTATTTGGCGTAAATTTATATCAACAAACGGATTTTGACCTGTATAGTTTCTGGGGGTTGAGCCTGACATACATGTATTTTCAATTTCCGCTCATGGTGTTGATCATGGCTCCCGCCCTGGACGGACTAAAACGGGAATGGCGTGAAGCGGCTGAAAATTTGGGCGCAAGCAACGCTCAATATTGGCTGAAGGTTGCTTTCCCGGTATTGCTTCCGTCCCTTCTTGGTTCGATGATCCTGTTGTTCGGTAATGCATTTGGTGCGTATGCGACTGCATATGCTCTCACAGGTGGAAGGCTGGGAATTATCACTATTCAAATCGGCGCCCAAATCCGCGGCGATGTTCTGCATAATCCGGGGTTGGGATATGCCATGGCAATGGGCATGGTGGTTATTATGGCGATTTCATTAATGGGGTATTCCTGGCTCCAGAAACGTTCCGAAAGGTGGCTGCGATGAATCTAATGTCTCGAATCCGTCGAATTCCTTTTTGGAGCTGGGTCTGGTTCCTTTTAGGCGCATTGTATTTTCTTCTGCCGTTATATGCGACTCTAAATTTTTCACTTCGCATGGAACGGGACGTTATCGGATTCAAGGCTTATATAAGGGCGTTCGAAGACCCAGATTTTCTTAAAACGTTCCTTTACTCCAATATGCTGGCGCTTTTGACCATCATCGCCAGTATTATTCTGATCGTACCAACAGCCTATTGGATCCGGCTGCGTTTACCGGAAGCCCGCCGGATCGTTGAGTTCATCACTCTCCTTCCTTTTGTTGTCCCAGCGATCATTTTGGTATTTGGTTTGATCCGTATTTACAGTTCGCCGGTCAATATCCCATTTACGGAAATAAGGATACTTCAGCCGCTCACGACTTTTGAAGTAGGTACGGACATTTTAATTATTGCAGGGTATGTGGTTCTGGGGCTGCCTTATATGTACCGCTCTGTGGATACAGGCATGCGCACTGTGGATGTCCGCACTCTCACCGAAGCGGCTCAAAGCTTGGGCGCGAGCTGGTTCACCATTATTGTCCGAATCATCCTTCCGAATATTCGTGCCGCGTTGTTGAGTGGGGCACTGCTGACCTTTGCTATCGTGGTTGGGGAAGTGACTCTCGCCTCCTTCCTGGGTGTGCCTGCTTTTGGTCCCTATCTTTTTCTGCTCGGGCAGCATCGTGCCTACGAACCCGCTGCGCTCTCATTCGCCAGTTTTCTATTGACCTGGCTTGCCATGGGCTTGTTACAGCTTGTGTCAGGTGAGCAGGGACAGGCCGCAGGCGCACACTAAACCATATACGGAGAATCCTCAATGTCTTACTTAACCCTCTCGAAAATTACCAAGCAATTCGGCGATACCGTGGTGGTGGATGATTTCACTTTGGAGATCGCCAAGGGCGAATTCGTTTCGTTCCTGGGTCCCTCCGGCTGCGGGAAGACGACGACCTTGCGCATGGTGGCAGGCTTTGAAATCCCCACCTCCGGCAAGATCATCCTGGATGGCGCGGATATTACCGACAAAGCTCCCAACCAGCGCAATGTGGGTATGATCTTTCAATCCTACGCCTTGTTTCCGAACATGACTGTGGCACAAAATATCGGCTTCGGCTTGAACGTCCGCAAAGAAGCCAAAGAGACGATCAAACAGCGCGTGGATGAAATGATCGCCCTGATCAACCTCGAAAAACACGCCAACAAATATCCCTATCAACTTTCTGGCGGTCAGCAGCAGCGTGTTTCGCTGGCGCGCGCGCTTGCCATCCATCCCCAGGTACTGCTACTGGACGAACCGCTTTCCGCGCTGGATGCGAAGATTCGCGTCTCCCTGCGCTCGGAGATTCGCGCCATTCAAAAGAAACTGGGTATCACTGCCATTTTCGTCACTCACGACCAGGAGGAAGCGCTCTCCATCTCCGACCGCATCGTGGTGATGAACGCAGGTTTGATGGAACAGGTGGGTACACCGTTCGAAATTTACAATTTCCCACAGACGCAATTCGTGGCGAACTTCGTCGGTTCGCTCAATACTGCTAAAGCTGAAGTGTCCGACCCTGCCACGGGTCTTCTGAATGTAGATGGGATTCAATTCATTACTGCAACAGATATCAAATCCCGAAAGAAGGGTGATGCGATCCGTGTTTCGATCCGCCCGGAGCGTTTTAGCTTTGCCGATAACCAGAAAAAAGACAATGTACTCGATTGCACCGTAGAGAACATCACCTTCCTGGGGTCGGTCGTTCGCATTCAGGTCAAGATTGGCGAAGCCAAGTTCAACATGGACACTTTCAATAATCCATTCCTTGAATTGCCAAAGATTGGTTCCAAGGAACAGGTGACCTGTTCAAAAGAAGCGGTACTGGTACTGGACGAATAAGAACATCGTAGGTCACGCTTCAAGCGTGACCTACGGCTTTATAAAAGGAGGTGTTGCGTGAATAAAGTCATCCTTGTCCTTTCTGATGCGTTGCGCTACGATGTGGCGGTTGCCAATATGGGGTATTTGGGTCATCTGGTGGAATATAAAAAAGCCAGTTTGTATAAGATCGTTGGCGAATTACCAAGCATGTCCCGTCCGATGTATGAGACCATTCATACGGGTATGCCGTCGAGCGAAACGGGCATCGTTGCCAATTCCATCGTAAGGCTTTCAGACAAGCCGAATATCTTTAAGTCAGTGCGGGAGGCGGGGAAGGTCACAGCAGCGGCGGCATATTATTGGTATTCCGAACTTTATAACCGTGCTCCCTATCATCCCATTGATGACAGGGAAGTGGATGACGAGAAACTTAACATCCAACATGGGCGGTTCTACACCACGGATGAATACCCGGACATTGAGCTATTTAATACGGCGGCGCATCTCGTCCGCAAATATTCCCCCGATTATCTTTTGCTGCACCCTATGGGCATGGACTATCATGGCGAGTCTTTCGGCTCGGATACCAAAGAATACCGCAATTACGCTATCTACCAGGATTCAAAACTCGCGCCGCTTCTGGTCGAATGGCGCGAGCGTGGATATACGATCTTTGTCACCGGCGATCACGGCATCAATGCCGATGGGGGGCATGGCGGCACAACGCCTGAGCAGAGAGAAGTTCCCTTTTACGTGATCCAGCCATCGGCACGCGGAAGAGGCGATACGGGCGAGGTCATCTCTCATTTGCAGATCGCACCCACAGTGTTGAGTCTCCTCAACATTTCTATCCCATCAACAATGAAGGTTTCCCCGCTTGACCTTCATCCATCATAATTCATCCTTCATTCTTCAACCAACGCCTTGACCAGTTCGCGGTTGAAGTCGGGAATATCCGCCACCACCCGCCCCCAGACCTGATTGCCTTCGCGGAAGGCGGCTTCATCCGTCCAGACCCCGCCAACGTTGACCAGATCATCCTTGATGCCCGTCGAGCCGGTGACGCGTTGACCTTTTTTGATGATGCCTGCCGAGATCGCAGTGGAACCGCCGTGGCAAATAATGCCGACGATCTTTTTGGCATCATCCATTTTCCTTACAAGATTTTTCACAGCATCATATCTGCGTAACTTGTCTGGAGCCCAGCCGCCAGGAATTACGATCGAAAAAAGTTCATCTGCATTAAGCGATTCGACCTTTGTGTCCGGTGTGATCGTTAAACCGTTTTTTCCTTTTATAGGCTTTAATTCCAAAGCGGCTGTAAGTACCTTTGCGCCTTCTTCTTGCAACCGCATCATGGGGACGAAGTATTCATAATCTTCAACGCCTTCAGCGACGAGGATTGCGATGGTTTTGTTTTTTAAACGCATAATATTTCTCCTCTAAAGTGATTTTTCAAGCAGTGACAAATGTTTTGCCAGCGTCAGTCTTGCGGAAACTTCGATCTCCGCAAACATTATTTCATGGTTGCCGCTTGCCAACATTTCCTCAAATGTAGCACGGGGACGTAAACCGAAGATTAAAGTGACCTATAATGAAATGTTTCAGAAGCCAGCGCGCGCCTTGTGCAAGCAAAACATGCCATGTAATATGCTCCCAGCGCCGTCCTCGGCGCGGGATTTCCCTCATAAAACGCCGCCGTCCACAGGATGCTTCGCAAAGGACGGCGGCTTGAGCAGAGATGCTGACAACCTTTACTTGCACACTTGTATCGAGACTTTAACAAGAAAAATTTTGATGCCTTTATACTTTCAAATCATCCATGATCCGTTGCGCAGACTGGCGGCCCGAAACCATGGCAGTCGGCATGCCGGTGCCGGGGCGGGTGCTGGCACCGGTGAAATATAAGTTGTGATAGTGCCGGTGTTGAAAATCGGGGCGGAAATATCCCAACTGCGTCAAGTTATGACACAGCCCATGTGTGGAACCTTTCATCAAGTTATATCGTTTGCGCCACGATGGCGGGGTGAAATTGATCTCAAATTTGATGTGTGATTCGAGATCGTTAATTCCCAAAGACGACAGGCGGCGGAAAACATGCCCGCGCGCCTTATCCCTTAATTCTACCCAATCTTGCTCGCCATTTTCGGATATATGTCCAACAGGGACAATCGCGATTAAAGTATCCTGTCTGCTCGGAGCCATGGCTGGGTCGAGTCGCGCCGGGGCATGGATGTAAAGGCTTGGGTTGGCTGGCAGGCTCAGGTCACGAATGATGCTTGCGAAGTTTTCGCGATAGTCGCTTGCAAGAAAGAGAGTGTGAGGAGCAAGCGATTCATATGATTTATCCAATCCCCAAAAGAAACTAACGACTGAACATGAAAACCGCTTGTGAGCGAGTTTTTCCGCCTGCCCATCTTGTGGAAGCAGGTTTTGATAAACATAGGGAAGGTCGGCATTGGCAAGGACTGCGTCTGCCTCTCGTAACTGACCATTGACCATGACCCCGCGCGCGGAATTGCCATTGACGTCGATCTGCTCGACTGGAGTATCAAAAATAAATTCCACGCCTGCATCGATGGCGAGTTTCGTGAGTGCTTCAACCACACTATACATGCCGCCTTTTGGATACCAAACTCCGTGCGCCAGTTCGGTATAAGGCATCATGGAGAAAGTAGCAGGCGCTTCAAAAGGACTCAACCCCATATAAACATCCTGAAACGTAAATGCGGCTTTGAGGCGTGGATCGTCGAAGTAGTTCGACATATTGGCGTAGTGTTTTGCCAACGGTTTAACTTGATAAACCAGGGGAAGGTTGCTGAGCTTGAAAAAATCAGCAGCCTTACGGAAATCGGGTTGAACCAATTTTTCGATGCCGAGATGATAGTGACGATGTCCCTCGTCCATGTAACGCAGGAGACCTTGAAAACTTCCATACTCGAACGAGTCAAGCTGCTCCTGCAAGGATTTCATGTCAGATGTGAGCGCAAGCTGGCTGCCATCGTCGAAGATCAGATGATAGGTAGGGTCAACTCGTTGTAAATCCAACATGTTGTTTAAGGAAGTTCCCAGTGCCGCAAATTCCGCTTCGTAGAGCAATGGCATGACCAGCAAGGTGGGGCCTGTGTCGAAATGATGCCCGTCGCGGCTGATGCGGTCACAACGCCCTCCGGGGCGTTGGTTCTTTTCGATCACGGTTACTTTAATTCCATGTTGGGCAAGGTGAGTTGCGGCAACAAGCCCGCCAATACCGGCACCAATCACGATTACTTTTTTTGCGTTCATCTTTTTTCAATCCGAACCGGCTGTGCCGCCAGCTTGTGAGATTCGCTTTTCATCGATGGCAGCGTGAACATGCAAGTGAGGGCATGGACGAGCATCCACAAACCGGCTCGCAAGCTTTTTCGTTCCGGGTACTCGGAACGCAGGAAATATTGATCGCGTTCAAAGACGTTCAACATCCATTCAAACCGCGCTGTGTAAGCATAACCAGCTAAACGGCAGCGCAGGTTTTTGACTTGTGCCGTACAGTCCCGTCCCAACTTGAAATATCCGCGTGCCAATTGCACGCGCCCGCAAACCCAATCACGGTATGCCTGGCTCGTCACATCCTGCGGTGATATTCCGCGTGCTTGAAGATATTCCTGTGGGATGTTGAAATATCCGTTCTTAACATCTTCCAGTGTATCTCTCAACATATGTGTGATGTGCGCAGCGGTCACTGCCATATAGCGCGCCTCATGAGTGGGTGAGGGATCGTCGTGACCAATGAAGTAGTACAACGCTTCGGTGACCGACTTTGCGAGCTTGTGCGAATATTCAAATAACTCTGACTGGGAGATAATTTGCCCCCGTCGTTTCGCGTCCATGACCATTACGTCCATCATATTGAACAGGTAGGTTTGTAATCCGCTGTGTTTTTCAGTGTTATTACGGATAAGGTCGATCAGCAATCGTTCTTCAGCGCATAGCTCGTTTGGAATTTCACCCCGATAACAGGATTCCAACAAAGACCTCTGGCGATTGACGAAAGCGATTCCATCCGCGCCTGAGCCTGCCTCCTCATCGATGACATCGTCCAACCAGCGAAAATAACCGTATGCCCGATAGGCGTCAGCGACACGATCTTGATCCACAAAAAAGCGGATTGTGTAATAGGTCTGCTTACTGGCTGACTTTGTAATATCTTCCGCCAAATGTCCGCTTGATTCAACTTTTCTGTTCATTCTTCCTCGAGGTTATCCGTTGCTGAGATTTTTATTTCGCACACTACTGGAATATACGGCTGCTATCCCTCGTAGTTTCGTGATTTGGTTTATATGGCAGGGATGATAAATTTCAAGTCCGGTCATCCTCTTTCAGGTCTAATTTATCGAAATTAAATAAAATGTCCGCTGTTCAAAAAAGCAGCGGACATAATAATAAATAGTGTGGTTTGTTTTCTCATCAATAACGATCATTAACCAGCGATGGTTTTATTTTTTAACCTCATAGGTTCCTCTTTTATTTACTCACCTTACGCAATTTTCACTTTCTTGCGCCCCTCGCCCTTCGACTGCGCTCCTCGACGTTCACTCGTCGCTCCGCTCAGGGCGGCTGCCGCGCTGAGCGGAGAGCGGGTATTCGTCCCGCTCGTAGTCGAAGCGCAGGTGCGTAAGGTGAGTTATTTAAATAAAGCTTCGAATTGCGATCCACTTTCGATCAAGGCTTCCTGCTCCTGGGTGCTTTGGGGTGTGAAGTTTTCACAAGCCCTGATGACCATAGGCAGAATGGTTATGTCTCCGGCGGTGCAAACTCCGGTTACATCATAAGAAAGCACAAAATTTACGCCGCGCTGGATCTCGTCCATTTTGTCAAAGGGTTCATACCAGGTTGTGGACGTTTTGGGTTTCTCGCCCCAGGGTCCTTTTGTGATGGATTTGATGATCATCGTTCCCACATCTTTCGCCCTGCAGACCGAGATCAATTCTTCCGCCGCTCTTCGAAATTCGGGGTTTGCCATCTGAATAAAATTTATGGGGAATAAAACCGAATCGAAATCAAAACGGCGCAGGGCTTCGAGATATATCTTGGGCGCATCCACACCGTGACCGGTAATACCGATGTATTTCGTCAGCCCTTGTTCACGAGCTCCCTGCATGGCTTCCATAGCCCCACCTTTGGCGAAAATTGCATCCAGTTCGTCCATGGTCGTAATGGCATGACATTGATACAGATCGAACGAGTCAGTTTGCAGGCGCTTGAGTGATTCTTGCATTTCACGCAGAGCACCTTCTTTCGTGCGTTCCATAGTTTTGCAGCCAAGGAAGAAGCGTTTGCGCTCGGTATTCATCCATGGACCAATTCGTAGTTCCGCCTGCCCGTAGGATGGCGCGACATCAATGTGATTAATGCCCGCTTCGATGACCGTTTCCATTACGTGGTCAGCGTCTTTTTGCTCGATATCCCAGAATGCTGCCGCTCCGAAGATGGCGACGGTGCTTTGGTGCCCGGTGCGCCCGAATCGTCTTTTTTCCATGTGATCAATCTCCTATGATCTTGACCAGAACGCGCTTCCTTCTTCTGCCATCGAACTCACCGTAAAAGATCTGCTCCCACGTCCCAAAATCGAGCTGACCGTTCGTGACTGCCACGACCACTTCACGCCCCATCACCTGGCGTTTCATGTGCGCGTCGGCGTTATCTTCACCGGTGTCGTTATGACGATACCCGTTGACCGGCTCGTGAGGCGCGAGTCGTTCCAGCCATTTTTCATAGTCATGATGCAAGCCGCTTTCATCGTCGTTGATGAAGACGGAGGATGTGATGTGCATGGAATTCACCAGAAGAAGCCCTTCTACAATGCCGCTCTCGTGCAGGGCTTCCTCCACCTGGTGGGTGATGTTGACAAATCCGCGGCGGGACGGGATGTTGAACCAAAGTTCTTTTCGGTAGGATTTCATGAGGCTTCTCTTGAGGTTGAATTCATTGCTACAAAGATTTTACATGACTCTTGGAAATTGAGATAGGAACCCCTCGTGATAGAATTTCCCGCTCGGAGGTAATAATGGCAAAGAAAAAATACTCGATCGATTGGGAAGATGACCTCCCCGTTTCATTTGAGGTGAACGGGGTGCAATATGAAACACTTGAGGATGTGCCAGATGAAGGGGATCGGCGTAAACTGGAAGCGATGCTGGATTCTTCGTTTGATGCAGACTTTAATGATGCTGAGTTTGAGCAGTTACAAAAAGAGACCCAACAGATCAACGGTGTGACTGCCGAAAAGATCATTGTGTGGGTCTTTACCGGTGTAGCGGCATTGATGCTGATGATCGCCGGGATTTCAACCGTAACCACCCTGCAAAAACTTGGACGTGAAGAAAGCGTGCCCGGCATCGTTGTGGAAGTGGTGGAGAGGAAGTACGTGGATGCTGAGACGGATAACGTCAGCTATTATTACTACCCGGTGGTGGATTTCAAGCCGAAGGATGGAAAACGCCGCACGATCCAATTGAACGAAGGCAGCAACCCGCCGTCTCAAGAAGTGGGGGACGAGGTCACGATCCTCTATGAGCCGGAGCATCCATCGGATGCACGCATCAAATCCTTTGGCAGTTCTGCGCTGATGTGGATCTTGCCCAGCATCACCGGAATTGTGGGATTTGGATTTTTAGGCGCAGTGCTGGTTGTACAGAAATATTTGTTTTCACCAACAAGCGCATAGCACGAAATACTATCTCGCGCTACAGATCGGAAGAATAAAAAGAGGTCCGCTAAACAGCGGACCTCTTTTTGCTTTGAGTGTCTTACTTGTTGTGTGGAACTGTGACGTACACGGCGGTAGTCGTCGTGGCACCGCAGGAATTGGTGGCTTGATAGACGATGGTGTAGACCCTATCTGTACCGTTGCCAGCACGTTCGGCACGCAGTTGGAAGGTATCGTTATCCACAATGACGATGTCGTTGATGGTACTGCCGTCGCCGGTGGAGTCATCTGCTTCGTTGGAGGTGACGGAGAGCAGGTCAATGGAGGTCGTGTCACTGGATGCAGTCAGGAAGGCATCCACGTCCACGTACTTGTGGTTGACCGGGAACAGTTCACTGGTTGAGAGGCTCACATCCAAAGAAGGCGGCAGGCACAAGCCGACGAGCACCGAGTCATGGTCTGAGACACGGAATTCGTCCGGCGCATACAAGCTGATGATCTGCCCGGGGCTCTTGAAGTTGGTGTTGTAATCGAGCACCGATGGTTCATCTGAGTTGATGTGGTAATCTGCAACGTCGGTCACCTGTGAGGTCATGGACGCTGTGGCGAGGGCATGATCGAGGTAGCCCCATTGACCATCGAAAACGTAGGAGTAGGCGTCTGGTCCGATGAAGGTCTTGATGAGGTGGGTGAAACCGCCGTTTTCCAACGCGATGATCGGGTCTTCCATGGCGTAGGAGTTGTAATCGCCCACGAGCAGAATATCCAGGTCGCCGGTGCCGGTCGGGTCGGTGGCGTACCATGCCAACAATTCGTTGACGGCATTCAAGCGTACCTGATTGCAGTTGCCCTGACCATCGCCGGCATCGGGAGCGTTACAAGCGGAGCCTTTGCTCTTGAGATGGTTGACATTGACGATGAAGACCTCGCCGTTTGCATTCTGTTCGAAGGCTTGCAGGAGTGATGCGCGGTTGCGGTCGCCGCTATCTCCGCCGGTGAGGAAGGCTGCTGTGTTCAGGGCGGCAGTTGTGCCGACAGGAGTCACAGAAACAGGTTTGTAGATCAAGCCAACCTTGATTGCATCGGTGCCGAGCGCGTTGATTTGCCCGGTGGCAGAGTCGACGTCAATGTAGGCAAAGGTTCCCGGCGCTGTGGCAAGATTGAGTTCGTCCACGAGGCGCGCGATAGCGCTATCCGCACCATAGCCATCGTTCTCGATCTCGTTGACTCCGATCACATCGGGATTCATTGCCAAAATTGCGGCAACGGTCTTGGGAATCTGGCGCTCGAATTCAGACGCGGTATCTGCTCCGCGACAATCAGTTGCGCCTCCGCCGAAGCCAAGTGTGCAGTTATCAACGGTATCGGGGATTCCATCAAAGGTGTTGAAGAAGTTGAGCAGGTTCATGCCAACAATTTTGAGCGTGCCGCCCACTTCGGGGGCGCTGGTGGGACGGGGATTGGTCGGCTCGAAGTTGACATAGCCATTCATGGCATTCACCGGACGGACGCGATAGGCGTTCGGGCTGGCTGTGGAACTGCCGCCAAAGGTGTAATTCAAAACGCCGATGATGCCGGTGGCGGTATCGCCGCCGCGCAGGGTATTGCTGGCGCTGAGAGGAAGCCCGCCGCGGGCAAAGACGATCGGGTCGGGGTTCTGGGCGTTGGTGGCGTCATCCAGCAAGATTTGATTCAGGTTGTTCGCGGCTTGCAGGTCATTTGCATCATCGCCAGGGGCAACGACATTGGTTGGCTGTTGCAAACGTCCGTTGGCAGAGAGCAGCACTTCATCGAAGCGACCAAGCTGGAAGTGCTCGGTCACGTACATGGTCTGCGGCAGGCGTACGAGCATGCCTTCGTATTGTTCGAGGAAGTCCGCGGAGACAACCGGGAAAGTCACATCGGTTGGGGAGACTGTGCCAGTTCCGCATTTGACGATGGATGTCGCCGAGATTTGGGATTGCCCCTGGAATTCAGCGGCGGTTCCGGTCACGCGGACAAGGTCGCCGAGGTTGACGCTATTGTTGCTGCCGTTGAAGACGAAGATGCCGTCGGATGTGGCAGGGTCCCCGTCGCCGGTCGGGTCCTGAATGAAGAAGCCGCGTAGATTCGGTGATGCGCCTTCAAAGTCGCCGACCACTACGCCTTGGGTGGTCTGTGTACCGGTCAGTGCCACAGTCGCGCCGCTGCCTTGAATGGCAGGGATCGTGGTGTACGGTTGGGTGCAGACATCAAAGGTGGTGAAACCGATCTCGAATTCAACGGTCATCACATCGGGCGGATCGTTCGAGTCCTGATCTGTGACATTGGCAGGAATGACGGCGAAGGTACAAGATTCACCGCCGACAAAGTCGCTGGTTGGGTTGATGGTGAATGTAGTGGGTCCACCACTCACTGAACCGGCGTGTGCGCCACTGACTGAGCAGGTAATATCAAACCAGGAGCCAGCCACATCGACCGGTTCATTGAAGGTCACCGACATGTTGGCGTTGAGCGGAATATCCGCTGCGCCATCCGTGGGGTAGCTGCTGGTGACGCTAGGGGCGGTATCGGGCGCGGAGCAATTGGCAGTGTGAGAGCCGAGACCGCCAAAGGTATTCTGTGCGAAGCCTTCCCATTCTGTGGAAGGATCGAATGCATCCGCGCCATTCGTATCCCCTGCACAGACTGTGTCTTTACGGCGTAGGGTGTTATCTGCGGTGCTGGTGAGGCTGGAGCCCCATTCAGAGCCGGGGTCGGTACCAATCACACCGATAACGTCAATGACGGTTGTGCCTTTGCGCAAGACGACCGCATCATCGCCGTTATACCAACTTGCGCTGCTGGTCTGGTCTGCCTGGGCGAGGATGGCTAAATCGGCAGAAGCGTGTGCCAGAACAAAAACGTCTCCGTTTGCAACTGTGCCAGTAAGATTGACTGTTGTGCCGGCTGAACTGGAGCCGTTGAAGTACATTTGGACGTTGTATCCGCCGGTACCCAGGTTGATGGCGGCGCCAGTCCCATTGTAGATTTCGAGCGCTTTGTGATTGCTCGAGCCTTCGATGTACTCAGAAAAAAACAGCTCTGTCGGCGTTGCAGCGCTGACGAACTGTTGGGGCATGATGGCAAATGCGAGTGCCAAAATGAGGAAAAGGGTAAAAACTTTGTTCAGGGGTTGAGCCATTGCGTGTCTCCTTGATGAAGTAGGTCTTGCTTTGGAACTTGACTGAACGACTTTTGTATTTTAGGTGACTCATTGCAAAAATGCAAGGCGCAAAAGAAACTGAGGCAAGATTTTTAAGAATGACTTTTCCTTAAAATCTGTCCGATGCGTTCAAGGCGGCGAGAGCAATTTTAGAATGACCCTTCCTTATATTCATTCCGTTTTTTCGACCACCACATTGGCTTCAGTCAACAAGGCAGCAATGGCTCCAAGCGCGGCTAGTTGCGGAGCAAGCAGCACGCCGACCACACCAATCGTGACGGGAATTTCCATCAAGGTCTTGCCGTCCTTATCCTTGATGATGACCCTGCGAATGTTGCCTTCATGCAGGAGTTCTTTGATCTTGGAGACGATCTTCTCGCCATCCACGCGGAATTCTTCAGTATGTGTCTTTTCGTTCATGTCATATCCTTTCAGGAGTTGTTCCTGTAATACTCGAACCATTTTTCATCGAGCGGCTGCCATTCGTCGCTTTGGTCGGCGCGTTCCTCCCAGTTTTCCTTGCCGCTCCATTCTTCGATCTTGATGGCATACACCGATGTGGCTCGCAGTTCCTTGTCGGTGATCTCGCGGTACTCCTGCCTAACTTTCATTTCAGGGAAATACTTGCCGATCAGCCCATACAGCAATCTACGCACTTCATCGGGATCGGTTACAACTCTCGCAGCCCCAAAAGCGACCACGCTACGATACTGGAGCGAGAATTCCAACGCGACATTGGATGGCAGCATCTGCCCAAGCACGCTCGCCTCAAAACTGACCTTTGAGCTGTATTCCACATTCGAGCGGATTCTCCCCGCAAGATTGGAGTGGAAGACGATCTGATGCCTTGCTTCGTCGTACCAGAAGGTGCTGGTGTTGATGAACGGCTGTCCATTCACCGAGGTGGCAACGTGACCGACCTTGGCGGTCTTCAAGAATTCGCGAATCCAGGCGTCGTCTTTTGTGAGGTGGGGTCTGCGCTGATAGGCAGTAGGGTTCTGACCGATATATTCTCTTGGCATGATTTATCCTTATTGATTATCGACGAGCAAATAGTGATACCACGTCCATTGGGCGATGTAACCCAGGACGATGCTGACGATGACGGCGACCCACGTCACCCAGTTGGTGATGCCGACGAATGCCAGCAGGAAATAAATCCCCGCGCCTGTGGTGAGGGCGCTGAGCAGGGCAACTTCGACTGCCATCAGGTTGGCGATGCTGTAGGGTTTGTTGGTGGGCGGGATTTGTTTCGCCCGCCATTTGAAAGCCGGGGCTAACTCTGGGGTGCGCTTGATGTAATATTCTTTGATTTGGTCCATGGCTTCAACGGCTTCGTGCCATGAGGCGCGCAGACGGGCAAGCTGGGCGATGGTGAGTGCGCCCATGAAGGTCAGGATCGTGAACAGGAAGAAGAATGCCAGCGAGATCGTCGTCTGTTCCGGCTCGAAACGTGTGCCCAGGATGGCTGCCACGAACGAGCCAACTGAGACGAAATAAAAGGATGCTACCCGCGAGCGGTCTTCGTTGGCTTGAAAGACACTCTGGGCGATGTATTCATATTCGCTGTTCAAAATATTATCGGTGTTGAGGGTGGGTTTACGGGGCATCTTGCCTCCTTGGGGAAAGTGCTTCCATTATGACATGACTTTGCATTTGGCGCAAAAAAAGTAGCGCGAGGTATATCTCGCGCTACGGAGTGATTTATCAGCAGGGTTTGCTACAGTTGTATCGCCCATTCACCCTGACGCATCACCGGCTCGCGTTTGCCGTCTTTGGTGATGCCGTCGATGTCCATTTTCGGAGAGCCGATCATGAAGTCGACGTGGTTGAGGCTGACGTTACCTCCAGCGGCGATAAACTCGTCGTCGTTCAACTCAGTTCCTCCGGCGAGGGTGAAGCGGTAAGCGCGTCCAATCGCAATATGACAGGAAGCGTTCTCGTCGAAGAGCGTGTTGTAGAAAAGATGTCCGCGTCTGCCGATGGGGGAGGAGGCGGGGACGAGCGCCACTTCGCCGAGGCGGTGTGAGCCTTCGTCGGTGTCCACCAGTTTTTGGAGGGCGGCTTCACCTTTTTGGGCAGTGACCTTTGTGATTCGTCCATTCTCAAAGTGGACTTGGAAATCTTCGATCAATGTGCCGCCATAGCTGAGCGGGAACGTGGCAGAGATCACGCCATCTGCGCGGTTACGGTCTGGCAGGGTGAAGACTTCTTCGGTGGGCATGTTGGCGGTGAATGCCACGCCGTTCTGCGCCATCGATTGCGCGCTGATCCAGAGATGCCCGCTGGGTAAGCCGAGGGTGAAGTCGGTGCCGGGGGCTTTGTAATGCAGGGCGGTGTATTGCTTGGCTTGCAGATATAACGCGCGTTCACGCAGGGAGGCGATGTGTTTATTCCATGCCGCGATGGGGTCGGGCTGGTCGATGCGGGTGGTCTCGAAGATGGCTTGCCAGAGTTTTTCCTGTGCTTTGTTTACTGGCAGGTCGGGGAATATCTTGTGCGCCCAGGCTTCACCGGCGGCGGCGACGACGCACCAGTTGATGGCGTTGGTGGTCACCTTCTCGCTGATGGGACTCCAGTTTTCAAGATGTGCTCGTTGCATTTGCCCGACGACATCTGAGTCCAGCCCGCCTAGTAGGTCAGGGTTGGAGCCGCCGATGGAGAGCAGGGCATCGCCATTGCTGACCATATCCAAAACGCCCTGAATCTGCCATTTGGGATATTCTCCAAATGAGCCTTTGGAAGCATGTTGCGCGCGGATGCGCAGCATTTCCTCGTCGGCAAAGATGGCGTCGACGTATTTTGCGCCTGCGCTGTAGGCAGCCTTTGCGATTTCACGGACCAAGGGAGCAAATTGGTGCGGCACCCCGCGAGTCCCCGCTGCTGTGATAATCAAGCGCTGCTCAGCGCGGATATTAAGACCTACTTTGACGATGGCTTCGGCGTATTTCGCCAGCATTTCCTGATGTGTGATTCCGGTCATAATGCCTCGATATATGAGAGTGCCCCAAGTATAGCACGGGGATGCACACTTTTGCCCTGGTTGTGTCCGTTGGGTGCGCTAAAAGTTTGTAGATGACCTGCTCCCTTCGCCGTCCTTGGCGAAGGATTTACTCGCAGAACGCCGCCGTCCACAGGATGCTTCGCAAAGGACGGCGGCTTGAGCTAAACTACTAACAGACTTTGAGTGCTCCCTGTCCGTTGCAAAAACGATGCACAGGGGTTGTCTGTGCCCAAAAAGAGGGGGTGGGGATATACTTGGCTTTACCTTATTCCTTCGCAGGAGCACCCATGCTGAACATCGAAAAAGTGGATACGGACAACAACAAGCAGGTCAGGCGGTTCGTGGAGTTGCCCTTTCGCATCTATGCTAGCTGCCCACAGTGGGTGCCTCCATTGAATGTGGATGCATACAATCAACTCAATCGCGCGAAGCATCCCTTTCATGAGCATTCGGATGTGGAATTCTTCCTTGCTGTCCTCGACGGGCGGGATGTGGGGCGGATCGCCGTCATCGAAAACAAGCCCTTCAATAAATATCGCAACGAAAAGACGTCGGATTTCTATCTATTTGAGTGCGAGGATGACATCGAGGCGGCAACGGCTTTGTTCAACACCGCATTCGAATGGGCAAAAGCACGCGGATTGAATAAGATAATCGGACCAAAGGGCATGGGTCCGCTGGATGGGTATGGAGCGCTTGTCTTCGGGCACGAGCACCGTCAGACGATGACCATGCTCAATTACAACCACGCCTACTATCAGTCATTGGTGGAGGCGCAGGGCTTCGTCAAGGAAGTGGATTTCGTCTCCTGTTATCTGCCTGCGGATAAGTTCCAAATCCCCGACCGGGTAAAGCGTATTACGGAGCGCGTCATGCAGCGCGGGCATTTGGAGATCAAAACTTTCAAAAACAAAAAGGAATTGGTGAGCTGGTCAGACCGCATTGGCATGGCATATAACAATGCATTTGTGAATAACTGGGAATATTATCCGCTGACCCAACGCGAGATCGATTTTGTGGTTGGGAATATCATGACGATTGCCGACCACCGTTTAATCAAGATCATCACACACGACCAGGATGTAGTCGGCTTCCTGTTTGCTTTTCACGATGTCTCTGCCGCCATGCAGCGTGCGAAAGGAAAACTCTTCCCGTTCGGCTTGCTCGACATCTTGATGGACATTCGCCGCACGAACACAGTCTCGGTGAATGGCATGGGTATCCTGCCTGAGTTTCAAGGGCACGGCGGCAACGCTTTGTTGTATTACGCGATGGGCGAGACACTGTTGGACTTTGGTCAGTTCGCGCATGTGGAGATGACTCAGGTCGCCGAGACGACCGAGCAAATGCGCGCGGATTTGAAAAACCTCAACGGTGTGGAATATAAAAATCATCGTGTGTATCGGAGAGACCTGTAATGGGTTGATCCGTTTTCAGATTTGGTAATGGTAATTTGCCATGCCTGCCGGACTTCAAATTTTCCTGCTGGGTTCCCCGAAAATTTTAGTCAACGGAATGCCGTTGCCGTCTTTTCTCACGCATAAGAGCGGAGAATTGTTTGGCTACCTTGCCGCTGATCCGAATCGCGCTCATCCGCGCATTCTGCTTGCCGGTTTGCTTTGGCCCGAAACGATGGATGAAAAAGCGCGTGCCAGCCTGAGCACAGAGTTATGGAGGCTGCGCCGTGTGTTGGGGGATGCGCAGGATCATCTTGTACTTACCCGCGATGAGGTGACCCTTTCAACGGAGCCGCTCCACGTGGACGTTCATCTTTTCACTGATCTGGCGCAGCGTGAAGACCATGTGTCGCTGCAACAATCGGTTGATCTATACACGGGGGAATTTTTGGAGGGCTGTTACTCGGATTGGTGTATTCTGGAACGCGAGAAGTTAAAAGATGTCTTCTTGAAAACGCTGGAAAAATTGTTGCACTATCACGAAGCTCATGGGGAATGGAGGGAAGCGATCCCATTTGCAAAGCGACTCATCGGTTACGACCCGCTGCGTGAAGAGCTACATCGCAGTTTGATGAGCTTGTATGTAAATATCGGCGACCGTCCCTCTGCATTGGCCCAATATCGTTTGTGTGTGGAATACTTGAATAGGGAACTCGGCGTCGAACCGATGCCGGAGACTCAGCGGCTGTTCGAGAAGATCAAATCCACGTCGAAGCTGGAGGCGATCTGGCAGGTGCGCGTGGAGGCAGCGGCAAATAGGACACAGCGGAAGCTATCTGAACTTGAGCGTTCACGCCGGTATTTGCCAGAAGCGTTTGTCAACCGCCCGGCGCTGGACGATGTGATGGAGCAATTTGTCGCTTCACCCTCAGTGGGGTTTGTGCTGACGGCTCCCTCCGGGTATGGCAAGACCACCTGGCTGGCGAACTTTGCAGGCAAACACATGGCGCAGGGTGATTTCGTCCTATTTTACGAAGCAGGGTCGCTGACTCTGAATTTTGAACGGGAGCTTGTCCGCGAGGTGTGGGGGAGCGATGTTATCACTGCTTCCGAAGCGTTGATTGCGATTGGGCGCGAGGCATGTCAGCACGGCAAACAAGCATGGATTGTCGTGGATGACCTGAACGCTTTTCGTGACCTGGGCGCCACCCCCGCAGACTTGATGAGACGCCTGAACCTTTTGATCTCTCATCCCGAATTGCAGGCTGCGATTCAAACGAATATATGTTCTCTGAAAGTCATCATCACATGCAGGGATTACACATGGAAGCAAATGACAGAGAACGGTTCAGTCGCGTTGAATTGGGGTTCGTTTTACCTGTATGAGCCATTCCAATTAGAGGTCTTTGACCACGAAGAAGCAAATGCGGCATTTCGCCGTTATTCTTCGCTTTATGAACTCAAGGGAGGTAATGAAGAATTCGATAACCGCTTCTTTTACAAACATCCCTTGCTTTTGCGGCTCCTATCGGAGACTTGGCGCGGCAAGCGCATATTGTCGATCCATTCGGAGGCTTCGCTGTTTCGGGAATACTTTTTTAAAATGACCCCGCAAAGCAGCGCGCGCAGTTTTGCGCTTGCACTGGCAACCTGGATGGCAGAACGGCAGCAAATTACCGTGTCTGATAGGGACTTGCATTCTTTTGCACAAACCTATGGCGTCGAGTTAAATAGGGAAAATACGCCGCTCAAACAACTGTTGGATACAGGTATCCTTTCCCAAATCGAGGAAGGATTAGAACAGCTATTCCGCTTCACACATGACCGATTGTTCGAATACCTGCTTGCCGAACACCTTCGTCATGAAATGGAGAAACGCAAGGATGATGAATCTGTTCTGATGGAATATGCCTGTCAGACCGCATCTTTCCCACCCGCTTATGGCGCGGCGGTTATGGCGTTATCCTTGCGCCGTAATGCAGGGCTTTTTTTGTCTTTTGCCGTCAGTGAAATTTCCGAGATCAGGGAACTATGCGTAGATGGGCTGGTCTCCCTATACATGGAAGAACCAAAACTTGCCCTGTCTCTGTCCAAAAAGATTCTCGCGCTAAATTCCGTGGATGCCAAACGTATTGCCCTGCGCGCAGTCCCTGCCATGGGGGAGGAGGGATACGAGATTTTTTACTCTGCCATCGGCTCTTTCAACGAAACTGTGCGAAGGGTTGCCCTGATTTCCTTCGACCAACTATGGCGGCAGGATTTTCAACACGCGGTTCAGGTGCTGCACCGCCTGATCGAAGATATAAGCCCACAGATGCTTCTTACCGCCCCGCGCAGGATTCAAACACTCTTTAAGATCATTGGCTGGTTCAGCACGTATGATATCCCTCGCGCCGTTTTCGATGAGATCGATCAGGCGGCGTATGAGATTGCTGTCGAAAAGTTGGGGCTGCCCACCAGCGAGTCACAGAGCCGTTTTTGGTCTCTCATCAAAAGTATTATGGCGCGCAACACCGTTTCCTGGCCCAGCAATGAGGATGCGATCCACGAAATTCTCCGCCCGGGCAGCCTTACTGAAAAGGAACGAGATGCATTTCGTCATGTAGTCCATGCCTTGCAGCGTGGAAGCGATGCATTGAGTGACATTCCCATCGAGGACATCAAGACCCTTTTGATGTCTCAGATCGACCCGGCTCGTTATCCTGCTCACCATCTGCTTGTTGTGTGGCTGCATCATTGCCCTGCCGAAGCATGCAATGCCATGCGTCAGGTTTTTGACGATTTGAACGGTGAAGCACGGCTTTGGTTGTTGATGGCATTCATTCCTTCTACACTGCCGGCAACCACGCCTTTCCCGCACGATGCCCTACATCTGTTGGAGGAATTCACCGCCCGCTTTGCAGAAGAGAATGAGACTGAATTTCTCCACGGCGTGGCGCGCGGAACCTTACAGTTGCTGGGCGCTGTTTCGTTTTTCCCATTGGGAGTTCGGTATCTTCGGTCTGGCATTACCGACTTTCCGTTATTGTCCTCGCTGTTGATGCTCTCGAAAGATCAGCCCGATAAATTTGCGCTCACAGTTCGCCTGCTCTCTCCGCTTGGTTGGTTTTATCCGCGTGAGGTGTTGGCTTTCCTTGATCCCTTTATCAATGTCAACCAACCTTTCCATACTTATATGTTGGAGACCTTCGCAAATTTGCGCGTTTTTCATCCGGGCATCGTGGATGCGTGGCTTCAGGAACACGGTGTGGAGTATGCCAACCAGTATCATGTCAAAACGGCGGCAGACCTTGAGCAGGTCACATACCGCGCGCATCTCATCACCACACAAGATGTCCGCGTCACCAGCATTCTCCTTAACTCGCCTTACGGTGACTGGCTCACTCGTTGCGTCCTGCCTGGTTATTTGGATTTGAAAACGCCCAAAGAAGCGGCGCAGCGCTTTGGTGATGGTTTGTTCGAGACCCTGCGCCAGTGCGACTGGCACCTAAAGCGCGTGCTTGGAATGCCAGACTAACTCGCGCCGCTTCCTCTTCGCTTCGCTTCCAGACTTCCGCCTGTTCCCAGGGCGGAAGTTTTTCTTTCCCCGATGCCTTGTGAGACTTTTGTGAGAGTAGGTGGGTATGCTGTGTGAAAACCAATGCCCACCGAGAAGCAAACCCAACACACCCTTGTGATCCGCTTGTGGCGAGAGGAGGGGAACGGCAAGCCCGTTTGGCGTGGCTCCGTGACCGATATTCAAACCGGAGAGACGAAATATTTTCAGTCTCTCCCAGACCTGGCGGAGGTGATTGCTCGGGTGGTCGGAACCGCTTCAATGGAAGAAGGAGGCGCACCTCAGAAAGCAGAAGATGACCGATTATCCAACTCATAAGTCTGACTGAAATTCCAAAGGAGAAATCATGAAAACGAAAATTTTGTTACCCCTCTTGATCGTCGTGTTCGTGCTTGCGGCTTGCGGTCCCTCGCCGGAAGAAGCCGCCACCATGACCGCCTCTGCATGGACGCCCACGCCTGTTCCGCCCACTGCCACGTCCACGCCGACCCCCATCCCGTATGACCTGACCGTTTCGATCACCGATGCCGATGGCGTTGCCGTATCGGGCGCAATCGTCACCATAAATGGAAGCGACACCCCGGTATTTGCCGGTGAAGACGGCAAAACGGAATGGACGAATCTGCCCGAACCGGATGGCTCCATGACAATCACCGCACAAGGTTACTTCGCCTCCGAACAGACGTTTAGCCTGTCTCGCGGACCCAATGACTTGACCTTCACCCTGGAGCGCGATCCGAACGGCTTGCTTCCCACCCAAGCCTGCGGCACCGGCGAATCCCTGCTTTACATCGAAGACTTTCAAGATAATGAAGCGCAAAGCTGGCCCGAAATTGACCTTCACGCGAACGGCTGGAACATTGCTGAATATACCGGCGAACCCGGCAACATCGTGGCAAGCAATAACAACATGACACATCACGGCAACAACTTGCAAGACAAAACCTTTTCAGATGCCGTGTGGCGCGCACGCTTTGCCGTGGACGGACGCCGCCCGCTGTCATTCAACTGGCTTGTGAATTACGGCGTTCAGATCGACGGTCAGCAGATAGACGATGCGCGTTATCAAATCGTCGTGGATACCGATGGTATCGGATTGCGCCGCCTCACTCTTCCAGTTTTGAATATCGGAGCAGCAAGCGGGTCGGGTGCATCTGCCGGAAGCTGGCATAACCTTGAAATAAGCACTTTCCAGGGCGAAACTCAAGTTTGGCTGGATGGAAAAAAGGCGGCAGGGTATGTCGACCCCAAACCGCTGCCTGGAGGCGGGGTCGGGTTGGAACTGATGAGCTTCGATTCATCGAAACCCGACACAGTCGTTTACTTCGACAACATCTCCGTCTGCGGGTTGAGTGCGCCGTTTGCTTCCGTGTATGTAGTTCCCTAAACATCATTTCTCACTCGCCTTACGCGATTTATCCGTAGGGGCGACCCATCCAGGCTTTACAAGCTGCAAAACCTAAAAGGGAGGGTCGTCCACGGACAAGAAAACTTTTCGCATAAAGGGCGACCCTTCCTTTGCGCAACATGATTTTTTACTATTTTGACGGGTCGCCCCTACTGCATAAAAAATGAGTTTGAAAAGGAGATTACCATGTTACGAAAAATTCTTCCCACTATTTTCTTGACTGCCATCTTGCTTGTCAGCCTTGTGAACGTTGCCCATGCCGCGCCGCCCAATGGCGTGGACCATCTTCGCGGACGCTGGGATGGGGTTATCCATGGCTTGTTCGACGGAGATCAACCCTTCGTGTTGATGCTCGATGAATTCCATCCCGACCCCAATGATGCATCGGCGACACTCTACAACGGCTGTATGGCGGTTGGCGCTGATGCGGCATTTGCCCCGGTCTCTGCCCGCTTCACTCCGTTGGGAAGCGGCAATTACGATATGACCCTTTTCGGGACGGCGATGGGTTCCGTCATCAAACTGGAGGGGAACGCTTCGACCAACGACGCCACCGTCACCGATGACCCCGCCAGCGGTATGTGGCAAACGGCGAATCAGGGCGGTGATTGGTCTGCCTATCATCATGACCGCCGCGAACCCAGTTGCCCGGCTGTGCAACTGGGCGATGAAATTTACTTCTATGCCAGCGTGAACGCGGTAGTTGGAGTCGATGGGGAGAACCGAAATGAAGGGAACATCATCGAAGGCTTCAGCAATATCGTTTCCTCCGGTCTGCAAGCCACCCTGCCCGATGGTTCCAGTGTGACGATCCCATTTTTCACCGACCTCTTTTCGCCCAACGTGAATTTTGTGGATAACTTCCGCTACCTGGAGGGTTTCCCCGATTTACCCGTCGCTGGGGAGACATACACGTACACCCTGCTGGATGTGTTCGGTCAACCGATCCCCGGCACAACCGTCACTGACGTCTGGTATGACTGCACAACGGATGCACCGCGTAACGTCACCGCTGTTGTGGATGTGGATGGCATTCATGTTACTTGGGACGCATCAGTGTCGGCTCCCGGTTTTGACCCGCTGAACTTCATCGGCTTTTATCAGATCGAGTTGTACCCCGATGGTGGCGGCGAATTTGGATATGGGTCGAATTGGATTCAGACTCCGGAACACCTGATTCCGTTTGCTCAATTTGGAGGCAGCGGAGCGGGAAGCCCCAACGGAAATGATTTTGGTTATTCACTTTCTGAACTGCCCGATGGCTTTTATTCCTTCGATGTGGTTGCTTTCTCCGAAGCCTTTGGCGCAGGTTCAGTTGGGCTTGAGTGCCAGATCCGCGCAAACGACGAGCGGACGCACTTCCAGAAATCCGGCGATGCGGTCATCTTGTTGCCTTAAGAATGGTTGAAGGGGGTGAGCGGGGGAGAATATGAAAGGAGCCCCGCGTATTCGCGGGGCTCCTTATGATTTATTGGATATCTTGCGTAAGTGCTCCCGCCCTGAGCAAGACAAATTTATGACTTTTGCAAAGAAGTCTATTGATTATGCAGTTTCTGCCTTGCCCAACTCAGATTTGACAGGTTCACCCATGCGTTCAACTTCGCCATTTTCCGGCTTGGTCAGAGGCAAAATGATGTGAAACTGACTGCCGGGGAAGTTGACTTCGTCATAGCCAGGGCTTTCTACCCAGATGCGCCCGCCGTGCGCTTCGACGATGCCTTTGGATAACGCCAACCCCAAGCCTGCGCCGCCGCCTTTGAAACGTGATTTGCTGGTGGAATGTTTACCCAGTTCGCCGGGCTGATAAAACTTGGAGAAAATAACCTCGCGTAAATTTGGGTCCACGCCCACGCCGGTATCACCGACGATGATCTCCACGCCGCCGTTTGGCAGGTTGATGATGGCAGGGATATGTTTTCCGCTGATGGTGATCCAACCGTTGTTCGGTGTAAATTTGATGGCGTTGCGAATGAGATGATGGAATAATTTTTCAAGCAGGTGCGAGTCCGCTTTGACAAGCGGCATGGCAGGGACCTTGATGCTCAGGATCTGTTGACGCTCTTTAACCGTTTTGACATGCTCCAAACATACCTGTTGGATCAGTTGACCGATGTCCACTGGCTGGAGGTGCGGTTTGAGGGAACGCGCGTCGATCTGCGCGATGTCGAACATCGAGTCCATTACTTCGTGCAGGCGCATGGTCCCATCGTGGATACCCTTCATCATGGACTTCTGTCCTTTTTCGAGTTTGGAGTCATCCATCAGCATTTCGGTATAGCCTTTGATGACGGTTAGGGGTGTGCGCAGTTCGTGCGAAGCGATACTGATGAAATCGGATTTCGCCTGATCGATACGTTGGAGTTCCTGATTATTCTTTTCCAGGTTGCGGCGGGCTTGGCGTAATTCCTGGTTGAGGCGCATGAGGTTGTCTACGAGGCGGGCATTTTCGAGCGCTACAGCGGTCTGGTTGGCGTGCGCGCCGAGGACGGAGAGGTCTTCACGCGTATAGCGGTTGCCGCTCAACTTTGAACCGAACGCGAGCAGACCGATCCATTGCTTCTTGGCAAAGATCGGAATATAGACTTCGGAGCGGAGTTCGTTGAACCAACTCCGTTCGGCGGGAGATGCGGCCCGGTAAGCGGGGAGCAGGTCCAGGTCATATTGAAGAAGCGGTTTTTGCTCGCGGATAAAATACGAAGCGATGACCCCGTCCTCTTCCAATTCCACCACCACCATTTGTCGTTCTTCCGGGCTGCGGGCGGAGCGGATCTTATAGGTCTTGCGTCCATCTGCCTGGCGTTCGGAATCTACCAGGAACAAAAACCCGCGTTCGATCTGCATCGCTTCGAGCATGATGCCGATGGCGATACTGGCGAGGCGATCCATGTCGAGGATGTTACTGATGCTTTCGCTGTATTGATGGATGGTCAGGCTGGCATCGTATTGATCGCCTTTCATCCACGTGTTGATGGCGCGTGAGACCAGGTCGGTCAGTGGGGAGAAGATTAGCGCCAGGAAGAGTGCAACTACAGCGCCGGCTATGAGTGGGTTGAAATTCGCGCTCCCGCCAAACAAGGCTTGGATGATCAGAAAACCGGCAATATAAAAACCGACAATGCCGATCGTACTGGCAACGTAGATCAAAACACGACGCGTGATATTCTTCAAGTCGGGCACGTAATGAGTACCGACCACATATGCCATGCCGATGGCAACCAAAAAACGCACAGGCTGACCGATGATGAGAATGCCGGAAAATAAAATGATGTCGTTCAGCAGGGTGAAAAGGACAGGCGCCCACCAATATCCCAACCGGCTGCGAAGCAGCGGCTGGCGGCTCTGACGCTGCGCATTAGACAGGTTGAGGATCATGATAATGGTCAGGATGATCCATCCCAGAATGACCCATGCAGGACCAAGCCGCGAGCGATATAAGATAAGTTCGCCGTTCGTCCAGAGCGCATCTGGTAGATTCAATGCGTTTGTTAATATCAATGCCAGTCCGAGCGCCCAGACCCCCAAATAACCAAGCCATGCCCACCACAATTCGCGTTTCAGGAAGACCTGAAGCGTGATCATCAAAACAACAGCGAGCGTAAACGAAATATATGTTTGAAGTTCTTGAAAGAGAAAGTTATCATCCCCGCGGTCCTGCCAGATGGCTTCTGCGATATTGATGACCATGGCGAGCAGGGCGTAGAGCACGACGAGCCACGTAGCGGAACCTTGTCCTTCCTCCCGTCGTTGAATGGCAAAAAAAATGACCGGCAGGTAGAACACGCCAATGAACAAAAGAATGATGACTTGGGCAAGCGATGCGCTCATGATGGTGGCTGAAATTTTACTCTAATTCATTGATAATCGGTTATCATTATTGTTATGCTAACTTCACGCGCTTCCCGTCTTCGATACAATTTTTCGCAAGATTTTTTCCGCCCCGACGGGCACGTCGTTTTTTCAGATATGGCATCCGCCCGGGCATTTGCAAACCAAATATCAGCGCTTCGCACGGAACCTTCGACACGCCCTAGCGGGCAGTCAGAGCAGCGTCAGGTCTCTGCTTCCGACCTTTATGTGATCTCCCTGCTAGACGAGGCGTTTCATATTTTGCTTCGCAATTATTACAGTCGTTATACCGGTGTGATGGGGCGCGCCATGGGCTCGCTTCAATCCACGCTTGGCTCGAAGTATGACCTGACCCTTAACAAATTTACCGAAGAGTTTCCGCCCAAATCCGTGTTTCGCGGCGAAGTGACGGCGGGTGTGTACCTTGCCACAAAACTACCAAACTTCGGAGACTTTGGGCATGGTGTGCGGGCTGCCGCTATCGAAGAGATGCTGCTCATCAACAACGCCAATAAGAACCCGGCTCTGAATCCTTACAAAGACCTGTTCGACGAAAATGTGATGAATGGGTCAGAGTTCAGGGATTTCACGAACCATCTCCTGGAGTTCTTCTCCAACCTGCCTGGCTTGGGCAACGGTGTTGCCGGGCGGACGGAAACGCTTACCGAACTTCTGCGCGGACCTATCGAGACTTCACCAGATTCTTTGGAAGGTCAGTTGCGATACATCCTTGAAAAATGGGGGCATTTGCTTGGCAGTGAATTTGCCACCCGTATTCTGCGCGGCATGGATTATTTACGTGAAGACATCATCCGTAAGCAGGGACCCATCGACACCTTTACTGCCGAAGTACAGATTCCCACCTTTGCCGGGCACGACTATGCCGAAGTCGAACGCTACAGCCCAGACCAGGAATGGATGCCGCGTCTCGTTTTGATGGCGAAGAACACCTACGTCTGGCTCGACCAGCTCTCAAAGAAATATCAGCGCGAAATCAAGTTTCTCAACGAAATTCCAGATGAAGAACTGGATTTACTTGCTTCACGCGGGTTTACTGGCTTGTGGCTGATCGGCTTATGGGAACGCAGCCGCTCTTCGCAGCGCATCAAACAACGCATGGGGCAGGAGGATGCTGTCGCTTCGGCGTACTCGCTCCATTCCTACGACATCGCCAATGACCTTGGCGGTTGGGACGCGCTTCAAGACCTGCGCACACGAGCTTGGGCGCGCGGCATCCGTCTCTCTGCGGATATGGTTCCCAACCACATGGGCATTGACTCGCAATGGGTGACGGAACATCCCGATTGGTTCCTGTCCTTGCCGTATCCTCCATATCCTTCGTATTCCTTTAAATCAGAAAACCTTTCAGACGACCTGCGTGTGGGAATTTATCTCGAAGACCATTATTACGATAAAACCGACGCTGCCGTAGTCTTCCAGCGCCGCGATTTACAGACGGGGAATCTGCGTTACATCTATCACGGCAACGACGGCACATCCTTCCCGTGGAACGACACGGCTCAACTCGATTACAGCAAGCCTGAAGTTCGCGAGGCGGTCATTCAAGTCATCTTGCATGTGGCGCGTAATTTCCCGGTCATCCGCTTTGATGCGGCGATGACGCTTGCCAAGAAACACATCCAGCGCTTGTGGTTCCCCGAACCCGGTGCAGGCGGAGCGATCCCATCGCGCTCGCAATTCGGCATGACCAAAGCCGAGTTCGACGACAAAATTCCCGTCGAGTTCTGGCGCGAGGTCGTGGATAGAGTCGCTGTCGAAGTGCCCGATACGCTCCTGCTCGCCGAAGCCTTCTGGCTCATGGAAGGCTATTTTGTCCGCACACTTGGAATGCATCGAGTCTACAACTCCGCTTTCATGCACATGTTGCGCGACGAAGACAACGCCAAATATCGCATGGCGATCAAGAATACGCTCGAGTTCGATCCGCAAATCCTTAAGCGTTACGTCAACTTCATGAGCAATCCCGACGAAAAGACTGCCGTCGAGCAATTTGGCAAAGGTGATAAATACTTCGGCATCTGCACCGTGCTTGCAACCCTGCCCGGTCTACCCATGTTCGGTCACGGACAAGTCGAAGGCTTCTCTGAAAAATACGGGATGGAATTCCGCCGCCCCAAATGGGATGAGACTCAAGACGATGATTTGATTCAGGCTCATCAATGGAGAATCTTCCCGCTCCTTCACCGCCGCTCCCTGTTTGCCGACGTGGAGAATTTCCTACTCTTCGACCTTCAAAAACCATACAGCGGACTCGACGAAAACGTGTTCGCCTATTCCAATCGTCATAACGATGAACGTGGATTGGTGATCTATCACAACAAATTTTCCAACACCAAAGGCTGGATCAAAACCTCCGCTCCCGCATTGGATAAAGCATCAGGAAAAATGACCCGCCGCACTCTCGCGGAAGGACTCGGCTTGCCGCGTCAGGGATACGCCATCTTCAAAGATTACGCCTCGCAGTTGGAATACGTCCGCTCGTGTGAAGAACTCTGGAACAAGGGCATGTACGTGGAATTGGGCGCCTATCAATGTCACGCCTTCATGGACTTCCGCTTCGTCTACGATAAAGAGTGGGGGACGATCTGCAATACCCTGAATGGTGCCGGCGTTCCGTCCCTTCAAGAAGAATGGCGGAAGCTGTTCGCATTCATTGAAGAACCTGTGAAGGAAGAAAAACCTGTCAAGGCGAAACGTGCCGCTCGCAAACCTGTTGAAAAGAAGACAGCAAAAGCCAAGCCAACAAAGAAGACTGTAGCAAAGAAAACAACTGCCAAGCCCAAAACGGTGAAGAAAATACCTGTAGCGAAAAAGGCAGAGAAGAAAACAAAGACGACCCTCAAGAAGGGCCCGGCTGTCAAGTCAAAAATGGCTGCCAAGAAAACGGTCAGCAAGCTCAAAGTGGCTGCAAAGAAAACTTCTACCAAAAAGGCAGTGGCGAAAAAGACACCAACCAAGACAGTAGCCAGGAAAAAATCAGTCAGTAGTAAGAAGAATAAGTAACTGATGTTACGCGATTTCTTTTCTTGCATCCCTCGCCCTTCGACTGCACTCCTCGACGTTCATTCGTCGCTCCGCTCAGGGTGGCTGCCGCGCTGAGCGGAGAGCGGGTGCTCTTCTCGCTCGTAGTCGAAGCGCAAATGCATAACATCAGTAAGTAAGTCATTTACTCGGTTAGGGAATTTATCCTTAACCGAGCATTTTTTGGACACTATGAATCTAGAATTCTCTTTCATGCTGCGCGTAGGCAGGTTAGGAAAGGATGAACGTTTGGAAACGCCCACCCTACAAATTCCATACGAAATCGTTACATTACGAAAATCATATTGACTCGCAATTTGAAAGGGAATATACTGACAACCAACAAGAGGTAACGCTGCCATGCGATTATTTCACGGAAATACCCAAAATTGTAGATAGAGACACGCGTGTATGCACGCGTGTCTTTTTTATATCTAAATAAAATTCAAAAAAGGAGACTTTTGCCATGGATTACGGAATGATCGGCAAGCTCGAAAAAGCAAAACGCTATGCGGAGGACCGCAAACGCTTCCGTTTCAACCAGTTCGACCTTACCTTCCACGGCGACAACAACGAGCACCATGTGTCCTATGACAATGGTGTATTCAGTTGCGATTGCGAATTCTTCCTAACCCACAAGCGCTGCGGACATTCCATGGCGCTCGAGATCCTGCTCAAAGATATGATCGTCGAGACGGTCGAAGCCTAAACTTACAATTGAATAGCTCGACTGCCCTTCGTTTTTGCGAAGGGCAGTTTTTTATTGGGTAGTGACGATTAAGCCATGTGGGTAAGCGGTCGCTACAGACTCTCATTAAATCTTAAACAATGTAGAGTAAAATTTTCCCTATGAAGCGAATTACACATAGGACTATTAACCGCAGAGATTTTCTAAAACTAAGCGGACTCACCCTCGGCGGACTGGCATTCTCGCCCTTCCTGCCGGGTCTCACCGACTTTGACGACAGTTTCGTCGTGCGCATCGCCACCAAGGACATGCCCGTGCGCAAAGAGCCGACTGATAAAAGCCGCATCGAACTTTCTCATTACCGTGACGAACTGGTACACGTCTATGGTGAAATTACCGCCTCCGAGCCGGAGCATAACCCGGTCTGGTATCGCGTGTGGGGCGGTTACCTCCACCGCGGACGGTTGCAGCGCGTGCGCACCGTTTATCAGGAACCGATTAAATCAATCCCCGAAGGCACACGTCTGATTGCCGATATCACCGTGCCCTTTACAACCCCATATCGTTACTCCAAAACCTTTGGCTGGCAGCCCATGTCGCCGCCGCTGTATTACGGTTCTGTCCACTTTATCGAAGCCGTGGAGCAGGGACCGGAAATGGCGGATTATGACGGTCCCTGGTATCGCATCTTCGACGAACTCGACTCCAATGTTACTTACTATGCGCCCGCGATTCACATGCGAGTTCTGCCAGACGATTATCTTGCGCCCATCTCACCCGACGTGCCCTACGAAGATAAACTCATTGAGGTCAACCTTTCGACTCAGATGTTGTATGCGTACGAGTACGGCAGTTTGGTCTTCCAAACCAATATTTCCTCCGGCGTCCCCGGCGACCCGACGGGTGGCACAGGCATCCCCACCACCACACCGGCGGGTAAATTCACCATCCTCGACAAAGTCCCTGCCAAGCATATGGGTTATAGTTACTTCGGCGAACAGACCACCGGCAACGTCCTCGCCGATGTCGATAACTACGTCCTCCCCGGCGTGCCGTGGACGTCCTTCTTCACCAGGCAGGGGCACGCCTTCCACGGCACCTACTGGCACGAAAATTTCGGCTCGCCCATGAGTCACGGTTGCATCAACATGCGCACCAACGAAGCCAGTTGGATCTTCCGCTGGTCGAAACCCGAACCCATCGTGGGTAACGTCGCCACACGCGGGCTTGGTACAACCGTTGAAGTTCATTACTAAATCTCCAAACCTTTTGGGATTTCTTCTCCCAAACCGAATCCACTCTTTGAGGTTTCCCTTTTCTCATGCCTACCCTACACTGGAACGGGAAGCATCTTTCCCCGCCGCAACCTGCTGTATTGACCCTGGACTCTGTCCTACACCCGAACGGACGCGGCTACCCCAAGGCTCGTTCCGATGGACGCGTCATCCTTGGGGAGAACCTCGCTGTGATGGCGGCGTTGCTTCCCGAATACGAAGAGCGCATCAACCTCATCTACGCCGACCCGCCCTTCTTCACCAACCGCCAATTTCACGCCCGCGTAGGCAGGGGCGAAGACTCGCGCAAACCGTCCAAGTGGAAACTGGCAGAGGGCTATCACGACTCATGGGCAGACATGGACTCGTATCTGCAATTCCTCTACGAACGCCTCAGCCTCATGCACCGCCTGCTCGCCCCAAATGGAACGCTTTATCTCCACCTCGATTGGCATGCCGACGCACAAGCCCGCCTGATTCTCGACGAGGTCTTCGGCGCGGAGAACTTCATCAACGAAATCATCTGGGCATATCACGGACCGTCCCCGATTCGCACCGCCTTCAACCGCAAGCACGACACGATCTTGATGTATGCGAAAAGCAAGGATTATGTCTTCAATGTGGACGATATCCGCGAGCCGTATAACCCAAACACAGTGGCGACCTTCAAGGCATCGCGCAAGGCAGGCTTTGGCAAAGTCCCTGATCTGGAGCGCGGCAAAGTTCCCGAAGACTGGTGGTATTTCCCGGTCGTTGCCCGCCTCCACAACGAACGGACGGGTTACCCCACCCAGAAGCCGGAAGCTTTAATACAACGCATCATTCTGGCTTCCTCCAACAAGAACGACCTCGTCGCAGACTTTTTCTGCGGCTCCGGCACAACTGCCTTCGTCGCTACCAAGCATGGGCGCAAATTCATCACTTGCGATGAGTCTGCTCGGGCGGTGCATACCGCACGGGCGCGTTTATCGGAGACAAAATCTGTTTTCTCGATGGAACGTGATTTGAAAGTAAAAACGGAGATCGCGATAAAATCGAAGAAGATCAAAGCCAAAGTAGTGGGGGACCGGGTTCAACTGCAAACGTCACTCGATGTTGATTTTTGGGAGGTGGACCCGGCTTGGGATGGGAAAATCTTCCGCAGCGCCGCCCAGGCTCAACGTCACGTAAGAAGCGGGGAAATCCCCATGGAGTTAAAAACAAAAATCGGAGGCAAGGTCTGCATCCGATTGGTGACGGTCGAAGGAAAGCAATTCCAATTAAATATTTGATTCTTTCTCTGACAATTGCCCTTGCGCCGAGGATGGCAGATTGAGCGTGTTATATATCTAAACGATAGCCAACGCCGCGCACGGTCTTGAGAAATTTTGGGTTGTCCGGGTCGAGTTCGATGGCACGCCGCAGCCAGGAGATATGCACATCGAGTGTGCGCGTGTCGCCGGTGTAATTCGTTTCCCATGCTTTTTTAAAGAGCGGCTCGCGTTCAAACACTTCTCCGTGTTTATCCATCAATAACTGCAAAAGCGTAACCAGCCGCGGCGTGAGTTTGGTGCTTCTGCCCATGCAGCGCACGCGTCGTTTTTCAAGATCGAGGCGAATGGGACCGACATGCAGAACGTTTTTGCCGTCGCCGGGCAGTAAGGGCTTGATGCGATTGGCGAGTTTTTGAACGGTGAAGGGCAAGACCAGCACGGCATCTGCCGCGTCCTTGCTGACTTCCTTGTCTTCATCCAAAATAAGAATGATGGGGAGTTTGGAATCTTTTTCGCGCAGCGACTGGCAAATGCGCAAGCCCGTGCTTCGCATGGATGCCGCGTTCACGACCACCAGACTCGGGCTTACTTCTTTAAGTAATGCCACCGCTTTACTGCCGTTTTGTGCGATATGTACATCAAATCCCTTCTTCTGCAGGTCTGCGGCAAAAGAAGGGACTTCAGCGTGTTTGGCTTCAATGACCAAAAGTGTTGTGGTCTTCATAAGAAAGTTTGGATAATGCCTTATTTACAAATTGCGGACGGAACTGCGCTTTAAGTTTGTTAAGATAATTTCATTATACACCATATAACAACAAATGGTCTCGAACCAGAGTACTATTTGATGCTCGACTTCATTGCCATATTTTTTAACTGATGAAATCGACCGGCATTCCATCATTGTGACGCCGCACCTGCTAGTTGACCGCAACCAGCGTTGATGTCGATGCCGCGCCGCATGCGGATCGTACATGGAATTCCAGCTTGCTCCAGCGTTTCTTTGAAGATTTGCGCACGCTGACGGCTTGTTGCCTCCCCATGATAGCCTTGTGTTGGATTTAACGGAATTGCATTCACGTGACAAAGTAATCCTTTGAGTCTTGCCGCAAGTTTTTGCGCCACTTCTGGTGTATCGTTGACTCCATTGATGAGCGCCCACTCGAACGTCACGCGGCGATGCGTCTTTTCGATGTAATATTTACAAGCTTTGATGACATCGTCGATCTTATATCGTTTATTGACCGGCATAATGGCGAGACGTTCATCGTCGTCCGCGGCGTGGAGCGAGATGGCGATGTTCACCTGACGCTGTTCATCTGCAAAACGCCGAATTTGTGGGACAAGTCCCACCGTCGAAATGGTCAATCGCCGCGCGCCGAACTTGTATCCGTCTGCGTCGTTGAGCCTGTCAATGGATGCCATAACGTTTTCGTAATTGTGGAACGGTTCGCCCATACCCATAAAAACGACGTTGCTGACTGTTTCACCCTGCTCTTTCAGCATCTGCGCGTAATACATCACCTGCGCCACGATCTCGCCGCTCGATAGATTGCGCTTGAACCCGATTTGACCCGTGGCGCAGAATACACATCCCATCGCGCAGCCCGCCTGCGTGGAAATGCACAACGTCCGCCGTTGTTTCGCCCCTCTCCCGCTTGTTTGGTCGTGTTCATCTGCTGGGTCGCCGTAGCGCATCAAAACGGCTTCGATCAAATTTCCATCCGGCAACTGAAACAAGGTCTTGCGCGTGGACTGGTCGGAAGAATCCAAATATGTTTTCACCGAAAATGGAGTGAAGATAAATTGCTCGGCGAGCTTGTTGCGCAGGGAATTGGGTAAATTGCTGAACTGTTCCGACGAAGAATAGAGATGTTGATACAGTCCCTGCCAAATTTGTTTGGCACGATAGGCTGGTTCATCCCAATCTTTTAGAAGGGCTTCAAGAGAAGAGAGGTCGAGGTCGTAGATAAGCATCATAAAATTTCTTGTTGATTATTTTACACCACCGAACCATCAACTTATGGTTTCCGAAGGAAAGGAACTTATCCATGCGCAACTTCGTCACAAATCTATGTAAACCCCTGTGTATCGTACGAAAAAAGTAGGAATTTCGTAGGGAAATACCTATGTTTTCTTAATTTTTCCCAAATATAATCTTAACTCACCTTACGCAGTGTCGTTCTGAGCGGAGCGAAGAACCTCTACGATTGTCTCAGAGACCCTTCGCTGCCGCTCAGGGTGACACGGTTGGGTGCGTAAGGTGAGATCTTAAGTCTTGAATGGTAACTACTCAGCCGTCATTGCGAGCCGCCGCTCTTATACTTTGGCGGCGAAGCAATCCCCGTGTCGTTGTGAAGAGATTGCTCCGGGCAAGAACAAATACGCCCTCGCAATAACAGTGACTGAGTAGTTGCTTTGCACGAAAACAAAGGAGAAATAATTATGCTGAAGCCAATGAAACCGAAACAAACATTTCCGAATAACACCATCTTGTGGATTCTGGTGGGGGTGCTCGTCATCTCCGGTATCGCTGCCATCGTATCCGCGTTCAACGGAGGTGGCGGTGAAGATGAAGTGAACGCAGTCTACACCAACGCTGCTGCGACATTAACCGCCCAACAGATGACCATGCAGGCATTTACGCCCTCCGTCACGCCGACGACATTCACACAAACGCCCACAACTACGTTCACTCCGCTTGCCAGCCCGACCCTGTTCGCTACGCAGGCAAGCGCCACGAGTTCGTCGGGTGGTTCTGGCTCCGGCGCGGTGGGATGTAACAATTCCGTGTTCGTATCCGATGTGACTGTGCCTGATGATACGGTTATGACATCCGGTCAAACCTTCACCAAGACATGGAAATTGCAAAATACTGGGTCATGTGCGTGGACCGCAACCTACAAAGTGAGTTTCGTATCCGGCAATGCCATGGGTGGAGTTGTGACCGCGATCAATATCACCGTTCAACCTGGGCAATCCGGTGACGTTTCAGTAGCCATGAAGGCGCCCACGACAGCCGGAGATGCGATTGGTTACTGGATTTTGACCAACGATAGCGGACAGAACTTTGGATCATCGTTTTACGTTAAGATTAAAGTTGGAGCCGCAGCCGCTACTACAGGTACGGCAACTGCTACTGCCACAACTGCTGTTTCTGTTCCTGCTGCGGTTTCTAATGTTGTTGCCAGCCTTACCTCTTGTGTAGCGGATGGTGCTCAATACAAGTTCAATGGAAGCCTCACATGGGATGATAATTCGACTAATGAAACAGGCTTTAAAATATACTTAAACGGCGTGGAATTCACCAGTGTGTCAGCCGATGTCGAGTCTTATGATTTCCCAACAGACACCAATTCCAGCGTCTCGCCTCCGGTAATTGGTGTTGCATCATATAATGGCGCCGGACCATCTGCCACGGTACCCGCAACGGGGGCCTGTCCGTAGTAATTCAAACATTGAAACATGACTCACCCCGAAATTAATGTTTCGTGGGTGAGTTCGTTTTTAAGGACAAATGGGACGCGGATAAACGCTGAAAACGCGGATTTTTGTCTTAGTCAATAGCATGTTGCACAAAGCCTTTTATCACTGAAACTCAAAGACACCGAGTTTTTCTTCGGGTTTCCTCTGTAATTCCGGGGCTACGTGGCTCAAAAAGTGTTCAGTATGTGCCTGACCAACACAGAAAACGCGGATTTTTGAGGTCTTTTCCGCGTTCATCCGCGCTCGTCAGCGTCCCATATTAAATTCGGGGTTAATGATGTTTTTGTCACTCAACCAGTTTCCACAAACTATCTGCAATAATGGTCGGATTCCAACCCTTCGCCTCTTCCAACGTAGACACCCCGCTCAAAACGAACGCAGTTGGGCATCCCACTGCCTGACCCGCCGCGATGTCCGTTTCGAGGCGGTCACCGACGATGAGCGTTTCTTCCTTTGAGGTCCCCAAGCGTTCAAGTGCTAGTTCCATTAAATAGGGAAAAGGTTTGCCCGCTACAAGCGGCTCCACGCCCGTGGCGGATGTCACCACCGCAAGCCAAGACCCTGACCCGGGGATTTCTCCGCGTGGAGTAGGGAAGGTGCGGTCTGTGTTGGTCGTATAGAAAGGAACGCCTGCCCGCACAAGCAGCGTCGCTTCGGCAACCTTTTGGAAGTTGATCTCGCGGTCGATGCCCATCACCACCGCTTTCGCCTGTGGAGCATCTTCCACGCCGACCACTTCAAACCCCTTTTCCTTTAATGCCACATGGATGCCGTTCTCGCCGATCACGAAAACCTTGGTTCCACGTGGATGCCTCTGTGCCAGCATGAAGGCGATCCCCAACGCCGAAGTGACGATTTGCCACGGCTCCACCTCCACGCCGAGTTCGACGAGTTTTTGCTGATAATCTTCGGGAGTCTTCGTGCCGTTATTGGTGGCATACACGAACTTCAACCCGCGTTCGCGGATTCGTTTGAACGTCGCGGGCAGGTCGCCGATGGGGGCGTCGCCTTTCCAGATCACGCCGTCCATGTCAAGGATAAGTGCTTTTATGTTTGAGGGGATCATACAATTTCCGATTTTAGATTTACGAATTACGTATTACGAATTTCGCAGCGGGCATTATACCTATAAACAAAAGACCTCGAAGATTTCTCCTCAAGGTCCACTGTTCACTGATTACTGGTAACTGGTAACTGATCACTGAATTACTTAAAAGCCTTCTCCGGCGTTTCGATGATCTGGTCTACCAAGCCGTAGTCCACAGCCTGTTGCGCATCGAGATAGTAATCGCGGTCCAGGTCGCGTTCGATCACTTCGAGCGGTTGACCCGTATGCTTTGCCATCACACCGTTGAGCAGGCTCTTCAAGCGCAGGATCTGTTTCGCCTGAATTTCGATATCCGTCGCCTGTCCCTGTGCGCCGCCGAGGGGCTGGTGCATGTGGATGGTGGAATGGGGCAAGGCGTAGCGTCGACCCTTGGTTCCAGCAGTCAGCAACACGGTCCCGAAAGAGGCGGTCACACCGATGGCAAACGTCGCAATCGGGTTCGAGATGACCTGCATCGTGTCATAGATCGCGAGTCCCGCATAGATCACCCCGCCGGGCGAGTTGATATACATGCGGATTTCTTTTTCCGGGTCTTCATGGTTCAGGAACAAGAGTTGGGCAACGATCACATTCGCGACCTGGTCGTCGATAGGCGTGCCCAAAAAGATGATGTTGTTGCGCAGGAGCAGCGAGTAAATGTCATAAGCGCGCTCGCCGCGGCCTGTATTTTCTACCACCATTGGAACAACATTTCGACTCGGCTCAATGCGAGCATTCTTAAAATCTGGGATCATATTCGGTCTCCTTTATTCAACCAATGTTACCGAGCGACTATTGGATTTTTATTAGAGTTTGATAGGCGATATAGAAGTGCGTCGCGCCAGGTTGGATGAGTTGATTCTACCCGATTGGCGCGACGCACGCTTCATTCTTAGACCTAACCTGCCAGTCTTCGAGAGGCTTTACCCTACTCTGCGGCTTTTTCTTCGCCAGCCTCAGCCGGAGCAGACTCTGCCGCTGCAGCTTCAGCCGCTTTCTTCGCCTCGGCTTCGCGTTCTTCAAAGGTCTTGTAACTGCCCATGGCAATAGACTTCAACATATCGAGCGCCCTGCGCGTCATCACGCGGTTGGCGGCATCCATTGCAATCGCCTGACTCAACTCACGCTGACCCTTCTTGCCGCCGCGCAGTTTGCTCAAGTCCATGCCTTGCATCACAAGGCTGTTCAAGGCGTTGTTGTATTCCACATTCAAGGCATCATCATCGATCTGGATTTGTTCCTTGCGCACGATCTCATCGAGGATCAAACCGCGTTCGAGGCGCTTCTTCGCCACAGGATTTACATCCGTTTCAATGAACTGTTCGCGGGTGGTGTTGCGGACTTTGAAATACGTATCGAGGTCCATACCCTGCTGAGACAAGCGCTGGGAGAGGTCCTGCAAAACATGTTCGCCTTCGTGTTCGAGCGTATGTTCATGATACTTGAGGGTCGCGCCTTCCTTGACCTTTTCGATCAAGTCCACAAAATATTTATCGTCATATTCGTTCTGGGAGCGAGTCTCAACATCCTTCTTCACCGCTTCCATCAGCGCATCGACCGTCTCACCTGCGCCGACCATCTTGGCAAACTCATCGTTGACTTCGGGCAGGGTCACGCCGCGCACGGTCTTGATGGTTGCGGTGATCTCCACAGCCTTTTCGCGCAGTTCTTCCACATCCCAATCCTTGGGGAAGGTATGCTTGATGGTCTTGCTTTCGCCAGCCTTTAAACCGATAAGTTCCTGGGCGAATCCGTTATAGGGCCACTCAGTGTCGCGCTCTTCCGTGCGGACGAACGTGGCGAAGCCGGTTCGGTTAAGTTCAGGAGTTTCCGAAGAAACGTCGAGGAGCACATAATCTCCAGATTCAGTGGCGCGCTCCACAGTCTCGGTGGAGGCGTACATCTGGCGCAGGTCTTCGAGAGCCGCATCCACATCCTTCTGTTCGGGAGCCTTCCATTCATACGGCAGGCGCACAGAGGTGTAATCGCCAAGATCGATTTCCGGCGCGAGCGGAACGCTGAAGATGAACTTGGGCGGGTCCATGCTTTCGATGTTTTCCAGGCTGCCCGAAGCGCCCGGGTTGACATCCGCTTCCTTTAGGATATTGGAATATTCCGCATCGATGAACATGTCAATCGCCTGCTCGGTGATCGCTGCTTCGCCGTAGGTACGCGCTACGATATTGTAGGGTGCCTTCCCGGGGCGAAATCCGGAGATATTACCGCGCTCAGAGATTTTTGCCGCTGCGCGTTTTTTGTATCCGCTCATTTTCTCCTGGTCTACTTCCACGACCAGCTTAACGGAGTGATCTTCTTGAAATTGTTTTTCGATGTTCAAAGTTACCTCTCTTATTTTTCAAACCTGACAGGTCTTTAAGACCTGTCAGGTTTTATTATGTTTAGGACTTTCGCTCGTTCTTCTTGCGTTCGTGTCACCCTGAGCGATAGCGACCCATGCACCGCGCTGCGGATGCAGTGCCGGTGAGAGTCTCTACGATAATCTCAGAGATTCTTCGCTCACTTGCACCGCGCTGCGGATGCAGTGCAGGTGTCGCTCAGAATGACAAGCGGAAGTCTTTATATTTTGTGGGGATGGAGGGGGTCGAACCCTCACGCCTTGCGGCATGGCGTCCTAAGCGCCACCTGTCTGCCAGTTCCAGCACATCCCCGGTTTTGTGTGCCCACAGGCGGCGCAATTATACCGTAGGGTTTGCCCAAATCGGTGGTTTTTGTGATGCTCTTGTCGAGAGGTCTCCTTGTGCTTTAAACAGGTGTTTTTGGTGCTCGAACTACTCTGGTTGAAGCATAAAATGATTGGCAGTAGCAGCAATATATGAACTTTAATTGGCGTTAGAGAACGCCAACTACGCGGTTACGGTATTTATTTGTTAATTTCCATCAGTCGCTATTACGCTTTTCGGCTGTCAAAATGAACCTAATGTAGGAGATGGATTTCACAATATTTGTGAAACTTTTCCTTACATTGCATATCTATTATCTTTACTGTAAATGATTGCAGGTATAATAGCGCGCATACTTCCCTGGAGAGAGAGTACATTTTTATGCCCGTTCCTTTCGGCATTTCTGCCCCTGCATTTGAATTGCTCGACGATACAAATACCCCACGTAAACTTTCCGATTATCGCGGAAAGAACGTCATCCTCTATTTTTATCCAAAAGATAATACTTCGGGCTGCACAACAGAAGCCTGTAATTTTCGGGATGACTATTCTGCATACGAGAGGGCAGGGGTGGTGATCCTCGGCGTCAGCCCGGACTCGGTTTCATCCCATACCAAGTTTAAAACGAAGTATCAACTTCAGTTCCCTCTGCTTGCCGATGAAGGTCATAAAGTCTGCGATCTTTATGGCGTGTGGGGACCAAAGAAGTTTATGGGCAAGTCTTATGAAGGTGTTCTTCGCACGACCTTCTTGATCGACCCCGATGGAATTATCAAAAAAGTTTATGAAGGTGTGCGTCCTGCGGAACACAGCCAGGAATTGCTCTCCGAATTGGGCTTGGCTTAACCTCCGCACACCAGAATAGAAGTTATCGTGTTATAGCATTCCAAATTGCCGACGGTATCCAGTACTCCGTCGGCATGATTTGTGAGTTTTACAGGTTAAAAATACTTGTGCAGTTGAACAGGGAGCACTCAAAGTCTGTTAGTAGTTTGGCTCAAGCCGCCGTCCTCGGCGGCGTTCTGCGAGTAAATCCTTCGCCGAGGACGGCGAAAGGAGCAGGTCATCTACAAACTTTTAGCGCACCCGTTGAACAAATAATAGTGACAAGGTAAAGGGACTTTGATATAATCCCTGCTTGTGAAAATTGAGACAATTCATACGAAATTTGTCCGATTTTAGTTAATCATCGGGGCATCAGCCCCGTTCAATCTTTTGAGGAGAGATAGTCTATGGGCCATTTTGTAATTGTGGGGATCTTGGTCATCGTCATGACCGTTCTCACGTATCTCGGTCTCGATGCTGCCGGGCTTGCAACGCAAATGAATCCTGTTGCTGCCAGCGCGCAAGCCGCTCCCATTGATCAGTTGTGGCATTGGGAAGTGATCGTTGTTTCCTTCCTATTTTCCCTGATCGTTGTACCGATGATGTACAGCCTGGTGGTCTTCCGCCAGAAGAAAGGGGAGATGAAGGATGGCGAGCATATGGAAGGCAACGCCACCCTTGAGATTGCATGGACGGTTGTACCGCTCATCATCGTGGTGGTTTTTGCATATCTGGGCGCTTATTCACTCGGTGAAGTCCGCCGGGTGGACCCCAATGCCATGGTCATCAACGTCAGGGCACAGCAATTCACGTGGACGTTCGAATATCCCGAATACGGTTTCATCAGCACCGAACTGCACCTTCCTGTAGATCGACAGGTAGTGCTCAAGATGGAATCGGCGGATGTCATCCACTCATTCTGGGTTCCCGAATTCCGCGTCAAGCAGGACGTTGTGCCGGGTCGCATCACCGAATATCGCATCACACCGACGCTTGAGGGCAGCTACAAAGTCCGTTGCGCGGAACTTTGTGGTACTACTCATGCTTACATGGAAAGTCCCGTGGTTGTGAACAGCCAGGCAGAGTACGATGCCTGGATCGTGGAACAGGTCAAGATCGCGGAAGAATCAAAAACCCCCGAGGGGCAAGGTAAAGTTCTCGCCACCAAGTATGGTTGTATTGGTTGTCACTCTGCGGACGGTTCTCCGCTCACCGGTCCTACCTGGTTCAATTTATACGGCTCGGATGTGAAACTTGCCGACGGCTCCACCGTGGCCGCCGACGATGCCTTCCTTGCCGAGTCCATTCTCGACCCGAACGCAAAGATCGTTGAAGGCTTCCCGTCCCCGTCTGTGATGCCTCCCTACGCATTGACCGATGAAGAAATTACAAACCTCATCGCGTACATCAAAACGCTGAAATAGTTAAGAGGAATTGATATGAAAAATATGCATCCATTTTGGCGTGGCATTCTATACATGCTTGTTTTAGGATTGCTAGGCTATGGAATTGGGCTTGGGCTGGATTTTCTTGCGAATGGCACCATCACTTTCTCAGGTCCTGTCTCATCTGTATTCGCCTTGTTCCTTGGTTTTACAGCCTTCTTCCTCGGTGTGTTTGG
>JACPVC010000101.1 GCA_016191955.1 Chloroflexota bacterium
ACTCTCTGTCGGGGCGAGAGGATTTGAACCTCCGACCCCTTGCACCCCATGCAAGTGCGCTAGCCGGGCTGCGCCACGCCCCGAGATGAGCGAGCGAGATTATAGTCGCGTTTTCTGATAATTGCAAACCCAATTTTCGGTTCATGTGCAAGCAAAAGGTGTCAGGTAACTTGCTCCCTGCGCCGTCCCCGGCGCAGGATTTATCCGTACACCTGCCCTGGCGGGCGGTGCCAGGGAAACGCCGCCGGGGACGGCGGCTTGAGCGCTAGCCGTTGACAACCTTTGCTTGCACACTTCGGTTCAGCCATGGACGATGGACCGCAGACCGTACTGTTTATCGTCCACTGTCCACGGTCTATGGTCAAGAATAAAATATATCTTCTTCTTATGTAAATCTAGGGCATGCCCACAGCCTTTATGCTAAAATAGGTTCATTGGAGTCCCCTATGTCTGGAATGGTAGAAGTTGTTATCGACAGCATCCGCGTACATTTAATGGCGCCCCAACGCGTGGTCGTGCTGAAACAAGTGAATGCCGAACGGTATCTCACTATCTGGGTGGGACCCTACGAAGCGGAGGCGATCACCGTCGCATTACAAGAAGTTGAAATGGTGCGCCCGCTCACGCATGACCTGCTCAAGAACGTATTCAAAGCCTTCAACGCCCGCATCGTCCGCGTGGAGATCGTCAAACTACAAGACGACATCTATTATGGAAACATCGTCGCCGAAGCCGATGGGCGTGAAATCCACATCGACTCGCGTTCCTCCGATGCGATTGCGATTGCAGCGCGCGCGCATGCGCCCATTCTCGTTCATCCCAGTGTGATGGAATCTGCGGGTGTGGTACCAGATCAGGACATGCCCGAAGCGCCAAGCGGTCCCGCAAGAAAAGAAGCGCCGCCTCCATTATCCGATGAAGCGAGCGACCGCTTATCCGTCTTCAAGGACTTTATCGAAAAACTGGATATCGACGACCCCGACAAGGACAAGCCCGACTCACCCTCAGCCTAAGCCTGACCCAGCCAAATGACAGAACTCTACCCCGAAGAAGCAACCGCCCCCTCCAGCCCAGGTGTACCGCATAGCCGGGAAGCCGAAGAAGCCGTCGTAGGGGCGGTGCTGATTAACCCCGAAGCGTATTACGATGTCGCCCAGTTCCTCTCGGCGGATGATTTTTACATTCACCGCAATCGATGGATCTGGGAGGCATTCGTCCGCCTGCACGAGCAGCGCATCCCCGTGGACTTGTTGACCCTCTCCGAAGATTTGGAGAAAGCCGGTCAACTCGCGGAGATCGGCGGCTCGGCATATTTGACCTCGCTCATTAACCAAGTCCCGACCTCGATCAACGCTGAAGCCTATGGTCACATCGTCGAGGAGCATTCCCTGCGCCGCAGGATGATCCAAGCCGCGAATCAGATCGCTTCATTGGCATACAAAGGCGACGCGATTGACAACGTGATGGGGGAGGCGGAGAAAGCCGTCTTCGGCGTCAGCGAGCGGCGGACGAGGCATGATGTTGAGCCGATCCGAACCGTCTTATCGGAATACTATGACCAGGTCGCCGAACTCGCCAAACTCGGCGCGGACTTTCACGGCGTGCCGACCGGTTTCATCGACCTCGATAAACTTCTGCGTGGGCTGCATCCTTCAGACCTGCTGATCGTGGCCGGTCGTCCTGGTACGGGTAAGTCAGGCTTCTTGATCTCTATTGCCAAGAATGCCGGGCTAACCTATAAAAAGCATGTTGCCATCTTCTCGCTGGAAATGTCCAATGAGCAGGTGGTGCAGCGTTTGATCGCACAAGAAACTGGCATCTCCTCGCAGAACCTTGCCACAGGCAAACTTGCAGAAGATGAATGGAAGTTGTTCAATCACGCCATTGAAGTCTTTGGTAGCACGAAGATTTTCCTGGATGATACGCCTGCATTGACACCTTTGCAGTTGCGTACCAAGTGCCGCCGTTTGCACGCTGAGCATAAATTGGATTTGGTCATCATCGACTACCTCCAGTTGATGACGGGCGATAGCCGCAACGATAACCGCGTGCAGGAAGTTTCGCAAATCTCGCGTAACCTCAAAGTGCTGGCGCGCGAGCTGAACATCCCTGTGCTGACCGCCGCGCAGTTGAGTCGTGCCGTTGAACAGCGCACCGACAAACGCCCGATCCTTTCGGATTTGAGAGAATCGGGATGCCTTTCTGGCGAAACATTGATTGCGCTCGAAGATGGTCAACGTAGCCCAATCCGAGATTTGGAAGGTAAATCTGACTTCCGGGTTTGGGCATTGAATCAGGAAACAAATAAACTTGAGCTTGCCAATGTCAGCCGGGCGTTTGCCACAGGTGTTAAGCCTGTTTTCAAGATTCAGACCCGCCTTGGCAGGGAGATTCGCGCAACGGGTAATCATCAGTTCTTGACGTTTCAAGGTTGGAAACGGCTTGATGAACTGCAATTGACGGACCATCTTGCCCTGCCCCGGCGATTGCCACCTGTAGATAAGCCGCAGACCATGTCTAACTCGGAGTTGGCACTGCTTGGGCATTTGATCGGGGATGGCTGCACTCTTCCACGCCATGCGATCCAATATACAACTCGTGAAAAAGACCTTGCCGATACGGTGGCTGCGCTTGCCATGGATGTTTTCGGCGATGAAGTCGCCCCGCGAATTTCGCCTGAACGGGAATGGTATCAGGTGTATCTGAGTTCGACCCGCCACCATACGCATCATATTCGAAGCGCGGTGACGGAATGGCTGGAGGAATTGCGCGCGTTTGGCTTGCGTTCTTATGAGAAACATATCCCTGCACAGGTTTTTGAGCAGTCGGAACCTGCCATCGGTTTATTCCTCCGTCATTTATGGTCAACGGATGGCAGCATTCAATTGGTCAAAGGGAAGAGTCCCCGCCCCATTGCTTATTATGCTTCCAGCAGCGAGAAACTTGCGCGTGATGTGCAAACGTTATTGCTGCATTTGGGCATCAATGCCATTCTGAAACGGGTTTCTCAGCGGGGGAAGGGACGCGACCAGTTCCATGTCACTGTGACAGGGAAACTGGACCTGGAAATCTTTATTCAAAAAATCGGGGCTGTTGGCATTTATAAAAACAAACGACTGGATGAAGTGCGCCAGTATTTGGATGGATTGGATGCGAATACAAATCGCGATATTATTCCGAATCCTGTCTGGCGGATGCATGTCGTCCCTGCAATGCAAAAGATCGAAATGACCTCGCGCCAGATGCAGGCTGCCATTTCGACCCAATATTGCGGAACCGGGTTGTACAAACAAAATATCAGCCGCGAACGCGCAGCTCGAGTTGCCAGTGTGGTGAAATCTGAGGTTCTTGCATCTCTTGCGGAGAGCGATATTTACTGGGATAGCATTCTTTCCATCGAACCAGACGGCGAGGAGATGGTTTACGATCTTACCGTGTTGGGCCACCATAACTTTGTTGCCAATAATGTGATTGTCCATAACAGCCTTGAGCAGGACGCCGACATCGTCATGTTCATCTATCGTCCTGATGATTATGAGAAGGATGGCGATAAGAGCAACATCACGAAGATATCGGTGGCGAAGCATCGTAACGGTCCCACCGGTGAAATTGACTTGATCTTCCGCGGCGACTTGACCCGCTTCGATAATGCTGCGACGAAGGTGTTTAGACCGAACGAGTAATGTATCGTCATTGCCTGTACCGTGCAACAGGCACGCGTGCGAGGAGGGCGCTCTTCCCGACGAAGCAATCTTATTATGATGATATGGGAGATTGCTTCGGGCAAAGAGCAAGAGCGCCCTCGCAATGACGGAAAAACGTGATATGACCTCCTTCCCCGGCTTTACTTCCTCTGAAACATTTACCCAAGTCCCTGATTCATTTATCAAGATGATGAATGAGATCGAGGATGTTGCAGAGTTGAAAGTGACTCTTTATGCCATCTGGCGCATCGAGCATTTAGAGGGGAACTTCCGCGCGATGTGTGAGTCGGATTTCGAGGAAGAGGCGTTGGGCTTGAAGATCGATGAGATTCGGCGCGGGCTGGGGAAAGCCGTCGAGAGGCAGACCCTGCTCAGAGCTAGCCCTGAGCGTGTCGAAGGGTCCACGCATGAGGCGGATGTTTTTTATTTCCTCAATTCCCCGCGCGGACGGTTATCCGCTGAAGTGTTTGCCAAAGGTCAATGGCGCGATGCGATACGGGCGTATGTGCCGAACAAGTCGAATGTATTCAAGTTGTATGAAGAGAATATCGGGGCGTTGACTCCTTTATTGGCAGATATGTTAAAGGAAGCAGAGAAGAACTATCCGAGCGCGTGGTTTGAAGAAGCGATAGAGATTGCGGTCAGCCGCAACATCCGCAATTGGAAGTATATCGAGGCGATCCTGGCGCGCTGGAAGGAAAACGGAAAAGATGAAAGAAGAGATAAACAAGACTCTGTCAAAGATGCAAAACGATACACCGACGACGAGTTCTCCGAATTCCTCAAGCGGGATTAAGAGCGTGGCGAAACCGCTCGGCGACCCGAACTGCCCACATTGCGGGGGAGTTGGGTACATTCACTATGATGTGCCGGTTGATCACCCGAAGTTCGGCAAATTGGAAACTTGTGTCTGCCGCGCCAAGGATGTGGCAGAGGCGGCGCGTGCGCGTCTTTTTGCGATGAGCAATTTGAATCGCCTCAGCCACCTGACGTTCGAGAATTTTAGCGCGGCGGGGAATGCCAAGGCGAAGTTTATGTCTGGGCAGGAGCGGGAAAATTTACGCGCGGCATTTGAGTCAAGTGAAGAATATGCGCGCAATAAGCAGGGTTGGCTTTTGCTCGAAGGCGGATACGGCTGTGGCAAGACCCATCTTGCAGCGGCAATTGCGAATTTTTCTGTAAACAACGGTACGGCGACATTGTTCATCACCGTGCCCGATTTATTGGACTCTTTACGCTTCGCCTACGACGACCCCGAAACGACATTCGAACAGCGCTTTGAAGAAATCCGCAATGCGGGTTTGTTGATCCTCGATGACTTCGGCACGCAGAATGCGACGCCCTGGGCGCAAGAAAAATTATTCCAGATCATCAACTATCGTTATATCAATAAATTGCCGACCGTCATCACAACCAATTTGATGTTGGATGAGATCGAGGCGCGTATCCGCTCAAGGTTGCAGGATGAGAGTTTTGTAAAACATCTCAAGATCAGCGCGCCGGATTATCGCCGCCCCGAAGAGACAAGCAACCCGGGCATCTCCATGCTGGCTTTGCCAGAAATGAAAGTGATGACCTTCAAGACCTTCCAGCCGCGTGATGATGAGGTCGGTACCGAAGCGTTGACGACCACCACTGTTGAGAAGGCGGATAGATTCGGCAACAAAATCAAGGATAGAGAAGTCACGCGCATCAAAGTCTCAAAGGATGATGTCAAGACTTTGCATGAGGCGCATAACGCCGCAGTGGAATTTGCCGAGCACCCGCAAGGCTGGCTGGTGTTTCTCGGTTCATCCTTTAGCGGTAAGACTCATCTTGCCGCTGCAATTGGCAATTATCGCATTGGCTTGGGTGGGCAAGCCTTGCTTGTCGAAGTGACCGCCCTGCTCGATTATCTGCGCCAGACCTTTGGCAGAAATTCGGATGTTTCGTTCGATAGGCGCTTCTATGAAATCCGTACTACGCCATTGTTGATTCTGGATGACTTGAAAGAAAGCGGCGCAGGCTCCGCCTGGGCGGAAGATAAGTTATACAGCGTGTTGAATTACCGCTACAACGCGCATTTGCCAACAGTGATTACATCCACGCTGCGACCTGAGTCGTTTGCCTTGAGCTACCCGAACCTTTGGAATAAATTGCTCGACCCGCAGAAATGTCAGGTTGTGGCAATTAACATGCCGCCCTATCGGCGGGTTGCAAAAGGCGGGAAGCCTGCCAGCAAAAAGAAGTAGTGCGGGTTTCAGCCCAATAGTGTGGTTACGAAATTTATCAGACTGAAAGTGTCACCACGGTGCCACAGCGACGTCTAACCCACAGTGACTTTCAGGCTCCAGATACTCATCTGGAGCCTGAATTTTTCTCTTGACAAAGCCGAAAAAAACACTATACTAAGTGTATGGTGAACACTAAGTATGAAGGTTTTGAAACCCCTGGCGTGACCGTTGACCTTGTCCTGTTTACGGTCAATGAGAGTCGTCTCAAGGTCATGCTGGTCAAACGCGTGGAGGAACCCTTCCGCAGTGACTGGTCTCTGCCGGGTGGGTTCATCGAATTAGGCGAGTCGCTCGATGCCGCCGCACAGCGTGTACTCGTCGAAAAGGTGGGCGTGAGCGATGTCTACATGGAGCAGCTTTATACCTTCGGAAAACCCAAGCGCGACCCGCGTTCACGCGTCATCACCGTGGCGTATATCGCGCTGATCCCATGGCAAAGTTTGCCGCAGCCCGCATCCGAAAAAATAATCGACCTCACCTGGTCTCCCGTCGACCATCTCCCCAAGCTCGCCTTCGACCACAAAGAGATCGTGAACTACGCCGTCAAACGCCTGCGCGCCAAAGTGAGCTACAGCAACATCGTTTATGGCTTGATGCCCAAGCAATTCCGTCTCTCCGAATTACAAAGCATGTACGAATGCATCATCGACGACAAGCTCGACAAGCGCAACTTCCGCAAACGCATGCTCGCCACAGGTCTTCTCAAAGAGACCGGCAAAAAAGATACCGCAGGCGCGCATCGGCCTGCCATGTTGTATCAGTTCAAATCGAAAGAGATCGTTTTCCTCTAGGAGATTTTATGACCCAGCTTCCCATCCCCGATTTTTTTGACTCAGCCCGCGTGGGCGAAATCTGGAAAGTGGACTACGCCGCCTGTGCCGAGGATGCCCATAAGTTCGCGCTTCAACACGACCTCAAGCCTGCCTCCGCTTCGACGGAGCGAATCTCACTGATGCTGATCGACGTGCAAAATACATTTTGTATGCCAGGCTTCGAACTCTTCGTAAGTGGGCGCAGCGGCAACGGCGCTGTGGAAGACAACGTCCGCCTGTGCAAATTTATTTACCGCAACCTCGGCAGGCTCACACACATCATCGCCACCATGGACACGCATATGTCTCAGCAGATTTTTCATCCCATCTTCTTTATCGATGCGGATGGGAATCACCCCGCCCCGTACACTGACATCCACGTCGACGAACTGCAATCTGGCAAATGGAAGTTCAACCCGGCGCTTTCTGCTCAATTCAACATCGCGCCGGAATACGGTCAACACATGATCCTCCATTACGCCGAGACGCTCAAGGAAACCGGCAAATATGCGCTGACCATCTGGCCCTATCACGCCATGTTGGGCGGAATTGGTCACGCGCTTGTGCCCGCCGTTGAAGAAGCTATCTTCTTCCATTCTCATGCCCGCATTGACCAGCCGTATTTCGCCATCAAAGGCGATAAACCTTTCACTGAAAACTACTCAGTCGTCGGTCCCGAAGTGCTGACGGGTCCGATGGGCGAGGTACTTGGTACGCATGACCCGCAATTCATTCAACATCTTCAAGAGGTGGATAAGTTGTACATCGCGGGGCAGGCGAAGAGTCATTGTGTGGCATGGACGGTCCAAGACCTGCTCGACGATATACTGGCGACCGAGCCCGAACTTGCCAAGAAAGTTTACTTGCTCGACGACTGTTCGTCAGCGGTGGTGGTGCCTGGGGTGGTGGACCATACCGAAGCGGCGAATGATGCGTACGCCTGGTTCGCGCAGGCCGGGATGCATATCGTTAAATCGACAGATGAGATCGCGTAATGCGTAACCCGTAAATTACGAATTACGCATTACGAAAGAGGAACCATGTCCATTTTTGATGGTAAACGACTTACGAACGAAACTTTTAAATTAGACATCGAACGGATGCGGCGCGGCTGGTATTCGGATAAATATTTCGAGAATATCAACCGGATGTTAACGGCGTTATCCAGGGAGGGATATAGCTATTCGGGGAATCACCATAATTTGCCGGAAGGCATCTCTCCTGAACAGATCGCTGTGGGTGACATCGAAGTGGAGATGCAGTGGTTTACCCGGCGCATGGGCAAGACGACCGTCGTGGGCGTGGATAAATCGTTGGCGATGCTGCGCCACAGCACCGGGTATTACGATGGCGATACGTTCGTCGATACATCCGACAAGCTCGAAGTGTGGGCAGTTCAGGATGGGACGACGGTCAAATACAACGGCGACCCGTTGAAGATCCAGCCGGTCATCAAGGTGCGCGGACGGTATCGTGACTTTGCTTTGCTTGAAACTCCAACTTTGGGAATCCTGACTCGTTCGAGTCGTGTAGCCACAAACGTCTATGAAACGCTTGTGGCGGCACGCGGCAAACCGGTGCTGTTCTTCCCGGCTCGTTTCGATGTTCATGAAGTGCAAGCTGCGGATGGATATGCTTATAATATCGCCTTGTTACGCTTCAACAAGGACCATGCCCAGGAACTGGGCGCTTTTGTCTCGACTGACGCGCAAGGTGATTGGTGGGGCGGCGCGGGCGGTGGGACGGTGGCACATGCTGCCATCGCCTCTTTCCTTGGCGATACGGCTGAGGCGATGATGCAGTTCTCGCACATCTTGCCTGCACGCATTCCGCGCATTGCGCTGGTGGATTTCAACAATGATTCGGTGCGAGACTCGCTGCGTGTGTTGGATGGGCTGTTCGCCAAATATCGTGAGTTGATGGACGCTGGAAATAAAGAAGAAGCAGAGAAATACAAGTTATATGGCATACGTTTGGATACGAGCGGAAGCCTGCGCGACGTGTCCGTCCAGCCGCTTGGCGAACCGGCGTTGGATTTGGGAGTCAACCCGCGGCTGGTGTTCAACGTCCGTTCGGCGTTGGATTCGGCTTGGGAACGTTGGGACCTGCCTGTGTCGTGGAAAGAGGCGGCGAAGGAATTTTGTCACAGCGTGAAGATCGTTGTGTCGGGTGGGTTCAATCCGGAAAAAATCCGCAAGTTCGAGAAATTGAGCGTCCCGGCGGATATTTATGCGGTGGGGTCGTATCTGTTCAGCAACGGCAACGGCACGACGACGGATTTCACCGCCGATGTGGTGCGCGTGAAAATCCATGGCGAGTGGATCGATATGGCGAAGGTGGGGCGGAAAGTGGGGGAGAACGAAAATTTGGAAAGGGTGTGGTAGGTATAAAAGGTGTGCATACAAAGGTTGTCAGCGGTTAACACTCCAGCCGCCGTCCCCGGCGGCGTGTTACGAGGGAATTCTGCGCCGAGGACGGCGCAGGGAGCAATTTACCTGACATGTTTTGCATGCACACTATAAAAGTGACAGTCACCTTTAAGGTGACTGTCACTTCATTTTATCCAAACCTTCCCATGATGTAATCTTCGGTTTTCTTTTCTTTCGGGGTGGTGAACATCTTTTTGCCCTCGTCGTATTCGATCAACTCGCCTTGTAAAAAGAAGGCGGCGTGATCGGCGGTGCGGGCGGCTTGCTGCACAGAGTGGGGGACGAGGATGATGGTGTATAGTTTCTTTAATTCCAAAAGCGCGAATTCAACTTTGCCGGTGGAGATGGGGTCAAGACCCGAGGTGGGTTCGTCGAGCAAGATGATCTCAGGCTGAAGCGCCAGCACACGAGCGAGACAGACACGTTGTTGTTGTCCGCCAGAGAGCGCGATGGCGGGGTCGTTGAGGCGGTCTTTGACTTCGTCCCAGATGGCAGCGAGTTTCAAACTGCGTTCGACCGCTTCATCTAATTTGGAGCGGCGCTTTTCGCCTGCAAGTTCCATTCCATATGTGATGTTCTCGCGGATGCTCATCGGCAATGGGACAGGTCTGGCAAAGACCATGCCCACTTTGCGACGCAAGGCGATGACGTCCGTTTTGGGGTCGAGGATATTTTTGCCGTCGATGAGGATACGACCTGAGCTGGTTTTGATGTCGGTCAGGTCGTTGAGGCGATTGAGACATCGCAGTAGTGTGGACTTTCCGCCTCCTGCCGGACCGAAGAGAACGGTCACAGCATTCTGACGGATTCCCATGCTGATGCCGCGCAGAGACTCCGCGCCGTCGGCGTATTGGAGGGAGAGATTATCAATAATAATTTTATCGGTCATGTTTTATGTACTCGGTGGTTGAGTAAGGCTGAGCGACAGCGAAGCCTGTATCGAAACCACCAATTTCATGATTATTTTGAATTTTATCTTTGCTTTAAAGTGGTGGTTTCGATACGCCCCGCCAAGAGCATGCGGGGCTACTCAACCACCGGAGTCTCACCATTGACGTTTCGCTCGTGCCCGCGAACGAATCACCGTTGCAATGATGTTCATGGTGAGCACGAAAACCAAAAGAACCAGCGCCGTGCCATATTGAATTTGAATCGGCATTTCGGGCACTTGCGTGGAGATGACAAAGAGATGATACGGCAATGCCATCGTCGCATCGAAGGGGGATTGGGGCAGGCGCGGAAGGAAAAACGCCGCACCCGTGAAGAGAATGGGGGCGGTTTCGCCCGCGGCACGTTCCAAGCCGAGGATGACTCCGGTGAGAATGCCGGGCAGCGCTTCTTTCAAAACGATGCGTTGAATGGTCTGCCAGCGGGTGGCACCCAGGGAGATGCTCACGGTGCGGAACTGTTGCGGCACGGAGCGCAACGCCTCTTCTGCGGTACTGATGATGACGGGCAGGGTCATGATGGAGAGCGTCAACGAGGCGGCGAGGATGGAGGTACCGAATTGCAGGAAGAGCACGAACAAGCCCAAACCGAAAAGTCCATACACGACCGAGGGGATGCCTGCCAGATTGATGATTGCCAGACGGATGGTGCGAGTGAGCGGCGTATCTTTGGCGTATTCGGAGAGATAAATTGCGGCGGCAATCCCAAGCGGAACGGAGAAGATCGCTGTGCCAATGGTCAGGTAGAGTGTGCCAATGATGGCAGGCAGGATGCCACCTGCACGCATGCCATCATGAGGGAAACTTGTGAGAAATTCCCACGAAATGGCGGAGCCGCCTTTGAAGAGAATGAACAGGACCGTGCCGACGATGGGCAGCACCGTCACCACTGCCATGAGGGTGATGAAGCTGTATCCAATGCGTTGGACGGCGTGACGATTGCGGGCGAGGAGTTTCATCATTTTTGTTGGCTGAACTTTTTATAAAGTGTACTTTACAAAAAGTAGTACTATTTGTAAAGTATGGTTTGCAAAAAGTATTTTACGAAAGGATTCTCTCCGCTCTCTTCTTGGCACGGAAAACGACGGATGAAGCGATGACGTTCACGGTTAGCGAGATGAGGAACAGGATGATGCCGATCAGGAAGAGGGTGTGATAGTGAACGCTTCCATTGGCGACCTCGCCCATTTCAGCGGCGATAGTGGCGGTCATCGTGCGGACGGGGGAGAACAGGCTGTTGAGTTTGAGCGCCAATACAGGAGCGTTGCCGGTCACCATCATCACGGTCATGGTTTCGCCGATGGCACGTCCCACACCGAGCATGATGGCGGTCAGCACGCCCGATTTTGCGGCAGGCAGGGTCACACGCCAGATCGTCTGCCAGGGAGTGGCGCCCAACGCCCAGGCGCCTTCACGGTAGGAGCGTGGCACGGCGTCGAGCGCATCTTCTGCAACGGATACGACGGTGGGGACGGCGATCCCGCCGAGGAGGAGGGACCCGGTAAACGCGGTGAGACCCGTTGGCAGGTCCAGTAAGATGCGCAGGTTGGGAGAGACGACAAGGATACCGAGAAATCCCAACACCACCGAAGGGAGTCCACCGAGCAACTCAACCAGAGGCTTGAGAATTTCGCGCATCCAACGCGGGGCAATTTCGGAGATGTAGACCGCGGTACCAATTCCAAATGGGACGGCGATCAGCGCCGCGCCGAGGGTGACGATGAGCGAGCCGGTGATGAGCGGCAGGATGCCGAAATAATTTTCGATGGGATACCAGCGCAGGCTGAGCAGCGAGCTTGCATCCACTTCGCTGAGCGCGGGCAGACCTTCGCGCATGAGGAAGAAGAAGATGAGCAGCACGAAGACGATGGCGGAGTATCCGCTTGCCTTGATGGCTCGGGTGATGATGAATTCACGCCAGTTTAAAGATTTTTCCATTTATCACCTTGTAGGGGCGCGGCATTGCTGCGCCCCTACGAATAATTTATTTCACAGGCACAAAACCTAGCTCCGCGACGATCTGCTGCGCTTCGGCGGAGAGGATCCAATCGAGATATTCTTTCACGATTCCCGCAGGCTCGCCATCGGTATACATATAAAGATCGCGCGCGATGGGATAGGTTTTATCGTTCACGGTTTCGATGGCGGGCAGCACATACTCGCCGCCTTCTTCTTCGGCGATGGCGATCATCTTTAGATCATCGGGCACATAACCGAGACCGTCATAGCCGATTGCATTCGGGTTACTGCGTACTTCGGAAATGATCCCTTCAGAAGATGGCAGCAAAAGTGTGTCGGTTGAAAATAGCGTTTTATCTTCTTTATTTCCGAGTCGCAGCACCGTCTCCAAAAAATACACATGTGTGCCCGAGTTGGTCTCGCGCGAGAGTTTAACGATGGGTCGGTCTTCACCGCCCACTTCTGTCCAATTGGTGATCTTGCCGCTGTAAATGTCGGAGATCTGCTGCAACGTCAATTCGCGGACCAGGTTCTGCGGATTCACGATCACGGCAATTGCATCGCGTGCGATGATGTGCTCGAGCGGATCGATACCCTTGCCTTGCGCCTCGGAAATTTCTTCATCCTTGATCTTGCGCGACGCATTCGCAATATCCACTGTACCGTTGATGAGCGCGGCAATGCCCGTGCCCGATCCGCCGCCCGTTACCGAGATGCGCACATCGGGGCGTTCAGCCTGGTACGTCTCTGCCCACGCCAGCGCGAGGTTGACGATGGTATCGGAGCCTTTATTTTCGATGTATTGAGCAGGGGAGTCAGAGGTTGTATCGGTGGATGAAGAACCGCAGGAGACAATCAGGAGGGAAAGAAGAAAAAAGATGAGCGTACGTTTCATTGGGGCGAATTATACCGCCTCAAACTTGACCGGGGCTTGATTCTGCTTCGGGACATTCATCCTCACTTTTATTTTTCCCTGCCAATCTTTGATACAATCTCGAACATGGAATCAACCCAACCTGCCTTCACCGTTCAGGATATGGACTTTTACTATGGCGCATC
>JACPVC010000096.1 GCA_016191955.1 Chloroflexota bacterium
CTGCCGAAGCTGGTGTAGATCTCCCCATCGGCATGAATGTAAAGTGGATGGTCCGATGACAAGGAAAATTTCTTATACTCTCCCATGCTGATCTGCTTGAAGCGCATGTGCGTACCTTTCATGAATTCGGGCACGAGGCGGAACATCATGGCGCGCGAGACCTTGTTGACGATCACGAATTCCATCGTGCCGTCGTCGTTCTTCGAATTAGGCGAGAGCATGAATCCGCCGCCCTCACGCGGACCGTTGCAGAGCGTGACCATCAACGCAGTTGGCTTCCATTTCTCCTTTTCGGTTTCGATAGTAAGTTTGGCAGGGTCATGGTTCAGAAGGATGGTTTGGATGACCGCCGTCAGATACATCAAAAAACCTTTGACGATGGGCAGCCTATGCGAGCGGATGGTGACCACCGCGTCGAAGCCGATGCCGAGCGTGTTGTCGAAATATTCCTTGCGACCGTGCTCATCGGTCATCATACCGATGTCAACAGATTTGACGCTTTCCGCTTTGAGGGCGTGTGCAAGAGCACGGTCCGCTTTTTGGGTGACGCCGACGGAGTAGGCAAAGTCGTTGCCTGAACCGATGGGCACAATGCCCATGATCGGGCGCTTGTTCGCAGGGACTTGCATCAGCCCGCTCATCACTTCATGCACGGTACCGTCTCCGCCCACGGCGACGACCAAGTCATACCCCTCCTCGGCGGCTTGCTTTGCCAGTTCGATGGCATGAGTGGGGTAGACCGTTCCGCTCCAGGTGAGTTCGCCTTTGAATTCCTGCGCGATGGGACGCAGATCGTTGGCGGTCTTCCAGGCACGTCCCATATCTGCCATGGGGTTGAGAATGAGTTTGACTTTGCGGGGCATTATGTATCTCCTGAATTCGTTTATGGATATAACCCCATCGCCTCGACTTCGTGACTTTGAATTGCAGCGGTTTTCAGGAAGAGTCTTTTACCCGAGTCGGATTTAACCTTCCGGTGACACCTTTGGCAATCGCATATTGACCGCGATTGTATTTTTTGGCGTGATACAACGCCGAGTCTGCGGCGCGGATCATATCGCTGGGGTTGTTGGCATGAGTGGGGTAGACAGCGATCCCAGCCGTGATGCCCAGTTTCATCTCTTTGCCCTTCGGGAAGGCGAAATGATATTCCTGCATCAGTTCAATGACTTTTTTCGTGACGGTGCGCGCGGCATCGAGGTCGGTGTTGCGCATCACAAGGGTCAGTTCATCGCCGCCGAACCGCGCAAGGAAATCGGAAGCACGCATCCGTTGGGCAAGAAAGTTGAACAGGGAATACAGCAATTCATCGCCGACGTTGTGACCAAACGTGTCGTTCACGGCTTTGAAACCGTCTAGGTCCATCATGACCACAGAAAAGGAAAGCTGCGTCTGCTCGGCAAGACGCCATTCCTCTTGAAGGCGTTCGTCCAATGCGCGGCGGTTGGGCAGCCCGGTGACGCTATCGGTATTTGCCATCTGCGCCAGGCGCTTATACAAGCTGGCGTTGAAGATCGCCACCGCTGCCTGGTCTGCCAGCAGGCTGATGAGACGCGACTCAGAGCGCGTGAATTTGCCCACCACCCGCTTTGAAATATTCATCACACCTACGATCTCGTTCTTGAATTTGAGCGGCGTACCGACAATGGAACCCACCCAATGGCTGGGCGCCTCTTTATAGAGCGGATGGTTCTTCATGTCTTCGACGATGATCTGCTTGCCGGTCCTGGCAACGGTATAGGTCAGCCCGTCGCTCCTGGGCTTTGAAACGGGTTTGTTCCTTTCCCCTTTGTCGTCCAACGACGCGCCAAATTCCAATTCGCCGCGTTCGTATAGAAAGATATGTACGGAATACGCATTCTTGATTAGGCTCATGGCTTCTGCCACCAGCACATCCAGCACCTTTTGCAGGTCCAGGTTCGAGGTCAGGTTGAGGCTGATGCGTTTCAGTGCATCCAGTTCATCTGCCTGGTGCTTGACGGTCATCATCAACGAATGTTTTGAAATGACTTCATGAGTAATGGTTTTTTCTTCGTCGTCTCCCACCTTTTTATCTGTCGTCTGTTCCCGCGCTTCCACAATGACCTGGATCAGTTTCAAGATCGCTTTTTTCTCATCCGGCGGAATCGTATTATCCTGGGAGATAATCTCCCATGCGCGGGTGAAGACTGTTCCATGCTTGCTGTGGTTGTCACTCATTTTCAGGGAATTGTGTTTGGCATCTGAAATCGCTCAAAGTAACATTTTTAATATTATACACTTTCAATTCCGACTCGCAGGGTCATTTATGGACTGTGTTAGAATGACTTGAATAAATACTTAATACCGAGGTTAACGTGTCCGACTCGTCCAAGTCCTTCGATAAAACTCCCTCTGCGAGGACTTCGCAGGACAAACTTGCCCCTGCCACACCGTTGAATCCGCGCCACCGTGCCATTGTGGTTGGCGCTTCCGTGGGAATGGGCGCTGCTCTTTCCAAAAAACTTGCCAAAGAGGGATATGCAGTCGCTTTGGTCGCCCGCCAAAAAGATAAACTGAATACCCTGTGTGCCGAGATCAACCAGTCTGTGGGTGAGACCCGCGCCCTGGCATATCCTCATGACGTGACGAATTACAAGGAAGTTCCGGGTTTGCTACAAAAAATTGTAGCCGACCTTGGCGGCTTGGATGCTTTCATTTTCATGGCGGGAATCAACTACCCGCCCGGCGGCAACGACAAATACAACTTCGAGAACGACCGCCAAATGGTGGAAATCAACCTGATCGGTGCGATGGCGTGGCTTAACCCGGTGGCAGAGATGTTCCAGTCTGCTAAAGCCGGGCAGATTGTCGGCATTGGCTCCGTCGCCGGTGATCGCGGACGGGTAGGCAACCCCGGTTACAACACCTCCAAGGCGGGCGTCCATACCTATCTCGAAGCGCTTCGCAACCGCCTCACACGTCACGGCGTGAACGTGTTGACGGTCAAGCCGGGTTTCGTCAAAACCGAAATGCTCAAAGCCGCGGTGGGACCGACACCCTTTGCCATCCCGGTCGAAAAAGCCGTGGACGATATCTACAAAGCCATGCAGAAACGCAAACAATCGATCTACACGCCCTTCTTCTGGGGGTACATCATGTTTGTCATTCGGCATATTCCTTCTTTCGTTTTCAGGCGGTTATCTTTTTAGACCGTAGACGGCAATCACCGTCAACTGTCCACGGTCCATTGTCCCCAACAATATCATGCGTACAACCTTCACCCAACTCGAAAATTTTGGTCACTCTCTCGATGCCCCGGCGTATCTCATCAAGCCGCGCGGGACTGAAGAAATCTATTCTGCATTCAAACTTGCAAAACAAAACGAGTTAACCGTCACTGCACGCGGAGCCGGGCGCAGTTACAACGATGCCGCGCTCAACGGCGGGGGAATCGTGCTCGATATGACGGCGATGGATCAGATTCTGGAATGGGATCCAGCTACCGGCTTGGTGCGATGCGAACCCGGCGTCACGCTTGAAAAGCTCTGGCAAAAAGTCGAGCCGGAGGGTTGGTGGCCCCCCGTCGTCTCTGGCACGATGCGCACGACTCTCGGCGGCTGCCTCAGCGCGAACATCCACGGCAAAAATAATTTCAAGATGGGCACCATCGGCGAACATGTGTTGGAATTTACTGCCACATTGCCGACGGGCGCGGAAGTGACTTGCTCGCCCAAAAAGAATGCGGATTTGTTCTACGCGATGATTAGCGGCTATGGGATGCTTGGCATCTTCACGTCCATTACCTTGCAGATGAAGCGCATCTACTCCGGACTTTTAGTTGTGGACGCCCTCCCCGTGCAGAATCTCAACCGACACCTTACTGCCCTGTACGACGGCGCGCCGCACAACGATTACATCGTCGGTTGGATGGAAACCTTCGCAGGCGGCTCCGGCTTGGGGCGCGGACAGATCCACGCCGCGCGTTATCTGCACGAAGGCGAAGACCCCAACCCGCAAGAGACGATGAAGTTGAAGAATCAAATCCTGCCGCCGCGAATTTTTGGTGTGTTCCCGAAGGGCTTGCTGCATTATTTCATGCGACCCTTTGCGAATAATTTGGGTTGGCGCATGGTCAACATTGCAAAATATATTGTGTCTCTTCCCAAGCATACCTTTCGCCAGCCTCATGCAGCATTTCACTTCCTTTTAGATTATGTCCCAAACTGGGAGCTTTCTTACGGGCGCGACGGGTTGATCCAATATCAATCCTTCCTCCCCAAAGAGACCGCCGAAGCCGCATGGACAGAAGTTTTGAAACTTTCACAGAAGCGTGGAATGCCGTCCTACCTCGGCGTGACCAAACGTCACCGCCCCGATAAATTTCTGCTCACTCACTCCGTGGATGGTTTCTCGCTCGCGTTGGATTTCAAAGTGAAAAATTCTACTCGCGCGAAAATGTCTGCCATGTTACAGGAATTTGATAAGATCATCATCGCCCACGGTGGGCGCTTCTACTTTGCCAAGAACAGCGAGACGACGGCAGAAACCGCGCTGGCATTCTACGGCGAAGAGACGGTGAAGAAGTTCAAGCAATTAAAGAAGCGCTGCGACCCGAACGAGTTGTTGGAATCAGATTTGTATCGAAGAATATTTGGGTAAATTACGATTTATGATTGATGATCAAATGATTGTTGAGATTTAACACTGATCGTTATCAAGACATGTTAGTCAGTCCATTTTACAGGACGCATTAATGAAGAATCAATATTTTGGTGATGTCAATGACTATCGAAAATATGGACTTTTGCGTCTCTTATCAGACAGTGGCCAATTTAGAGTCGGGATATGCTGGATGCTGACTGAGGATGATGGTCGAACGGATGGGAAATTCATTAGCTATCTCAACATGCCGCAACTCTGGCGTCAGTATGACCCATCACTTTTTGACCTGCTTCACAAATGCGTAATACTTGATCGGGGGCGAAATGTAACTCTGGTGGAAAGCGCCCAGACTCTACCAAGTGCAGAATTCTTCAACGAGATACTCGCAGACCAACTTAGCTTTCGCGCAGAATATTTCAAGCGTGTCAGAGAAAAGTTTGCAGCCTGTGACCTCATCTTTTATGATCCCGATAATGGAATTGAAAGGAAATCGATAGCCAAAGGTCGTCGGAACTCTGCAAAGTATATTTATTGGGATGAAGTTGTTGAGACTTTCCAGACTGGTCATTCAGTATTGGTCTATCAACACTTTCCACGCGAAGAACGCAGCGTTTATATTCAGAGGCTTGTCCAGGAATATCAAACACGTTTGAATGCGAGCAAAGTTTACTGGTTCCGCACTCCTCAGGTCGTATATTTTCTGAGCCTTCAAGAAAAGCATGCTGATTTCATCGCCTCTAGGGTTGGATTGGTGAATAAGCAGTGGGGAAAACAGATTTGGGCTGGCTAACAAATCGCATGCAGCTAATACATGTCGTTAGACATAATTCATGGTGAGTGATGAATAACTTTATCGTTGAAGATTTAGGTTTGATCGATTACGAACGCGCCTGGAAATTGCAGGACGCATACGCGGCGGAAATTGCAAAGGGGACACGTTCGCCGACCTTGTTGTTACTCGAACATCCCCACGTATATACATTCGGGCGTAAAGGCAACGCGGAAAACCTGCTTTGGAATGAAGAACAGCTAAAACAACGTGGCATCTCTACTTATTGGGTGGACCGCGGTGGAGACGTCACCTACCATGGACCCGGTCAATTGGTGGGCTATCCGTTGATTCCCCTTAATCCTTTAAGACCTGTCAGGTCTCCGGGAGAGTCTTTTGATCTGGAAGATGACTCTGTGAGACCTGACAGGTCTATTGTCAGGTCTGATTATGTCGGTTACATCCGTAAACTCGAAGAGATATTGATAGGTGTCTTAATGCAATATGGCATTGCCTCCGGTCAACGCCCTGGCAAGACGGGGGTGTGGATTCAAGCCGATGTCCATTCGCGCTGTATCCATTGCAAACCTGAAGATAAAAAGAAACCCGCCAAGATCGCCGCCATCGGCGTCAAAGTGGATGTGCATGGCGTGACCCGCCACGGCTTTGCATTGAACGTGAATCCGAGCATGGAATATTGGGAAGGCATCATCCCCTGCGGTTTACCGGAACCGGTTGTTTCATTAGCCGATTTACTCGACCCCGCGCCGTCCATGCAGGATGTGAAAGCAAAAGTGAGCCAAGCATTCACTATGGTATTTGAATTTTGACTTAACTCACCCTACACAGTAGGGGCGACCCGTCAATATGGAAGAAGATAATGTTGCGCAAAGAGAGGGTCGCCCTTTACACGAAAAGACTTCTTGTCCGTGGGCGACCCTCCCTTTTAGGTTTTGCGGCTGGTAAATCCTGGACGGGTCGCCCCTACATAGAAATCGCGTAAGGTGAGTATGACTTATTTGAACGTTTTACAAATGGCGCAAAGCTTTTAACGCAAAGACGCCAAGGCTATATCTTTTCCTTGCGACATTGCGTCTTTGCGTTAAGAACTTAAAAGACGTCTCGCATAAGTGCTCCCGCCGCTTTGAGTCTAATATGAAATATAAGGGAGAACAAAAAAAGACTCCTGTCCAGGAGTCTTTTCATAGATACAAAAAATCAATCTCCAATTACCCAGCGGTCACGTCCGCGGTTCTTGGCTTCGAACATTGCATTGTCTGCTCGCTTGAGCAGGCTATGCCAGGAGTCCTCGCCGAGACGGAACTGGGCGATGCCGATGCTGATGGTGACATGCATTTCATGCTCTTTCGAGCGCATCACCTTGCTGCGGATCTCGCGGCACAGGCGGTTGGCTTGTTCGGCGGCGGCTTTGCTATCTGAATTCGGCAGCAGGATGATGAACTCCTCGCCGCCATAACGTCCCACCACATCGGGATGACGGACGCTGTCGCGAAGTTGCAGGGCAACATGCCGCAAGACTTCGTCTCCGACGGGATGCCCATACGTGTCGTTGATGGTCTTGAAATGATCGATGTCCACCACTGAAATGGAGAAGAGCGAATGATAGCGTTCGGCGCGCATCACTTCGCTTTGCAGGTCTTTGATGATCGTGCGCCGGTTCGGCAGGAAGGTGAGCGGGTCCACGTGCGCCACTTCTTCTGCCTGTGCGAGGACCGCTTCCATTTCGATCTGCTTGTTGCGTGCCAACTTCTTCGAGACTTCGCTTTCCACTTGGAAGAGTTTCACCTGCTTGCGGAGTTTATCCACCATATTCTCGGCGTCCGCTTCCGATTCGATACGTTCAGCGATGAAGATCATTTTCTCATTCATCGTCGGCACCAGCCAGAAATCGCACAACACAGCGGCATCCGTTTCGGTGATGGCAAACTCGCCCGCCCAATGGTCTTTTACGCCTTCTGCCAGTTTCACGCGGATGATCTCCGAGTCTTTTTGCAGGAAGAGGTCTTTCAAATTATTCACGTCAGGAGATAGGCGTTTGCCGACATCGAAGGCGGAATTCCACGAGATCAGATTCCCATCCCGGTCCACCAGCGCAATGGCTGCCTGGATATGATCGAACAGGATTTCAAGATCGCGTTTGGAGAGATCCGTCAAACTGTGCATGTATCAATTTTAGCGTATTCGCGCTCAGATTTCACCCCAACTTAACAAAATTACCAACTTATTTTTTACTTATCTTACGTAGTAGGGGCGACCCGTCAAAATAGTAGATAACTACTTTGCGCAAAGGAAGGGTCGCCCTTTACACGAGTAGCGCGAGATAGTATTTCGCGTTATCGCGCTCCTCTGCGCCCGAACTGACGTTCCAGCATGTCCACCGTCAAATGGATCATCGTCGGTCTGCCATGTGGGCAAGTCCGCGGCGATTGGCAGTTCTCGAGATCATTCAGCAGGCTTCTCTGTTCTTCGGATGTGAGCGCCTGCCCGCCCTTGACCGCCAACCGCTTGCAGACTCTCGCCGCCAGCCGCGCCTCCACCTCCGCCTGAAGCGGACTCTCATCCTCTTCAAAATCCTCCACCAAAGCCTTGAGCGCCATGGCGGGGCTTCCGCCCGCAAACAGAACCGGCATGGCGCGTACTTGGAACGTGTTCGTACCAAACTCTTCCACTTCAAAACCGAAGTGATTCAAGAACGGCAATTGTTCGGTCAACACCTTTGAGGATTGCGGCGGCAGTGTCACGATTTCTGGAGCCAGCAAGGCTTGCGAAGGGATGCTCTTATTCTCATGCTGTGCCATCAACTTCTCGAACAACACCCGCTCATGCGCCGCATGCTGGTCGATGAGATACAGCCCATCGGGACCTTCCGCCACCAAATATGTCGCACCGATCTGACCGATGAGTCGAAGGAGTGGAACACCGGCTGAAAACGACGATTGACCATTGACCGTAGACGATGGTCGATCACTTTCCATGACCGGTTCATCGTCCATCGTCGAGACCTCGTCATGCCCAATCGACCAATCGATCCCCACGGTCCTCGGCTCAGACGGAACCGACCGCGACCCCCACAACTGAGGTGACACCGCCGGGATGGGCGTGTACGCCAGCAGCGCCTTGCGCACCGAACGTTGAACGAAACTAAAGATTTTATCCTGTGCCCTAAACCGCACTTCCGCCTTCGTCGGGTGGACGTTCACATCTACATCTTCGGGAGCCATCTCAAGGAACAACGCCGTGAGCGGATAACGTCCCACCATCAACAGCGTATGATATGCCTGTAACAACGCTGAGTTGAGCGAAATTTCCTGCACCCAGCGACCGTTGATAAAAAAGGTAATTTCTTTGCGATTTGAACGAGTCAACGAAACCGGGCTGATATATCCCGTCAACGTCAGACCCTCTTCACTCGCCATTACTTCCAGCATTTGCTTGGCAACGTCCACGCCGTACAATGCCGCCAAAATTGCGCGTCGGTCGCCATCGCCTGCCGTTTGCAAGGTGACTTGTTTCCCGTCGGTCACTTTGAAGCGCACATTCGGGTATGCCAATGCATAGCGTGTAACGAGCGTATCGATTGCGCGGCGTTCGGTCACATCGGTCTTCAGGAATTTCAAACGCGCAGGCACGTTGTAAAAAAGATTTTCCACGCGCACCACTGTCCCAACCGGCGCGCCGACTTTTTCGACTTTTCCTGCAACGCCCCCGTCCACTTTTAGACGCGCGCCCTCTTGGGCAGAAACCACACGCGAGGTGAGCGTCATCTGCGAGACGGAGCCAATCGATGCCAGCGCTTCGCCTCGGAAGCCCAAGGTTCGGATGTGGAACAGGTCATCGGACTGGACCAGTTTCGAGGTCGCATGACGCGCGGCGGCTAACTCCAATTCGCCTGAAGGAATCCCATGTCCATCATCCGCTGCTTCGATCAGAGTCCGCCCGGCATCCGCAATCGAGATCGAAATATTTTTCGCGCCTGCATCAAGCGAGTTCTCAGTCAATTCCTTGACTACAGACGCGGGACGTTCCACCACTTCACCGGCGGCGATTTGTGAAGACACTTCAGGGGTAAGTAATCGAATGGGCATGCGGCGATTATAATCGCGCCATGCAATTTACCACCATCTTCTTCGACCTCGACGATACACTCTACCCGCCCAACACGGGCTTGTGGCTTGCCATCAAAGAACGCATGAACCGTTACATGCGTGAACGCTTGAACATCCCTGCCGAGCAGGTTTCAAGTTTGCGCGAAAAATATTACATGCAGTTCGGCACCACCACCCGCGGACTTCAGGAGTATCACAATTTGGATACACCGGATTTCCTGGCTTATGTGCATGACCTGCCGCTGACGGATTATCTGTCTCCCAACCCGACCCTGCGCGCGATCATCGCTTCTCTCCCGACCCGCAACCTGATCTTTACCAACGCAGATCTTCACCACGCCGACAGAGTGTTGACCGCCCTCGGTTTGCGCGACCTGTTTGAAATCATTGTGGATGTGAACGCCATCACCCCGTACTGCAAACCCATGCCCGAGTCATTTCGACTTGCAATGCAAGCCGCAGGCGAAAGCGACCCGTCGAAATGCGTGATGATCGACGACATCCACCGCACCACCCGCGCTGCGAAAGAGTCGGGCTTGTTCAGCATCCTGTGTCACGAGACCTTCCCTGAAGGCAGCGCCAACGCGCAGTTGACGGATTGGAACGAATTGAAGACCATTTTGGAAAGGCAGTAACGTATGGAAGAAAATAAAGTCCTGATCGGCGCGTTGATTTTTATCGGGCTGGTCCTCGGTTCGAATTTCTTCATGTATCTTGTTGCGCGCGGTTCAACCCGCCCCGGCGGAGGAAAAGGTGTTCTCGAAACGATGGTCAAATCGCTGAACGCGAACCAATCGAAAAAAACGGATGAAATGGAAGAATTGCATCGCACGCTCCAGGAATTGAACAAGGACAAGGATAATCAGACCGGGGACACCGAATAAAATCTGCTCTGGCTGGGGCTTAGCCCCAGCCAGAGCAGATTTCTTACACAAATCGGACAATTCATTCAGCAACCTTTAATAACCTGTTGGTATCTTACTGCGTATGTTACAAAGTATCGCATAATTCGGTAAACGAAGTGACGATCTTTCCTTTACTCAATTATTAGACAAGCGATAAGCCATTGGAGGCTATTGTGAATAAGACTTTAAAAGCGGTCCTGCTTGTTTTGGTAGTTGCTCTCGTTGGGCTGGGTTCATTTGCCGGTGGGTTCGTCGCCGGTCATCTCCTGCCCTTTGGCGGAGACAGCGGCTTTAGCTTTGGCGAACCGCCCACAGAAGTTCCCCCGCCAACCACTTCCCCCGAACAACAAGCCGCGACTCCCGAAGAAATGCAAACGCTCTTTGCCCCATTCTGGGAGGCGTGGAATCTCGTCCATGAAAATTATGTAGACCAGCCCCTGGACGATATCGTCCTCATGCGCGGCGCCATCGACGGTATGATGCAGGCGCTTGGCGATCAGCACTCCACTTACATGGACCCGGAAGATTACAAGCAAGCCAATGAAAGCCTCGAAGGTTCCTACGAAGGTATTGGCGCATATGTTGATACGACCACCGACTACCTGACCATCACCAGCCCCATCCCTGGCTCCCCGGCGGAAGCGGCAGGTTTATTGCCCGGCGATAAGATCATCGCCATTGACGGCGAAGATATGACCGGCATCGACGCCGAACTCGCGCGCCGCAAGGTGCTGGGTCCCGCCGGAACGACCGTGGTGTTGACCGTCCTGCGTGAAGGCGAAGATGCGCCGCTCGAATTCCCGATTGTCCGCGCGCGCATCACTATCGCATCTGCAACGGGCAAAATGCTCGAAGGCGATATTGCCTACATTCAGGTGACCACTTTCGGCTCCAACACCATGCCAGAATTGAACGCCGCCTTGCAGGAACTGATGCCGCAGAATCCCAAAGCCATCATCCTCGACTTGCGCAATAACGGCGGCGGCTACCTGCAAACTTCTGTGGAGGTTGCCTCGCAATTCATTGGCGAGGGCGTTGTCCTCTACGAACAATATGGCGATGGGACTCGCACCACATATGAGGTCGTCCCCGGCGGCATGGCAACCGACACGAGCATCCCGATGATCGTGCTTATCAACGAAGGTTCCGCTTCCGCTTCTGAAATTGTCGCAGGCGCGCTGCAAGACTCGGGGCGCGCCAAACTACTGGGAACAGTCTCCTACGGCAAAGGCTCCGTGCAGAACTGGATTCCGCTTTCGGGCGATAACGGCGCGGTGCGCATCACGATTGCCAAATGGCTGACGCCGAAAGAGAACACCATCCATGAGATCGGTCTCACCCCCGATTACCCCGTGGAACTAACCCAAGACGACCGCAAAGCGGATAAGGACCCACAGTTGGATGAAGCGGTCAGAATCTTGCTGGAGATGGTTGAAAATTAAAGGTTGAGTGCGAGTTTCGCACTTATTGAACCAGATAACAAAAGGAGAACAAAATGTTTTTCTTAAGCCCAACATACTTGATGTACATGATCCCCGCCTTCATTCTGATGGCAATCACATCATGGTATGTGAAAGCAGCTTACAGCAAATGGAGCCGCGTCGCCGCGGGCAGCCGTTTCACCGGTTACGAAGCCACGCGCCGGCTCATTAACTCGAGCGGACTGCGCGGCGTACAGATTCAAAGTACACCCGGCGAAATGACCGATCACTACGATCCGCGTGATAAGACCGTTTATCTTTCTGGCGGTGTGGCGAACAGTCCCTCCGTTGCGGCGCTGGCGATTGCCGCGCATGAACTCGGTCACGCCCAGCAGGATGCCGAGGAATACTTCCCGCTCAAGTTTCGCGGCACGTTGGTTCCGCTGGTCAACATCGGCTCCAACCTCGGCTGGATTCTGATCATGATCGGTTTGTTCCTGCAACTGATGCAGGTCGCCTGGATCGGCGTGCTGGTCTTCTCTGGCGGCGCACTCTTCGCGCTAGTGACCCTGCCCGTGGAATTGACGCCTCTGCCCGCGCCCGCCGCATGCTCGCCGACAGCGGCATCATCCAAACCGAAGCCGAGATGCGCGGAGTGAGCAATGTCCTCAACGCCGCCGCATTGACGTATGTGGCAGGGCTGGTCACCGCCATTTTACAATTGCTGTACTACGTCTCGCTCATCAGCGGGCGTCGCCGCAATTAGTTCGTTGAATGGAAACCTCCGAGGTCTGCGAGACCTCGGAGGTATGTGCGATGGGGGAGATATGAAATCGGCAATTCTCCTGCAATAAAACGTTAACTTGACAAATTAGAACAAGTGTTCTAATATAGAGCTAGATAGTTTGTCCTGTTCTTTGGTTCTAAAAAGGAGAATTCCCATGAACCGTTCCTTCCATATCCGACTCGTACCATTCCTGAAGAATGTGTCGCTGCGACGCGGCGCGATCTTTGGAACGATCATCCTATTCGCATTGCTCGCCTTCGAAGTCTTCAACTTCGGTACCACCTCGTTCGCCCTGCGCGACGTGTTGGGTGATCTGCAATTTGCGGGTATGTATTGGTCGTCTGTGCTGGCGTTTGCCTTTTGCGCCATCGACTTCGCCGGCATCGCCCGCATCTTCACCCCCGAACAGGGGCGCGATGAACCCGCCGAGGTTTGGTATCTCTTTGGCGCATGGCTGCTGGCTGCGGCGTTCAATGCCATGCTTACCTGGTGGGGCGTTTCGGTCGCGATTCAAAATCACAACGCATTGGGTGGCGCGTTGGTCGGTCAGGAGATGATGACGAAAGTCGTTCCCATCTTTGTGGCTTGCATGGTCTGGCTCATCCGTGTTTTGTTGATCGGTACCTTCTCTGTGGCTGGCGAACGTCTCTTCACTTTGGCGGATGTTTATGACCGCAACTCGACCTATCGCAACGTCCCCGCTTCGACGTACACCGCGCCTCAACCCCGGACCGTTCAGCCTGCTCCACCCCAGGAAGTGAATCCACCCGTGAGCAATTACCCGCGTCCCGTTCCGAAGCCGCGACCCAATCCCATGCCTTCGTATAGCGTCAACCGCCCCGAACCGACCTATCACCCCGTAGGCATGACCGCCATGAGCGACAACAAGAACAACACTTCCGTACGGAGATAGTCCTTGTCGTGAGATAAGGTTTCTCGAAATCCTCTTCCCCATCCAACCGCTGAACCGCTCGAAAGGGCGGTTCATGCGTTAAGCCGTGTGTGCGTCGCACCAAACGGGTGAATTAATCTTCTTAAGGAGCAGAATCCTGTCGGGAAGACTCGTCTCATTAAGTCTGGTGCGACGCACTCCTGTCATTGCGAGCCGCGTTCTTGTTATTTGCGGCTCGCAATGACGGAGTGAGGTTTATTCAAACTCATCCAATGTGCTTTCGCCGTGCGTCAGCACATACATCCCGCGTGGACTGCCTTGATTGCTATCGAAAATAAAATCGGTGACGATGTAATGTTTGGCGAAGGCGGATTCGAATAACTCGCGGCTGAAGAAACGCCAATCGCGGGCGAGCGGGAAGTCTTTGGCTTTGATATCCATGAAGTTGGTAGGAATCTCGACAAGCAGGAGGCGGTCCTCAAAGGCAGGCACATGCTCGGGTGGGCGCATCAAGCCTGCTTCGGAGAATTGAGGCGGGTAAAAGGGACGTAGTCCGCTGCGGGAGATATGATTCAGCTTGAGCGTCGGTCGCGGACGTTTGCTGAGTCGCTTTTCGACGCGGCGCGAGTTGATCCACCAATCCACTTGAAAACGGTCGGAGGGTAACCCCGCGTTAAGACCGTCACGCAGTTCGCCGTATTCGGACTCACGATACATGCTGCACACCGCGCCGAGCTTGGCGATGTTGAGATGCGCATTGCGGCTGAGCAGGGGATCATACGTCCATGTGATGTGATCGAGACCTTGGTGGCGCACCATTTGCCATTGCGCGCGTTTGAGTTCGAAGCCGATGCCACTATCGCGATGTTCGGGGTGGATGCCCATTTGATGCGAGCAATGCTTGGGGCGCGGACCGGCGGGAGTTTTTTCGAGGCCCGGAAAACCAAAGACGAAGCCGATGAGTTGATCTTCTTCAAATGCGCCCAG
>JACPVC010000097.1 GCA_016191955.1 Chloroflexota bacterium
AAGGGATCGCCGTTCCAAGCCAAAGAAACAAGAGCTTCAGCCGCGGATTATGCGAATTTTCGCGAATTGGTTTTAAAATCAGTGTGAATTCGCGAAATTCGCGGCAAAAAAGGGTTTGAAAATCCTTGTTTCTTAGTAGCGACCCGCGCCCGAGATGATGCATGTGTCAATTGCGAAAGAGCGCGCTGCCACAGGGTGACATAGCAAGGCGGGTATAATTCTGCCAATGGATGAAAATCTTAATTTCAAACCATTTGGTTTATCCGCGCTCGCTCTTGCTGTTATCGGTTGGGGTGGTTTGTATCTCATTATCAATATGACCCTGCCTTTCGTCTGGTCGCGCTGGGGATTTTTCGCCCTGCTTCTCATGGCGCTCACCGGCACCGTGCTTCCCATCGTTTTTTATCTTCATCAACGCTTCCCAGCCGACCCGCCCGCCGACGCCAACGTGCTTATCCGTCAAGCCATGTGGGTGGGAGTGTATGGCGCCACACTCGCCTGGCTGCAACTTGGACGACTCGTCACACTCTACGTCATTCTCGGTCTTGCGGGCGGTCTCATCGCTGCCGAGTATTTCATTCGCATTCGCGAGAAAGCCAACCGCCGTCCGCCCACAATCCATGATGACCACTCTTCGTAACCTTCCCTCCGTTGAACAGCTTTTACAAACCGAAACGACCGCGCGACTGATTGCGCAATTTGGTCGCTCTCTCACTTTGGATGCCCTGCGCCACACATTGGATGAAGTCCGCGCGCGCTTCAAACTTAATCCCGAAGTTGGGTTGCCATCTATTGACCTTATCCTCGCCGAAGCCGAATCCACTCTCACCGCATGGACGGTGTCGACTCTTCACCCGGTCATTAACGCCACCGGAGTCATCCTCCATACCAACCTCGGCCGTGCCCCGTTGAGTCATGCCACCATCCACGCCATGGATGTTGTCTCACGCGGCTACTCCAATCTCGAATTCGACCTCGAAACTGGCAAGCGCGGCTCGCGTTTGATCCATGCAGAAGCGCTATTGCAAAAATTGACTGGCGCAGAAGCAGCGCTCGTCGTCAACAATTGTGCTTCGGCTGTTTTGCTCACGCTCTCTGCTTTGGCGAATAAAAAACGCGTGGTCATCGCTCGCTCACAGCTTGTTGAGATCGGTGGCGGCTTCCGCGTGCCCGATGTGATGAAACAATCTGGCGCGAAGTTAGTTGAGGTTGGCACGACCAATAAAGTCCGCGTTTCGGATTACACCACTGAGTTTGAAGAATCCACTGCATTGGTCATGCGCGCGCACCGTTCCAATTTCAAGATCGTCGGCTTCACCGAAGAACCTGACTTCAAGGATATTGTCGAAGCCGCTCACAAAGCGGGCATCCCCGTCGTGGACGATCTCGGCTCCGGTGCGCTGTACGACACCGCCAAATACGGCTTCTCCCACGAACCAACCGTGCAAGAGTCCATGCAAGCAGGCGCGGATGTGATCCTCTTCTCTGGCGATAAACTGTTGGGTGGTCCGCAGGCGGGGATCATCATCGGTAAAAAAGAATTCCTCGACAAGATCAAAAAGCATCCGCTGGCTAGGGCCGTCCGCGCGGACAAGGCTTGTTTGGCAGGCTTATCTGCAACGCTCACGCACTATCTCAAGGATGAGGCGGAGCGGGAAATCCCCATCGTGAGGATGATGTCATTAACGCTGGAACAGGTTCGAGGTCGGGCAGAGGCGTGGCGGGATGAGTTGGGTCAAGGGGATGTCGTGCAAGGCGAGTCCACAGTGGGTGGCGGCTCACTCCCCGATGAATCCATCCCGACGTATTTACTTGAACTCAACGTCAAATCTGCCGATAAATTTTTACGCGCATTACGGAAGAATAATCCGCCCATCATCGCCCGCACCGAAAATGATAAAGTTCTGCTCGACCCTCGCACCGTCTTCCCCGAACAGGAGGGCGCGTTGCTGGTAGGGTTGAAGAATTTGTTGAAAATATAAACATCCGCTCTGGCAGGGGCTTAGCCCCTGCCAGAGCGAGAATTAACTTTGTGTCACCCTGAGCGAAGCGAAGGGTCTCTGTGATAATCGTAGAGATGCTTCGCTTTGCTACTAAGAAACAAGGATTTTCAAACCCTTTTTTGCCGCGAATTTCGCGAATTCGCACTGATTTTAAAACCAATTCGCGAAAATTCGCGTAATCCGCGGCTGAAGCTCTTGTTTCTTTGGCTTGGAATGGCGATCCCTTTCCGCCGTGGCTTTACTCAGCATGACA
>JACPVC010000139.1 GCA_016191955.1 Chloroflexota bacterium
AAGGGCGAGGGAGGCAAGAAAGTAGAAATCATGTAATCTTTAGTTTCCGCTAAGTGGATTTGATAAAAAAGAGGTAATGGTGTAAAGCGTGGTACGTACATCGTAAACTAAGTTACCTTGAATTTTTCATTGGCAGACTGGAGGGCAACGTAATGTGAATTGAGTTTGGAGCGAGCAGTCTGGATGGAGAATTGCCAATCGATCTTGATTTTTTGTTCAGTACGTTCCGCTACCAAAGCCAGGATTTCTTGTTCCAGCTTTTCCAGGGTTGGTATTCGCCGATTGAGACACTGTCTGGAAAGTGCTGAGAACTCAATCTCAATCATATTGAGCCAACTGGCTGATTTGGGTGTGTAGTAAAACTCAAATCGTTCTGCCAAAGCCAGAGCTTCATCTGCCGCTAGATTTTCGTAGAAAGCACTGGCGTCATGAGTATTCAAATTATCCTGAACCATCCTGATTTTGACGGCGTTCGGATACTTCGCTGCCACGGACTGACAAAAAAGAGAGTATTCTCTTTTGGTGCGCTGTGGATGAACTTGTACCAACCGTTGTCCGGTCAATGGCTCGATCATCGCCAGTAAAGCACAGGAGCCCAGCTTCTCATACGCATAATGTTCTTTGCGAACCCGGCCACTTTGCATCACCAGTGGCGCGACTGTCTCACCAATCAAGAAGCAGGGTCGCTCGTCATAACAAATCACCGGATACTTCGGATCGTAAGGCAGTTTGTAGAGTGCTAATAGCACTTCCATCCTTGCCAGAAAGCGACTATCCAATGTGCCAATGCACCAGGTTTGCTTTAGGTGCGGTTTGAGGACGTTTTTTTTAGGATCGTGCGCACATGCGTATGCGAGATTTGCTCGCAAAAATCAAGCTCGACTACTTTGTCTGCCAACAGGCGCAAACTCCATTCGGCGTGTCCTTCTGGTGGTGTACTACAGGCTAATGCAGTGATTTTTACACGTTGTTCCCCATCAATCTGGATGGGTCTGCCGGAGCGCGGACGATCATACAAAACTTGTAATCCATTTTCTCGATATTGACCGGCCAATGTGGACAAAGTCGCGATGGTTATCTTGACCGTTTTGGACACAGCTGTATAGGTTTGACCACGATCCAATTCAAGCAGTGAAAGCGCGCGACGATAGGTCTTTGCCTTGAGTTCGCCCTTGCTGATCAAGGCTTCGAGATACTCTCGATCTATTGGACTGAGTTGTATGTGTTGTTTGTTCATCTGCCTATTTTCTATCAGTTGCATACTTTTGTCAAAAACTTACTTTACGATGTACTAGTTGTAATGAAGATATTCGAAGTAACCTTGATTGTGAGTTACAGTCATAATGTAATCATACACAGCAATCCCATAAAGAAACAGAAACAAAAAACTTATAAAAAGTAGATGCCAACTGCATCGGATAATATTTTTTCTCTGGTCATTGCTATTTCCTTTTATCTATCTCAGTAGGTGTTATACCTTTTGTCTAATCTTTTGGTACATTCTAATTTTTGAAATTAAAGTGTCAGGTGCGTGCGCACCTTGTTGGACAGTATTTTATGCCAATGACTTTCTCATTCGCAAGAGCGGAACTCCCGCACCGCCACGATCATCAACGATTTCTTCGTAAGGCTCAAACCCACAAGCGCGGTAAAGTGGTTCGCCTGATAACGTGGCTACCAATTCCATTTTCGCGAATCCCTCGGCTTTTGCAGCCTCTTCACACAGCGAGATAATTAACCGCCCTATTCCTTTGCGGGTGTGACTGGGATGAGTATACATGGCGCGAATTCTTGCTGCGTCTTTCGCAGGGTCAAGAAGAACCGCACTCCGCCCAGGTGTTTGGTCCCCGCCATACATGGTTGCACGACGACTCCATCCCCCGCAACCCGCCAATTGACCATTGGCTTCAACAATAAAATACGTTCCATCATCAATAAGTTGAGTATCAAGCCCCATAATTGCCCTGCTTGATGTAATTTGGCTTTCATCAAGAAATGCCTTCTGGTTCTCGGATATGGCTGTGTCCATTAATGCTTTGAGTGAATCAAGGTCATCACGTTGAGCAAGTCTATGTGTTAACGTCTCATGTGCCATGGCTTATCTTCTCCTTCGGCTTGGAAAATCAAACGGATTCTACAAAAGATTATTTCGGATGAGAACACTTGCTTCTTGAGGCTGAGCATTGAACTTGCCGCCCAACGGCTTGCATTAACCGCAAGTGGGTGGGACACAGGGAAGGCTCGAAAACGGAATCCTGCCGAGGCGTTGAAACCTGCCAGAAATCGCGCAGACTCCTACTTGTCGGATGCGCGCTGTGTTGGGTGCGTTTCATCTATTTGATATTATCCTAAAAAGAAATAGATTTGGTCTAAGGTTAGTAATAATTGGAGTGCCCTTATCTGAGTATAGTTTTCAAATTTTGCGACTCCGTGTGCATATGAATGACGGCTAGGGGGAATCTCTCCTGTCTTTTGGTCAAAGCCTTTAAATACTGATTGATTCAAATACTCGTAAAAAAGTTTTGGAAAGCCAAGTGAGCCTACTGCTGAGAACTTTTTCTCACCTAAGGTGGTTATGTGGTGTTGGATTTCCTGCGTAGTTGGCTTTCTCCCAAAGTCATTAAAAAACGCAACGCGAATTACGCCTTCAATTTCTGTAGAGATGGTCTTTATAGCATTAATATAGCCTGATTTCGTTCCTTGAAAATAGGCTTCAATCCCTGCTTCGAGAATTTCACGCTTTTCATTGAATATTGGATTGGCCCACCAATTTGATGAGAACCTAATAAACTCTTCATTGCTGAAATATTCCAATATTTTTTCCACCTGAAAGACGTACTTCTTTTCTTCCGCAAAATAATCTATGAGGCGTTGAAATCGAGAGCCTATCAGTTGTATGAAGGGAAACCAACCCTCATCGAGCAATTCTTTCAGCCGCTTTTCGTTTTCGAGGAAGGAATACGTATCGAGATACAGTAAACGTCTATAGCAATCGGCAAGTTCTTCAGATAACTTGCTTACATACAATTGTCCAGAAAAGTCAAAGTACAAGCCAAATTTCCAGTTTATTCTGAACAACCAAATAAATTTGTCCCCGTTCTCAATATCCAGATTAAAAATAGCATCCGAAAATTCAATTCCAACTATGTCGACAATATCGTCTTGTCGCACTAACTCAAATGCTTTTACAGACCTTTTTGCCCTGATACGTGCTTTCAATGGGAAATTTTGATAAATCCTTGCTTGGTCATCTTTTTTGATAACAACAAGCAATCTATTTAATGTTTCGTTTTGAGGGTTACCCAAAACTCCACTCAGAATATTATTACAATATCTTTCAAAGTTTTTGTCGTAAGACAGAATAAAAGATTTTCGGATGATAAGCCCTTTGGCGTCTTTTGGAATAGTTTCTCCCGCTATTCCATCAATCTTGATTCCATCACGAATGATTGGTTTGTAGATTTCCAAAACTTCCGTATTCAATTTCTTTCCATCCTTCTTTGAGACAAGCAAAGCACCCAACTAGTGCTTTGACGGCGGAAGATTAAAATCCCCTATCCCTCGATCACCCTCACGAACACATACTCTGCTTTCGCGCCGCTGGGATCAGTGAGCACAAATGATTCAGGGAAGACCGGCGCGGGCGGTGGGGGTTCTACAATTTCGGTGAAGTTATTGCAGATCGCCACGCCTTTGTGGATGTATGCCATCCAGCCGCGTTCGGTCAGGTTGACTCCGTCTACGGAGGTGACATGCAGCCATTTGTCACCTTTTTTCACTTCGTTTCCATCGGCAGGGGCTTCCCAGATTTCGTCGCCCACGACCAATTGACCGCGACCATAGGATGTGATGACGGTGGCAAAGGTGGTGTGGTCGGCGCGCAGACGTGTTCCGCTGTTGAGTGGGGTCATGCTGTATTGGGTCATGAGACTCTCCTATATTCGACGAGGGTGTTGCCAAATTTTGCAACGAGGGTGGCTTGGGTTTGCGTGGTTGGATAACGCGCTAGAAAATCCTCTTCGGTGCCGTTGAAGTAGTTCAGGTCGATGTCTTTGCTTTCGACGCCGAAGAGAGCGCCGTCGCCGTTGGAGGTGAATTGCCAGAAGGTCCAGTCCTGCCAGATGGGCGGGACGAGCGGTTCGGTGGGGTTGTACCAGGCGATCCATAAGGGATATTGGGCGAAGTAATTCACGCCCGCAGCGAATTCTTGAAAATAGTAGTAGCCTGTGTAGACCCCTAATTTCTTTTCAGGCAATAAGGCTTTGATGCGTTCCATGAAGTCGAACCAGTGACGCCAGCCGGTATAGGGTCCGCCGTAGCGGTCTTCAAAGTCACCCCACATTTCCATTTCACCGGGGTCGTTCCCCATGATCTCCACCCATTTTTCCGCCTGTCGTTTGGGGTTGACGCGGCTATCGTAAAACCAATAGGAGCCGCGCACTAAACCGGCGAGTTTGGCATTTTTCCATGAGGTCTTGAAGACCTTGTCTTCGAATGACCCCTGCCCGGCGCGGATGATGACTCCGCGGGTCATGCCCGCCATTTTAGCGAAGTTGATGCCCGGCAGGGTGGTGGGATCGTCCTGCCAGAAGCTGATGTCGGGCAGTTTGAAATTGGTGAGGAACTGACTCCGCTGCGGCTGGATGATGGGCTTGGGTTGGTACGATGATTGTTCGCTCATGGGTTTTGCCCATTATATATCATCTCCCACCCTTTAAAACTCATGCAGGGGCTAAGCCCCTGCATGAGCGAATTTGTTAGTTACTCACCTTACGCGATTTTGCTTTTTGCATCCCTTGCCCTTCGACTGCGCTCCTCGACGTTCACTCGTCGCTCCGCTCAGGGCGGCAGCCGCGCTGAGCGGAGAGCAGGGTGCTCGTCCCGCTCGTAGTCGAAGCGCAGGTGCGTAAGGTGAGTTAGTTATTCAACGCGCCCTGGTTGACCCAATCCATGATGACTTGCAATTCTTCCGGCGTCACTTTCGGTCCGCGGTTGGGCATTTTGCCGCGCTCGATCAACTGGACCAGCAGGCTATTCACGGCATCACCGGGTGTGAGGACGGGTCCATTGCGGGAGCCGGTGATCAGATCATCGTAGGTGCGCATGTCCAAGCCTTCTTTTTTGGTTTCGACGCCGTGACATTTAATGCATTTTGTCTCGAAGATGGGCATCACCTGGCTGGCATAACTGATCGCTCCTGTGGCGGCGGCTTCAGTTGTTGGGATATCGGTGGCAGGAGCCGTTTCTGTGGCTGGAACGGAGGTGTCTGTGGCGGAGGGAAGCACTGTCGGCTGGGCGGGGGCTTCAGTAGGTGTAGCCGCATCCGGCGGAGTCTGAGTCGTGCTTCCTCCGCATGCGGCGAGAAGAAAGAGAGTCAACAATAAAGTGAGGGATAAAGTTGTTTTATTCATCGTAGTCCTTTTTGTATGGTGTTTCCCGAATTTAAGTGAAAGTAGTAAAAACAGGATGAAGAAATTGTGTGCATTCTTACATCAACCCGAAACCTGTGAGATTTGGCGCAAGGAAGGTATAATCAATACGCCTCGCGAGAGGAATCCTTCACTTCAAGGCTGAGTATGATCGGTGAATTTAAACTTCCCAACGAATATTGGTTAAATCTTCAAGTCACATCCCAAGACGTAGAAAATCTGCATACGATTCTATTTGAACGCGAGACCCCGCTTACGATAAGGGATCTCGTTTCTGAGTTTGTCGAAACGCGCATCCAAATGGAGCGCAAGGCTGCGGAGAACAAACAAAAATCCGCCGGCAAGCCGTTCCTTCCCAAGGAAAAATATTCCATTGGCGATCAATTGGTTTTCCCGGCGATCGGCTGGCAGCGCGGCAAGGTCGCGTCTGTGCGCCCGGGCGTGAACCCGGCGGTGGGTGAATTCGATGTCCTCACGGTTGAGTTTGAAGATAATGCCGAGCGCTTGTTTGCCGCCGGGCTGGCTTCTCATGCGTTGAACGACGAGCCGGTTGTAAAACCCGGCAGCGACGACGTGAATGCAGCGGCGATCATCGGCGAACATGGACCGTCGCTTGAGAAAAAGATCGAGAAGGCGTTTGCTGCCGACGATGGCTTGGTCAAAATTGCGGGGCGTTGGTTCCCGCGCGCGCTTTTGGTGGATATCAATGAAGGTCAATTGAATCTGGTCGAAGCCGTTTTGGATATGGCTGGCGGCGAACCGCTCACCACTGCGGACTTGATGAAAGATACAGAACTGCCCACGGGTGTGAATCCCAAACTGATCGAGTTCTCATTGAATTATGCGATGCAGTACGATAACCGCTTTGACGAAGTGGGTCCTGCCGGGCAGGTACTTTGGTGTCTGCGCCGCCTCGAACCGGACTTTGTGCGGGAGGTTCCGCCGCCGCTGCGCTACATGGACGTCTCTCACGACCGCAGCGCCCTAACACCTGAAATGCTGGCATTGGAAGCCCAACTCGATGACGAATTGACCGTGAACGAAATCGACTCGCGCGAAGAAGTTTCTTCGGTGACGATCACCTTGATCTACCCGCATCTGCGCGCAGGGACGTTGCCCGTCTCACAGCGGACGCGAAAACTGTTCCCAACCGCTTATGAAACTCCGCGTGTGCGTTTTACCCTGGTGGATGGCAAGACCAAACAACGTATCCCTGCCTGGGTGGTGCTCGAACACGGATACGTCTTCGGCTTGCGCGAATGGTACAAGGCGCACCAGTTGATCCCCGGTTCGTTGGTGCAGGTGCGTAAGGGCGAGAACCCCGGCGAAGTAATCGTCGAGGCGAAGAGCCAGCGCTCAGCAAAGGATTGGGTGCGCACGGTCATGGTCGGTTCGGATGGCGGCTTTGTCTTTGCCACGCTCAAACAACCCATCACCGCGGAATTCAATGACCGCATGGTGGTACATGTGCCTGATTTCAAAGCGCTCGACCCGATCTGGGAAAAGAAGCGCTCCTTCGAGGACTTACTCTTAATGGTCATGCGTGAACTATCCAAATCAAACCCGCAAGGACACGTCCACGCGCAGGAACTTTATGCGGCGGTCAATCTGGTTCGACGTGTGCCGCCTGCGCCAATTTTCTTTGCCTTGGAATCAAACCCGGTCTTCAAGCACGTTGGCGACTTGCACTTCCGTCTCGATGAGGAGGTGGCAGCGTGAGCCTCCTAAAGCCGAACGCCAAAACCCCTTTCCACATCGACTTTGATTGGTGGAAACAAAACGAACGCGATTGGCACATCTTCCTGCGCTCGTTCCTATGCCCGGAGCACCAGGAAGCCTTTGCAAATATGGAAGAGGGCGAACTGATCGACTGGATCGACCCGCAGACCGCCGAAGTCAAACCGGTGGATGGTGTTCAACATGCGTTGATCAGTCACTGTGCCCAACTGCCCGATTTTGTGAGTCAGCGCACTGCCGTCGTTGAGGCGATCTTCCGCATGTTCCTCGCAAATGGGAACATCCCCATGTCTGCCGAGGAACTTAGCAAGAAATTGGGTAAGCCTGCCGACACGATTTTGAAGACCATCGCCGGTCCGCGCGTGTACCGTGGGCTAAGACCCATTCTGAGCCAGCAGCCCATAGAATAGACGTTATCGGTAATTAGAAAAAAACGTCCCGAAGGTTGTTATTCGGCATTAAATTTACTCGCTCAAACCTTCGGGACGGTGGCATATAAGTTATTTCCGATAACGTCTAATAAATAGGATTTGTCTAAAGAGTAGATTCGTCTCCTTTAGTGGATCAAGACTACCCGTGGGCGCGCTAAAAGTTTGTAGATGACCTGCTCCCTTCGCCGTCCCTTCGATGAACTCAGGACAAGCCTCGGCGAAGGATTTACTCGCAGAACGCCGCCGTCCACAGGATGCTTCGCAAAGGACGGCGGCTTGAGCCAAACTACTAACAGACTTTGAGTGTTCCCCTACCCGTCTGGTGCGACGCACTCTTGTCGGGTAAAATGTAAGAAATTGCCCCCGTAGCTCAATGGATAGAGCATCTGCCTTCTAAGCAGAGGGTTTTCGGTTCGATCCCGAACGGGGGTACTAAAACAATTCGGCGAAAAGTAAGGAGTTCCCTATGCCTACCGTGATCCGAAAAACTCGTGAAACACTCATGGAGGTCAGGCGCGGCGTCCTGCACGCGGTAAGTTGGCAGGTCAAGTCCGGCATCTGGGATCCTCCAACCGATGTCTATGAAACCGAAGACGCCTATATTGTGCGCATGGAAATAGCGGGGATGCGCGAAGAGAACTTCGACGTTTTGGTCCAGAACGACACGCTTTACATCATGGGCTTTCGCCCACATTTCCCAGCAAGACACGCCTACCACCAAATGGAGATACGTTCCGGCAAGTTCACAACCGTGATCAAGCTTCCCGGATCTGTAGAGGTGGACGATGCGCTGGCGGAATACCAAGACGGTTTTCTGACCATTACCCTCCCGAAAGAATTATCCAAAGGTTAAACATTTAATGCCTGCACAAAAATGGCAATCCGGCTTGCAAAACTTTCTCCAGATGATGGGTGAATCGGACGATGAATTTTCGAACCAATTCATGAACTCGTTCTTTTCCCAATTCCAGAAAAAGGAAGACGGCTCACACGACCCGCAATCTGAAAGCAACAACGACAGAATGACTCTCCCCGACACTTTGCCCATCCTGCCGCTGCGCGGCGTGGTCGTCTACCCCAACACCGCCGTCCCGTTGACGGTGGGGCAGGCGCGTTCCATCAAGCTGGTGGATGACGTTGTCGCCGGCGATAAACTGGTCGGTCTCGTTGCCGCGCTCAACCCCGATCAGGAGACGCCTGGTCCCAATGAGTTGTATCGTGTGGGAACGGTCGCTACGGTTCATCGTTTGCTGCGCGCGCCGGATGGAACTGTCCGCTTACTGGTGCAGGGCATGGAACGCTTTCGCCTGGGTGACTTCGTTGAACAGGAACCCTATCTCAAAGCGAAGATTATCCGCGCCCCTGAAAATGACGAGAAGAACATCGAAACGGATGCGCTCGCCCGCAACGCCCGCGACCAATTCCAAGCCATCACGCAGATGATTCCTTCCTTCCCGGAGGAATTGACGAGTTCCATCCTTTCGCTCGAAGACCCGTTGCAAACCGTCTACACCATTGCCAACTTCCAGCGCATTGACTTGAAAGACGCGCAGGAGATTCTGGAAATCGATTCGGTCTACGACAAGCTCAAGAAATTGATCGGCTTGTTGGTCAGAGAAGCCGAGGTCTTGCAGATCGGGCAAAAGATCCAGAACGAAGCGCGCGGCGAAATCGAAAAAGTCCAGCGCGATTACTACCTCCGCGAACAGATGAAAGCCATCCAGCGTGAACTTGGCGAACGTGATGAGCAATCGGAGGAGATCGAAGAGTTCCGCAAAAAGATTGATGAAGCCAAGATGCCCGAAGAGGCAGATAAACAGGCAAAGCGTGAGTTGGATCGACTCTCCCGTCTGCCCTCGGCTGCCGCGGAATATGGCGTCATCCGTACCTATCTAGACACGCTGGTTTCCCTGCCGTGGTCTGCAGGCACGCAAGACAAGCTCGACATTGCCCATGCGCGTGAAGTGCTGAATAAAGACCATTACGGGCTTGAGGATGTGAAAGACCGCATCCTTGAGTTTCTTGCGATTCGCAAACTGCGCCTCGACCGCATCAATGACAAAAAAGAAGAATCAACCGACCTCATCCGCCGCGAACGCGAAGGCGTGATCTTGTGTTTCGTTGGTCCTCCCGGCGTGGGCAAGACCTCGCTCGGGCAATCCATCGCCCGCGCGATGGGACGTAAATTCATCCGCGCTTCGTTGGGCGGCGTGCGCGACGAAGCCGAAATCCGCGGGCATCGCCGCACCTACATCGGCGCCATGCCGGGGCGCATCCTGCAATCCCTGCGGCGCATCGGGTCCAGGAACCCGGTCTTCATGCTCGATGAAGTGGATAAGCTCACCAACGACTTCCACGGCGATCCATCCTCCGCTTTGCTCGAAGTGCTCGACCCCGAACAGAACAGCGAATTCCGCGATAACTACCTCGAAGTGGCGTACGACCTTTCGCAGGTCTTCTTCATCGCCACTGCCAATACATTGGAATATATTCCCGGCCCATTGCGTGACCGCATGGAGATGATCTATCTTTCCGGGTACACCGAGAACGAGAAGATGGCGATTGCGCGCGGCTATTTGATCCCGCGCCAGATTCGCGAGAACAGCCTGCGCAAGAACGAAGTCACCTTCAACGATGAAGCCCTGAAGATGATTATCCGCCAGTACACGCGCGAGGCGGGTGTGCGCAACTTGGAACGCAAGATCGGCGCGGTCTGCCGCAAAGTTGGCACGCACATTGCGGAAGGCAAGAAGAAGAAATATCGCATCAACCCAAAATTGGTAGAAGAATATCTCGATAACCCCATCTTCCTCGGACCTGAAGAACTCAACAAGCGTACCTCCATCCCCGGCGTGGTTCCCGGCTTGGCATGGACCTCCTTCGGCGGCGATATTCTGTTGGTCGAAGCCACCTCCATGCCCGGCGGGCGCGGATTCCAGATCACCGGCTCGATTGGCAATGTCATGCAAGAATCGGCGCGCGCCGCGCTTTCGTATGTCCGATCGCGTTCCAACTCGTTCGGCATCTCGAATGAATTTTTTGACAAGCACGATATTCACATGCACGTCCCGGCAGGCTCGCAACCCAAGGACGGACCTTCTGCCGGCGTGACCATGGCAACCTCACTGGTGTCGCTCATGACCGGGCGCAAGGTCAGCCCGCAGGTAGGCATGACCGGAGAAATCACCCTGCGGGGTCAGGTCTTGCCGATTGGCGGCGTCAAGGAAAAAGTATTGGCAGCCCACCGCAGCGGACTTGGCACCGTCATCCTGCCCAAGCAGAACGAAAAAGACCTGGACGATGTGCCCGATGAAATTCGTAAGTCCATGAAGTTCGTCTTTGCCGAGACTGTGGAAGACGTCATCAATGCTGCGCTGGAGAAACCGAAAACGAAAAAGAAAGCGACTAAGAAAGAAACAAAACCATCGAAAAAGAAAGCAACCAAGAATGCTAAAGCCAAAAGTGCTCCTCGCCGAAGATGATTTCACCATGGTTTCCCTGCTCAAGACTCTTTTGAAAATGGAGGGATATGATGTTACCGCCCTCGATGCCGATGACGATGTCGTTGCAGCCATTCGAAAGGTAAAGCCGGATGTGCTCCTGATGGATGTCCACCTGTTCAGCCAGAGCGGCTTGGACATCCTTGATAAGGTTCGCAGCTCCGAAGATATCAGCAAGGTGCGGGTGCTGATGTCCTCCGGCTCCAACGTCAAAGAAGAATGCCTGAGCCGCGGCGCGAACGGTTTCTTGATGAAGCCATATATGCCCGACGACCTTTTCACTCAACTCAAACAAGTCCTCTCTGTATGATGCCCGAGTTTCAAATACGCGAGTTTAACTTTAATGATGATTACAAGCGCGTATTGAGCCTGTGGCAGGGTATTGAAGCAGGCATGCAAGTGGGGCGGTCTGATACCCCCGAAGAGATTCAAAAGAAAATACAACGCGACCCCGACCTATTTCTGATATCAGAAACAGGCGGTGAGATCGTTGGTGCCATCATCGGCGGCTTCGACGGTCGGCGCGGCATGGTCTATCATCTCGCCGTCCGCAAGGATGCTCGCAGGCAGGGCGTTGGCGCAAAACTTCTCGCCGAAGTGGAAAAGCGCCTGCAAGCCAAAGGCTGTGTAAAAGTCTATCTTCTTATTTTGGACGATAACACTTCCGCCATGCGCTTCTACGAAGAATGCGGTTGGAAGCATTCCAAGCACGACCTTATCTTTTCAAAAGAGTTCGAATGACAATCCGTTTTGGAATTATCACCCTCTCAGACCGTTCCTCACGCGGCGAACGGGAAGACCTCTCTGGACCTGCTCTCGCCTCTTTTCTCCAAGCCGAGAATTGTTCGGTCTTAAAGCAACTCATCCTCCCCGACGATGAATCCGCGCTGCGCAAAACCCTCAGCGACTGGGCAGACAACGACGAAGTGGATATCATCCTCACCACCGGCAGCACCGGCTTCGCCCCGCGCGATATCGCTCCCGAAGCGACGCGAGCCGTCATCCAAAAAGAAGCTCCCGGCCTCGCCGAATTGATGCGCGCCGAATCGCTCAAGAAAACCAAACACGCCGCTCTCTCCCGCGCCACCGCCGGCATCCGTGGGCAGACGCTCATCATCAATCTGCCCGGCAGCCCCAAAGGCGCAGTAGAAAATCTCGGTTTTATCTTCTCCGTCCTCCCTCACGCCATCCAACTCCTGCGCGAAGACCCCAACTCCGAAGTTTCCCATTAATTCTTCGTAGGTCACGCTTTTTGAAATTTTCTAAATTATCCCAACAATAAACTGCCGCGCTCCCGAAGGACATCGGGACGATGTGAGCGGAGCGTCCTTCGACTTCGGGCTTCGCAAAAACCGCTCCGCCCTCCGCTCAGGACGGCTATTCTTCTAGGAAAGAGCGAAGTCGAAGCGCATGTATTGTTAGTTTAATTTGTTAATATGCAATTAGCGTGACAGTCGTATTTGTAGTTTTGGCATGACCCCGAAGGGGTCAAATGATTCTAGTTATCGTGGCGTAATTTGTCTAACCCCGAAGGGGTGTCATAGCATGGCAAATTTATGTCATCCCTTCGGGATTTGATTCTTTTATGAAATTTTCTATAATCTTGTTACCCCTTCGGGGTTAGACTCCGCCTAGCCATGATTCGCAACTCATTGGTATAATCCGCCCGCTCATAAAAAACCAAACAAGGAAAGCTATGTATGATCGATGTAAATGAACTTCGCAAAGGCGTCACCTTCGAACTGGATGGTAATCTCTACAAGGTTATCGACTACAGCCACAACAAGACCGGACGCGGCAATGCCAACATCCGCATCAAGGCGCGCAACCTGCTGACGGGTGCTAACATTGAACGCACCTTCAACTCCGGTCTGTCTGTACAGGATGTAAGCCTCGACTTCGCCAATGTGTCCTACCTCTACAACGACGGCGACACGTACTACTTCATGGATAAAGAAACGTTCGAGCAGCCGGGCATCAAACGGGAATCCCTCGGCGATAGCGCCCAGTACCTTCAGGAAGGCATGGAAGTCAAACTGACCTTCTACAAAGGCGAACCCATCGACGTGGAAATGCCCACCTCCGTGGATTTGAAAGTCGTCGAAGCCGAAATGGCGATCCGCGGTGATACCGCCACTGGCGTGACCAAGAAAGTCACCACCGAAACCGGGCTCACCGTGCAATGCCCGAACTTCGTCAACGTTGGCGACACCATCCGTGTAGACACCCGCACTGGCGAGTACGTGACCCGCGTCTAATTATGAAGACACCTGCCGGGCACGAGTGCCCGCACTTTTACGGCGATTACTTCCGCGGCAAGAACGTGGAAGAATGCCGTCTGCTCAAATCGCAGAACCAGCCATGGTCGCCCGATCTTTGCCAAACCTGCCCGGTCCCTGCGATTGCGCGCGCGAACTCGTGCCAATATATGAAGTTGAATGCGGTCGTGACTCGCCCGCTGGCGGCATTGTTCCAGCGCCGTGTTCAAATTCAGGCATATTGCGAGAAGTCAAAACAAAACGTCTCTGAACCTCAGGTGGGGTGTGGCGAATGTCATGCCCTGCCCTTTAAATTCGAGATAAAAGAAGATTGACCCAAAGACTCCGGGGGAGTCTTACACCTAATGAAGCTAACACTCCTGCTTGACCTTGACGATACACTGCTGAACACAAACCAGGACGTTTTCGTCCCAGCTTATCTGAAGGCGCTAACCACTAACTTTGCATCCCACCTGGACCCGGTTGCGGTGGGGCGTGCCTTGATGACCAGCACAGCAGTTATGAACCAAAGCGAAGATTCCTCACGCCTGTTGCGAGAAGTCTTCGAGGAAATCTTTTGCCCGCCATTGGGGCTTGGCAAAGACGAGTTCGACTCTCACATCGATCAGTTTTACAGCAAGGTTTTTCCGACCCTGCAAAGCGTCACATCTCAAAACCCGCACGCCAAACCATTTGTAGATTGGGCGCTCTCGCAGGGCTTTCGTGTCGTCATCGCTACCGACCCGCTCCTGCCGCGCGCCGCAACCTGGCACCGAGTCCGCTGGGCAGGCTTGGACCCGGAGCAATTCGAACTTATCACTACGTTCGATAATTCCCATTTCTCAAAGACTCACACCGCCTATTATGCCGAAGTGCTGGGGCATATCGGCTGGCAGGATGGACCCGTCCTCATGGTGGGCAATGATATGGAGCGCGACATCCTCCCGGCGAAAAAGCTTGGGCTGGCTGCCTATCTCGTGGAAGCAGAACCCGGCTCAACGTCCACGCCTGAGGCGGGACCGCACGGCACATTAGCGGACCTACGCCGCTACCTTGAGTCCACCAATCTCGCATCCCTGATTCCATCCTTCAAAACAAAAGAAGCCATCACGGCAATTCAATCATCCACGCCCGCGGTAATGGATGGACTCCTGCGTCGCTTGACTGTTGATGAGTGGAAACGCAAACCTGCCGCCAGCGAATGGACATTGATCGAATTGATCTGTCATCTGCGCGATACCGAACGCGAGATTCACCATATGCAATTGAAATTGTTCAATGGGCATGAGGAACCGTTCATTCCAAGACCCGACACGGGTGTGTGGGCGAATCAGCGCGACTATTTGCACGAGGATGGCATCACATCGCTGCGTGAATTCAATGATGCGCGCCTCGCCACCTTGGAGATTTTGAAGAATACACCGGCTGAAGGCTGGGAACGCAAAGCCCGCCACGCCATTTTTGGACCGACCAATTTCCGTGAAGTTGTCGGTTTTATGGCAGATCACGACCGAATGCACGTCCAACAGGCGCTTTCACTGCTTAAAAGACTGTAATATTCCCTGCGTGTCCAAATCGCATATTTTGTGTTAATTAGGACAAGTTTGCTTGTCCTAATTTTATGCAAATTACTGATAAGGAGTACCAGTTAGATGAGAAAACGTGTAGTTGTGACAGGGCTGGGTTGCGTCAGCCCCTTGGGAAATAATGTAAAAGAAACATGGAGCGCCCTGTTGGCTGGGAAATCTGGCGCGGCTCCTATTACGGCTTTCGATGCCAGTCATCACAAAACCAAGTTCGCAGCGGAAGTAAAAGGTTTTGACCCGGTGGCATTGTTCGGCACGCGCGAGGCGCGCAAGATGGACCGCTTCACTCAGTTGGCTACGGCTGCCACCTTGGAAGCGCTCGAACAATCAGGCTTGAAGATCGATGAATCGAACCGCGACCGGGTGGGTATTTTGATCGGCACAGGCATTGGCGGCATTCTCACGACCATTGAACAATATGACGTCCTGAAAGACCGCGGACCGGAACGCGTTAGCCCGTTCCTTATCCCGATGATGATCGCGGACAGCGCGGCGGGCAATCTTGCCATCCGCATCGGCGTACGCGGACCCAATATGTCGCTTGCCACGGCTTGCGCTACCGGCACGAATGGCGTTGGCGAAGCCGCAGAAATGATCCGGCGTGGCGCGGCAGATGTAATGGTGGCGGGTGCATCCGAAGCCGCGATCCATCCGTTGACGATGGCAGGCATGAACGTGATGACCGCGCTCTCCACACGCAACGACGAACCACAGCGGGCGTCGCGTCCATTCGATAAAGACCGTGACGGCTTCCTGATGGGTGAGGGTTCGGCAGTGCTGATCCTTGAATCACTGGAACATGCCCAGGCGCGCGGCGCAAATATTCTATGTGAGTTCACCGGCTATGGAACCTCGGATGATGCGCATCACATCTCTGCCCCGGCGGAGAACGGCGCGGGCGCGGCGATTTCCATGAGCCTTGCGTTGAAGAGTGGCGGTTTTGGGGTGATGGATATTCAATACATCAATGCCCACGGCACATCCACGTATTTGAACGATAAGAGCGAGACCGCTGCCATCAAGACCGTGTTCGGTGAACAGGCATACAAGCTGGCTATTTCCTCTACCAAATCCATGACCGGGCATCTTCTGGGTGCTTCCGGCGCCTTGGAGGCGATGATCTGTTCGTTGACGATCGTGAATCAGATTTTGCCTCCCACCATCAATTACGAAACTCCTGACCCTGTTTGTGATCTGGACTACGTACCCAACCAACCGCGCAAAACGAATGTAACGAACGTGATGTCCAACTCATTCGGCTTCGGCGGTCACAATGCGACTTTGATCCTCAGCCGCTATCAATAAGGAGAAAGAATGCCATACGCGCATATTACAGGCTGGGGCATGAGCGTCCCTGAACCTGTGTTGACCAATGACGACCTCGCTAAAATGGTGGACACGAACGACGAGTGGATCCGCGACCGCACAGGCATTCGCGAACGCCACATTGCGCGCGAAGACCAGTTCACATCCACGCTGGCGGTTGAAGCCGCCATCAAAGCCTTACAGGTGGCGAACCTTGCTCCCACCGAATTGGATTTGATTATCGTCGCTTCTTCATCGCCGGAATATATTTTCCCTGCCACAGCCTGTCTGGTTCAAGACCAGATCGGCGCGACAAAAGCGGGAGCCTTTGATTTGCTGGCTGCCTGTTCCGGGTTCATTTACGGCGTGAACATGGCGGCGCAGTCCATTCGCAGCGGTTCGATCAAGAACGCTTTGGTGATCGGTTCGGAAACCCTTTCACGCTTCGTCGACTGGAAGGACCGCGGCACCTGCATCCTTTTCGGGGATGGCGCGGGCGCATTTGTTGTGCAAGCGAGCGACAAACCCGGCGGTGTGCTCTCTGCTGTCATGCATTCAGACGGCTCCGGTGCAGACTCGTTAACTCTGCTGGGCGGCGGCGCACGGCATCCTGCCACGGAGACGACCCTTGCTGAAGGCAAGCATTACGTTCGAATGGACGGCAAGGCGGTCTTCCGTTTTGCAACGCGCGTGATGGGCAGCGCCACAAAGGAGGCGCTCGAACTCGCCAATATGAAACTCGAAGAGGTTGATTGGATCATCCCGCATCAGGCAAATTACCGCATCATCGAAACGGCGGCTAAGTATCTCAAGTTGCCGCTCGATAAATTCGTCATCAACGTGGACCGCTACGGCAACACGTCCACTGCATCCATCCCAATTGCGGCGGTGGAAGCCATCGAGAAGGGACAGTTGAAAAGCGGCAACAAGGTGGTGTTCGTTGGCTTTGGTGCAGGTCTCACCTGGGGCGCACTGGTTGCCGAGTGGACGGGACCGATCCCGACCAAGAAACATGTTCACCCCGAACAGTATCGTTTGTTCGCCCGCTTGCGCTCGTTGATCCGCCGCGCGCTGCGTTTCCTTGAAGGTCTATTCTCACGCCGCGAACTCTAACCACTTTTTCATTTGAACTATGGTACGATTGAAATGAATTTCAATCAAGGAGTGTACTATGTTAGGTTTACCGCGCGGCACAGAATGGATCGTCATTCTGCTCATCGTTATTCTAGTGTTTGGTCCGGGCCGCATCGGCAAAGTGGCGGGTGAGATCGGCAAAAGCATCAAATCTTTCCGCGAAGGGTTGGGCGGCAAGGAAGAAGAAGGCGAGAATAAGCCTTCCGACGCAGAGACAAAAAAGTGATCGAAAACAGACCGTGAGAACGGTCTGTTTTTTCTCTACCGTCAAATACGAGAAAAATACAAATTGCTCCTTGCGCCGTCCCCGGCGCAAGATTTCCTCGGAAAAACGCCGCCGAGGACGGCGGCTTGAGCGCACCGTATACAGTAGGAATTTTTTTACAATAATTTTACAACTATGTTGTCGGGGGATAATCGAAACTGACTATACTCCCATCATGGACAAAATATCACGCCGCGACTTTCTCAAACTCTCCGGCTTCGCTTCCACCCTGACCTTGTTATGGGGTTGCGCTCCTGGGGCAGCGTCCACCGCTGTGGCATTGCCTACCCAACTCCCACCGACAGACGATGACCTGTCCCTGTTCAACGCGCTCAAAAGGATCGGGCTGGGACCCACGCCTGCGGATGTGGAATCAGTTCAAAGGTCCGGGTTTGAGGCGTTCGTTGAGAGTCAACTGGCGTATGAACAGATCGATGATTCCGCCATTGCGAAGCGCATCAGTCAATTCGAAACATTGACCATGCCCGTCAAAGAACTGGCGGTGTTGGCGAAACCATCCCAGCCTGTCTTCGAACTCATTCAAGCGACCATGCTGCGTGCCGCCTATTCGCCGCGGCAGTTGTATGAACGCATGGTTCATTTCTGGACGGATCATTTCAATATATACATCCTGAAAAGTCAGGATCGTTTTCTAAAGACCGGCGATGACCGCGATGTCATCCGCCCGAACGCGCTGGGGAATTTTCACGCCTTGCTCTCCGCCTCGATGCACAGCCCGGCGATGATGGTGTATTTGGATAACGCCTCCAGTACCAAGGACGGACCGAACGAAAATTATGCGCGTGAGTTGTTGGAATTGCACACCCTCGGCGTAGACGGCGGTTATACCCAACAGGATATTCTCGAAGTGGCGCGCGCGTTGACGGGCTGGTCCGTGACCGGCAGGCGCGACATGGATAATGCGGGCGATTTTATGTTCAAGCCATTCTTTCATGATGACGGCGCCAAGCACATCCTCAGCGTGGATTTTCCCGCCGGGCAGGGAGCCGAAGATGGCGAGCAGCTTGCCCGTCTGTTGGCGGAGCACCCATCTACTGCTAGTTTTATTTCCTATAAACTTGCGCGTCATTTCGTTTCAGACGAGCCGCCTGCCGACTTGGTTTCGAAGGTTGCGCAAGTCTTTCAATCTTCCGGCGGGGACGTTCGAGAACTTTTGCGGGCGATCTTCTTCTCGGAAGAGTTCAACGCCTCGCTTGGAACGGGCAAGTTGAAAAGACCCGTCGAGTTCGTGACCTCTGCCATACGTCAATTGGGCATTGAAACCGAATTCGAGCGCCCCATGTTCAGGCTTACTCAGGTGATGGGTCAGGTTCCCTTCTTCTGGTCTGCGCCGAACGGTTACCCCGATGTTGGGAAGGCTTGGTTGAATTCAAATGACTTGCTGGCTCGCTGGAACTTTGCCTTGTCTATTGCTACAAATTCCGTTCGAGACTCGCATGTGGACTTGTCTGAGTTTTCGGGTAAGCCCGAATCCGAGATTGTGGATGCGCTCAGCCTGCGTCTGTTGGGGTTTATGTTGCCGGATGAGCCGCGTTCCAAATTGATCGAAACGATTTCATCCATTTCAGATGTTGACCCTGAAACATCCGCCTGCGCTTTGTTGCTGGCTTCACCTTACTTTCAGTATCGATAGAGGTAAACATGACTACGACATTATCCCGCCGAGACTTTCTAAAATCCGCCGCTGCCCTGCCTGCCTGGATGCTTGCACCGCAGACTCCCCGCAAATTCCGCCCGCGCTTTGCCTTCCTCGCCCCGAATGGACAGGAACCCCGCGCCAATATCATGGTCTGCATCTTCCTGCGCGGCGGTATGGATGGGTTGAACGCCGTCATCCCGCACGGCGACGCGGATTATTACCGTCTGCGACCGACGCTTGCCATCCCCGAGCCCAGCGCAGGGAACGATGAAACCGGCATCGAACTCGATGGTTTCTTTGGATTGCATCCATCCCTGCGACCACTAAAAGATATTTGGGATGACAAAGGTTTGGCATTCATCCACGCTACCGGCTCGCCCGACCCGACTCACTCCCACTTCGATGCGATGGATTACATGGAACGCGGCACACCCGGCGATAAACAAGTCGGCACGGGTTGGCTGGCGCGTCATCTGCAAGTTGCCGCCACCGAAAACGGATCGCCCTTCCGCGCTATCGGTTTTGGCGCGATGTTACCTTCATCTCTTCGCGGTCCCATTCCAGCCATTGCCCTGCAATCTATTGCCGACTTTCATTTAGGGGGGCGTTATAAAGGCAAAGTGGAAGAATTCCAGAACATCATCTCCTCCATGTACGCCTCTGATGCTGCACTCGGCGAACGCGCAGACTTCACCCTCGATGCCGTTCAACTTCTGCAAAGCGTGGTCTCCGGCGAATATCAGCCCGCGAACGGAGTGAAATATCCCGATAGTGAATTCGGTCAATCGCTGATGCAAGTAGCGCAGCTTATCAAAGCTGAGATCGGCGTGGAAGTTGCTGCCGTGGATTTGGGCGGCTGGGATACGCACATCACCCAAGGCACACTCAAAGGCGATATGCCCGATCTGCTCGCTGACCTGAGCGCGTCCCTTGCCGCGTTCTATCATGACCTTGGCGATACGATGAAGCGCGTGACCGTCACCGCCATGTCTGAGTTTGGTCGCCGCGCCGCGGAGAATGGCGGCTTCGGCACGGATCACGGTCACGGCAACGTGATGATGACGATAGGCAAGTCCATTAACGGCGGCAAGGTCTATGGTCAATGGCCCGGTTTGTCGGCAGAGAAACTCGTCGCGCCAGGCGACCTTGCCATCACCACCGATTTCCGTTCCGTGTTGGGCGAGTTGGTTTCAAAGCATTTGAAGAATCCCGCGCTCGACCAGGTCTTCCCGAACTTTACAGAATATCAACCGCTTGGGCTTGCAAAGGATATCGAATAAAAAACGGCCGCCAATCTGGCGGCTGTTTCCATTACTGCATAAGGTATGTGATTAACTGATGTTACGCACTTGCGCTTCGACTACGAGCGGGAGGAGCACCCGCTCTCCGCTCACATCGTCCCGGTGTTTTTCGGGAGCGCGGCAGCCGCCCTGAGCGGAGCGACGAGTGAACGTCGAGGAGCGCAGTCGAAGGGCAAGGGATGCAAGAAAGTAGAAATCGCGTAACATCAGTTAATAATTCAATTCCTTCACGCTCTTATCGCGCATCATTGCCTGAACAAACTTCTCGTGATTTTGCGGAGCGCCAATCACCTTCCAGGTGCTGATGATCGATTTCTCATTCTTTGCCTGATGGTGTTCGAAAACCCTCAGTGTTAACATATCGAACATTTCGGAGATACCTTCGATCTTCTTGAAATCGCTCGTGCCAACGGTGATCTCATACGTCCGCGCTTCGCGAATGCGATCAATGCGGCTTTCCAATTTGGGGAACACCAACAATACAAGGAGCGTAACTACGGTGGCGATCATCACGAACATCAAATCGCCTGCGCCGATGCCCATGCCCAACGCCGCCGCCAGCCAGATGGTCGCAGCAGTCGTCAACCCGGCGATGCGCCCGCCATCGCGCACAATCGCGCCTGCGCCGAGAAAACCAATGCCGGTGACGATGTTCGCCGCAATGCGTGTCTGCGTAAAGCCGGGGTCCATGCTCAATGAAAAAACGGTGAACAGTGTCGAGCCCAATGTGATCAGGATGATCGTCCGAAACCCGGCAGCCTTATCCTGATACTCACGCTCGGCGCCGACCAACCCGCCCACGATCACCGCCATTCCAAGTTTGACGAGATTTGCGATCAATACAGCATCCATGTTAGAACCTCTATGAGTTTAATTGTTCGATCAGCGTTTCGACTTCCGTCGTTGGCTGTTTGCAAACGAAACCCTCACACACATACACTGTTGCCTTGCCGTTCAGCATTGGGCGATCATGCAGCAGGGCAGGGATGTTTTCTTTTTTGGAGGAAGACGAAGCAGCCACTACTACACTCGGGTGGTATTCTGCTCGAACCGCCTTGAGCAAACGCTTGAAGTTTGGGTCTCCCGCTTCTCCCACCGCCGCAACTTGTTTCAACGTCCCTGTGGCAAGCTTCGCCGCTGTGAGCCATCTCCCAAACCCAAGTGGATACTGCAAGACGAATTTGAAGACCAGCCCAAACGATTTCTCTGCGATGTCACGATAGTTTCCATTGTCGGTGAGTGCGGCTAATTTTAACAGAGCCTCACACGCCAAGGCATTGCCAGATGGAGTGGCGTTATCCTGCACGTCCTTTGGGCGGAACAAAAGATTTTCTCCATCGCTGGGCGTATCGAAGAATCCGCCATTAGGATCGCTGAATTTTTCAATCATTTCATCTGCCAGTTCTTTGGCAGAAGCAAACCATCTCTCATTGAAGTCGGTTTGATACAACTCCAGCAAGCCAAGGATCAAAGCCGCATAATCTTCAAGGAAGACTTCATTCGTGGTTTTGCCATCCCGCCAAGAGCGGCGTAATTTTCCGTTAGGGCGTAGGTTGGTGAGTAAGAACTCCGCGTTGCGCGTAGCCAGATTAAGATAGTTTATGTCATTGCGAGGAGGGCGATCTTCCCGACGAAGCAATCTTCCGGTTGATTCTGTGGTTGCTTCGGGCTTCGCCCTCGCAACGACATCATCATCCAAGACCCTTGCAGCTTCGGCAAAAGTGGCGAGCATCAGACCGTTCCATGCGGTGAGGACTTTGTCGTCTGTGCCGGGGCGGATGCGCCTGGCGCGGGCAGCATAAAGCTTGAAGTGAGATTCTGCTAATTTTGCTGGGACAGTTTCCGGGTCCAGCCGGAAGCGGGCGGCGAGGGAGGCGTCATCCAATGCGCGCTGGAGAACCGTCTTGCCTTCCCAGTTTCCTTGGGCAGTGACCCCATACGCCGCTTCGAAAAATTCAGAATCATCCACGCTCTCGGCGGCGTCCTCGCCGCCGGGGAAAGTGCCCTGAAAGGGTACGGCGGCTTGAGCGGTATTTAGAACTTCGCGAATTTCATCCAACGTCCAAACATAGAACTTGCCCTCTTCGCCTTCCGAGTCGGCATCGAGTGAAGAATAAAAGCCGCCTTGTTCGTGTGTCATTTCTTTTGCGATGAAATCAAGCGTCTCTTCGACGATGCGTTTATAGAATGAGTCGCGTGTGACCTGCCAGGCATGAAGATAAACACGGACAAGTTGCGCATTGTCATATAACATTTTTTCAAAATGTGGAATTTTCCAATGATCGTCGGTGCTGTAACGTGAGAAGCCGCCGCCAACCACATCGTACATGCCGCCGCGCGCCATTACTTTTAAACAGTGTTCAATAAGCTTCAGATATTCATCTTGTTTTGTAGTGATGGCATGGTGCAACAAGAATTCAAGCACCATGGGCTGTGGAAATTTAGGCGCATCGCCCCAACCGCCTGTGCCCCAGTAATACGCGCCTTGCATTGCTTTGGCAACTGCATCGAGATGCTCCGACGATAAAGTTTCATTTTCATCAGATTTCAATTTTGTGTTCAGGTGCTCGAAGACTTTGCCGCTCGTGTTTTCCACTTCTTCGCGGTCATTTTGCCAGGCATTCGAAAGCCCAGCCAATACTTCCTTGAAGGAAGGCATATTGTATCTTCGCACTGGTGGAAAGTATGTGCCTGCAAAGTATGGCTTGAGGTCTGGCGTAAGAAAAACGGACATGGGCCAGCCGCCCGAACCGGTCATGGCGATGGTGGCTTGCATATAAATATTATCGAGGTCGGGGCGTTCTTCGCGGTCTACCTTGATGCTGACGAAATGCTCGTTCATGAACGCGGCAGTTTCGGGGTCTTCAAAGCTTTCCTCTTCCATTCGGTGGCACCAGTGACATGCGGCGTATCCAATACTCAGAAAGATGGGCTTGTTTTCGGTTTTGGCTTTATTCAACGCATCTTCGCCCCACGGATACCACTCTACTGGGTTATCGGAATGTTGAAGAAGATAGGGAGAACTGGAATCTTTCAGGTGGTTCGACATGAAGGACCTCTATAGTCATCTTGGTAAAAATGTTTGACGATTATAGTCGATGCGAATAAATGCCAGCGAATTTTCACCCCTTTTTTGTTTGATTGGGAAATTATTGCCCTGGGTAGATTTCGCCTGTTTACAGGATCATACGGACTATAATTGCAAAATGACCAAGTAGTGAGTGAGAAAATCTGTTATAAAAGCATTTAGATTCTGGAAAAATAATTTCCAAGCCATCGTTATCCTGAAAGTAACAAATCTACTTTTAGGAGACAAAGATGGCAAAGTTACAGAAAGGCGAACGAGAAGAGAAGGAAAGCAAACTATATCGCTTGCTCAAAAAACTGCGATTTGGCGTTCGAGAGTCCGAAATTTCGCAGGAGCTGGGTTGGCACAGGCGGACCGTGAATAACTATTTGAGGAAGTTAAAAAAGGCGGACAAAGCAGACCGTGAGGGGCGGTCGTGGTTCTCAAAATAACTGAAATTGAGTCTTCGTAATTTTCCAACTGGTCGATACACTTACGAAGTATCGCATGGTTTAGCGATAGGGTAAGGAGTAGTGCATGGCAAGAATCGATGACGCAACCAAAAAAGACAGGCTGGATCGGATGTACCTGATCCTGTCCCGCAACCCGCGCGGACTCACCGAGGCGGAGATCGCCGATGAAGTCAACCTCGAACGGCGCACTGCCAATAATTATCTGCGGGAACTGGAAGAACAAGGCAAGACGTTCAAGGATGGGATTTATTGGTATCCCCTTGTTCTGCGCGAGTCTCGCCTGCGTTCTTTTGACCTTTCTCCCGAAGAAGCTGTCACGCTCTATCTGGGCGCGCGGCTTCTCGTCAAACAACAGGACAAGCGCAACGAACCGGCAGAGACCGCTCTATTGAAACTGGCAAGTGTCCTCAAAGCGGATGCGGGTGTGGGTGGAGAGATCGAGCAGGCGGCGCGGGAGTTGGCACAACGCCCTGTGCAGGAAAATTATCAGCCCATCTTTCGGGAGGTCGTGCGGGGATATATCTATCGTAAGAGGGTGGAAATTATGTATCACCCGCTCCGTTTTTCAAAACCGTTCCAAACTGTATTTTCAACCTATTTGTTGGAGCCTTCCCTGATTGGTTTCTCCACCTACCTGATCGGGCATAGTTCCATCGTCAATGCGATGCGTGCGTACAAATTAGAGCGCATTATATCTGCCCGTATCATCAAGGATGATTATTCCATCCCGGCTGATTTTCCAGGCTTGGAGATCCTGCGCAACGCGTGGAGTATCATCACGGGCGAAGAGACAACGCGGGTGGTGTTGCGCTTCAACAATAGAGTAAAGACTCGCGTGCTGGAAACGCGCTGGCATCCCTCCCAACAAACGCGGGAAGATCCTCAGCATCCAGGTTCCCTGCTATGGGAAGTTCAGGTTGCGGACACGCTCGATCTCATCCCGTGGGTACGCTCCTGGGGCGCGGACTGCGAAGTGCTGGAGCCAAAAGAATTGCGAAATGCACTCACAAGGGAGGCGCAGTCGCTGGCGGAGTTGTATAAGGTGGTGGAGATGAAGAAAGAACTATTTGCTCATATTCGCGAGAAAGATAAAACAAAACAATATCTTTGGGATCATCTTATACAAGTATCAAAAGATTCGGGGAAATTTGCAGGCAAAATTGGGTTGCAAAAAAACGGAGAAGTCCTTGGCTTTTTACATGACTTAGGTAAAGCCAGTGATAAATTCCAAAGATACCTTTTATCGGGCGAAGGCTTGATTCCCCGACATGCGAAAGAATGGATTGACCCCATAGCCAACAAAGGAAAAATAGATCATACAACCGCTGGCGCACAAGTGATTTTTGAAAAAATTAAAAATAGCGAAAACAAAAACCTCATGGTTGCTCAAGGTTTAGCGTTATGTATTGCATCTCATCACTCTGGGCTTATTGACTGCCTTTCGCCTGACGGAAAAAACGATTTTCAAAGGAGGATTGAAAAAAAAGAAGAAGAAGCACACAAAAACGAAGCGAAGTCAAACGTACCAAAAATTCTACATTTGCTAAATAACGATTTGCTAAAAGATATTCAAATGGAGTTTTTGCAAAAAATAAATAACTTATTAGAAGATGGCGATTCTGATCAAACGAAAGCATTTAAGGAAGGTTTATTGCTGCGCTTCTTGCTGAGTTGCCTTCTTGATGCCGACAGACTAGATGCTGCCGATTTTGAAAATCCCAGCAACATAAGTATTCGCAATGATGGAGAATATCATCCTTGGAAAGTTCTAATTGAAAGATTTAACTTGAGGTTAATTGAGTTTTCTAAAAAAGAAAACAAAAATGATGTTGATGAATTACGGGATCAAGTATCGAAAGCCTGTTATGAATTTTCGACAAAACCCAAAGGGGTTTATCAATTAACCGTCCCTACTGGCGGCGGAAAGACACTGGCTAGTTTGCGCTTTGCATTGAACCATGCTGAACACCATAGTAAATCAGGCAATAAGATAGAAAGGATTTTTTATATTATTCCCTACACTTCGATTATTGACCAAAATGCAGATGACGTAAGGAAGATTCTAGAAGATAAAGATGAAAACGGGAAATTATTGGATAGAGTAGTCCTTGAGCATCATTCAAACCTTACACCCGATGAAGAAACTCGTAGACAGAGTTTACTTGCTCAAAACTGGGATGCTCCCATTGTGTTTACAACACAAGTTCAATTTCTGGAAGCATTATTTGGTTCGGGCACACGAAGCGCCAGGCGAATGCATCAACTGGCTAACTCGGTAATCATTTTTGACGAAATTCAAAATATCCCTGTCAAATGCCTACATATGTTCAACGTAGCAACGCGATTTCTTGTTCGTAATTGTGGGGCAAGTGTTGTTCTTTGCACTGCTACACAACCGCCTCTTGATCAGGTAGGCTCATCTCATCGCGCTTTATCTGCTCAACCTATAATTCGAAAGGAAAACGAAGCAGAGCTATTTAGAAAATTAAAGCGAGTTCAGGTTTTAGATGAACGTGGAGTCAGCCCTAAGACGGATGTAGAAATAGCAGACATAGCAGAGCAGGAATTACAGAAAAAGGGCAGCGTTTTAATTGTTGTCAACACAAAGGAATCTGCCCGCGCGTTGTATAAAGCCATTGCTGAGAAGAAAATTCCATGCATTCACCTATATCATCTCAGCACGAATATGTGCCCCGCTCATCGCATGAAAGTGTTGAACAAAATCAAAGGTAAACTGAAGTCCAAAATAGCAAAACCTGTGATTTGCGTCAGTACACAACTTATTGAAGCAGGTGTAGATATTGATTTTGGCTCAGTAATACGATATTTAGCTGGTTTGAATTCAATCACGCAAGCCGCAGGACGTTGTAACCGAAATGGTAATCAAAAAGATAAAGATGGCAAGCCTACTCTTGGGCGTGTATTGATTATGGAGCGCGAGAATGAAGGAACCGATGGTTTAGAAGATATAACTATTGGTATTGATCAAGCAAAACGAATCCTTGGGCAATTCAAGGCAAATCCAGAAAAATTTGAAAATGATATTATAGGATTGAAAGCCGTAGCCGAATATTACAAATGGTATTTTTCCAAACAAGGGGAGGATAAAATGAAATATGAGGTTGGAAAAAAATCACCTATCGGAAGGACGGACAACTTGTTCAATGTGTTATCAGAAAACAAACAGGCACATGATGGAAGCGTTGATATGTTTTTCAAGCAATCCTTTCTGTCTGCCGCAAAATCTTTTGAAGTTATAGACTCGAAAACGCAAGGCGTTATCGTTCCGTACGGCGAAGGAAAGGAAATTATCGGTGAGCTTAAAAAAGAACAAGACATTGAAAAACGATATAAATTACTCAGACGAGCACAAAAATATTCGATTAATTTGTACTTTAAAAAATTCAATCAACTGCGTGAAAACGGCGTGATACAGGAGGTTCAAAAAGACTTGGAAATTTACTATATGGAAGAAATATACTACGATAAAAACCAGCTCGGTTGGATAGAAGACCCATTTATGGAAGTCTGAAAGGAGATGATTATGGAAAACAGTATTGAATTCAAAGTTTGGGGCAGATACGCACTATTCACCGACCCGTCATCAAAGCTTGGAGGTGAAAAATTTTCGTATCAAATACCCACTTATGAAGCATTGAAAGGTATCGTAAGTTCGATTTATTGGAAGCCTACTATCGTTTGGTATATTGACCAGGTTCGGGTGATGAAATTAATCAGAACCCAAACACGTAACGCTAAACCTATAAAATTCAATGAAGGAAAAAACGATCTGTCAATTTACACCTACCTTCAATGCGTGGAATATCAAGTTCGAGCATATTTTGATTGGAACTATCATCGTAAAGATATGGAAGGCGATAGAAATGCAAAGAAACACCTTTGCGTTGCAGGGCGAATGCTTGAACGTGGCGGGCGACGAGATATTTTTCTTGGCACAAGAGAATGCCAGGCTTATGTTCAGCCTTGTAAATTCTTAGATGGCGATGGGGAGTACGACAATTACCCTGGTGAACTTTCCTTTGGCTTGATGTTTCATGGCTTCGATTATCCAGATGAGTTTGGGAAGAATGAATTTCGCGCTCGATTCTGGCGTCCAACAATGGATAAAGGCGTGGTGAAATTTAAAAAGCCAGAAGAATGCGATCCAAAACTTATAAAAACATTGAGAACAATGACTCCAAAAACTCTAGAATCTGACGGTTTAAAAGAAGAAGGCTTGCTCGAAGGTTGCGAAGAAAGGAGTATATAAAATGAGCTGGATGAAAAAAATGTACGAAACATATAATCGTTGCGAAGATTATGTTGGCAAGGACGGCGAAGAGAGAGAAAGACCACTTGTGCCAGTAGGTCATCATAGCGAGAAAGCTCATATCGAAATAACGATTGATCAAGATGGGAATCTATTAGAAGCCGATCCTGTTAAAGATAAGAACCCTTATACTATCGTTCCATGTACGGAAGATTCTGCTGCAAAGGCAAGAGACCAACAGCCTCATCCCCTTAGCGAGAAACTCAAGTATGTTGCAGGGGATTTTCTAGATTATGTAGATAGGGAAAAAGATAAAGGGGGAGAGAATAAAAATCTTTTCCCCGATTACGAAAATTTACTCGCTGAATGGTGCGCATCGAAGTTTGCTCACCCCAAAGCACAAGCGGTTTTGAATTACGTTAAAAAGAAAACAGTAGTCAAAGATTTAGTTGAACGTAAATTACTTCTTACAGAAAGTGATGGAAAACTTGTAAAAAAATACGCAAATGGAGCAACTTTTATTCGTTGGATTGTGCGTTCTGATGATGTTGAGGATATTGAGGAAACTTGGAGAGACCCTTCCTTATGGAAAAAATGGGAAGAATACTATTTTACTCTCGGTGCAAAAGGAGAAAAAACTTTATGTATGATAACTGGCAATATCGCGATCTCCTCAAAGAAACATCCAAAATTTATCCGCACATCCAGCGATGGCGCAAAGTTAATATCATCCGATGACAAAAAAGGATTTACGTATCGCGGACGTTTTGAGAACGCACGGCAAGCATTTACAGTGAGTCTTGAAGTTACTCAAAAGGCGCACAACACTCTGAAATGGCTCATTGACAGACAAGGACATGTGTTTTTTGAGGCAGACTCAAAGTCAAAAAATAAGGGCAATCCTAGATTGGCTGTTCTTGCTTGGGCTGTTACAGATGAGAAAATGCCGCAACCAACAAGCGACTCTGTAGAGATCATGAAAGAGTCAGAGCCACCTACAACTAAACAGGACTTTGCGCTTAAATTCAGGAACAAAATGCTTGGGTATAGCTCAAAACTCGAAAAAGACAATGCGAAGAGCTTGCAAGTAATGGCAATGGATTCGGCTGTAAAAGGGCGAATGGCAGTTACTTACTATCGCGAATTAGAAAGTTTAGACTATTTTGAACGATTGGAGAAATGGCACAACGGGTGTGGATGGTTGCAAAATGTGTTCGACGAAAAAACTAAAAAATATGCCAAATTTTTTGGCGCCCCATCCCCACTAAGTATTGCAGAAGCGGCTTATGGGAAAAAAGCGGATGACAAAATAAAAAATGCGACTGTCGCAAGACTCTTGCCTTGTATTATCGACAATCAAGCAATCCCTGCTGATATTGTTAATTCCGTCATAAGAAGGGCTTCAAATCGTATTGGTTTTCAGGAAACCAGAAAGAAAGGCGATAAGAAAGATAAATTCGAAAACGAATGGAATCAAGCGCTGAGCATTGCGTGTTCTTTATTCAAAAAATCCAATGAAGAAAAGGAGATTTACGATATGTCGCTCAATGAAGAAAAATCGTCACGGGATTATCTATATGGAAGATTACTTGCCGTAGCCGATTATCTCGAAGAAAGAGCCTTGTTTGAGACTGAGAAGGGAAGAGCGACCAACGCGGCTCGTTACATGCAACAATTCTCACAGCGCCCGTATCGCACATGGCTTTTGTTGCACAATGAGTTGCTGCGCCCATATATTCTTCGACTTGGGAAAAAAGCGTTTACCTACACAAAACTGATTGAAGAAATCACCTGTAAGTTTGAAGAAAATGACTTTAAAAAAGATGTTCCATTGTCGGGAGAATATTTGCTTGGGTTCTATTGTCAAAAGCAAAAACTTTGGGAAGATGCAAAAAAGAAATTTTCGACTTCCAATATAAACGCCGATAACAAAAAAGAATCAGACCAATAATCAAAAGGAGAATTTCAAATGACCACCATGAAAAATAAAATTGACTTTGCTGTGATTGTTTCTGTTAACCATGCCAACCCTAATGGCGATCCTCTGAACGGGAATCGTCCCCGTCAAGACATCGACAGGCTTGGTGAAATTTCCGATGTAGCAATCAAGCGAAAAATCAGGAATCGGTTGATGGATTTGGGCGAAAATATTTTTGTCCAATCCAGTGATCGTCGAGCTGAAGGCGATACTTTTGGAAGTTTAAAAGATAGGCTGTTAGGAAGACTGGGAACAGACATCTTAAAAACTCCCCAAAGGAAGGAACTTACAGATAAGGCTTGCAAAGAATGGTTAGATGTTCGCGCCTTTGGGCAAGTGTTTCCTTTCAAGGAAAGCAAAGGGGATGCAAAAAAGAAAGGAAAGGGTAAAAAAGCCGAAGAGGTAGAAGTGGAAGTTGATAACAATGATGAAGATGAAGCTGAAGATACAAAAAGTGTGTCGGCAAGTGTTCGTGGCCCAGTTTCGATTCACCCTGCCTTTTCTGTTGCGCCAATTATGATTGACAGTTCGCAAATCACGAAGAGCGTTAACCTTGAAGGAGATGGGGAGAAAAAAGCAGAAGATACAATGGGAATGAAACACCGTGTTAATCATGGGGTTTATGTTTTCTACGGAAGCATGAACACACAACTTGCTAAAATAACGCACTTTTCAGATGAAGATGTAAAGCAAATTAAAGAAGCAATTCGCACATTGTTTGTCAACGACGAATCGTCCGCTCGCCCTGGTGGGAGCATGCAGGTTTTCAAGGTCTACTGGTGGGAGCATAATAACCCTACGGGACAATATTCAACCGCTCAGGTCCACAATGCAGTGAGAAGCAAAGTTAAAGTTAACTTGAGAGATGGCACAACAGAACCCAAAGACATGGGTGACTATGTTTACCCCAGCAAGGAAGATGTGGAGAAGGAACTCCCTGGCTTGAAGTGCGAAGTGTTTGACGGCGAATAAATAAAAAGAGACAGTCACTTTTGAAGCGACTGTCTCTTGATCGCTATTATGTTTTTCACCCATCTTGCCGCTTCTCCATATTTTGGCGAAGTCTCAATGCAAACGCCGCAGGGTCTTGCGCTTCAGGGTAATCCGCCCAAATGCCAAAAGCAACGTGCTCCCCTTTTACGGCGGGTTGAACGGGCTTTCCGCGAAACTGGAGAAACTCAATAAATTGAGCGACCTCCACCAAGCCATCTTTGGAGAGCAGATCCAACTGTCGGGCAATAAACTCTTTTGTAATTTGTTGAATTGCCATAACAACCTCCAAGTGAGATTTTAGCACACTTCAAACCATGACCACCGAATACACCCAAGACGACCTCCTGCCCCTCTCAGGCATCCAGCACTTCCTATTTTGCCGCAGGCAGTGGGCGTTGATTCACGTCGAACAACAGTGGAAAGAGAATGCGCTGACTGTCGAGGGGCGGATCATGCACAAGAGAGTGGATGACCCATTCTTCACCGAAACGAGGAACGGGGTCATCACCGCGCGGTCGGTGCCTGTGGCTTCGTATCGGCTGGGGCTTTCAGGTGTGTGCGATGTGGTCGAGTTCATACCCTCTCCCCTGCCCTCTCCCAGTGCGGGAGAGGGGGTCATGCTGCCAAACCGCGAGGGGTTGTATTTGCCTATGCCTGTCGAATACAAACGCGGCAAGGAGAAGCACGATCACAGCGACGAGACTCAACTCTGCGCCCAGGCAATGTGTCTGGAAGAGATGCTATCCACCCGTATTTCACGCGGATATTTGTACTACGGCGAAACCCGTCACCGCGTAGAGATTGAATTCACTGCCGAGTTGCGAACCCTTGTGCAGGACATGTCTGCTGAAATGCACAACTACTTCAGCCGAGGCTACACTCCGAAGGTCAAGACCCACAAAGGCTGCCGCTCCTGTTCGCTGGCAGATATTTGTCTGCCCGTGTTGCAGGAGAAGGTCATTGCGGCGTCGAGGTATATCAAACAAAATATGGAAGATTAATAAACACTCGGTGGTCGAGTAGAGCGAGCGCACTTCTCGCTCGTACACTTGCACCAGCACGCAAGTGCAGGTGTCGAGACCACCAGTTACAAGCAATTCAGAAAATGAAAAGCAAACATGAAATTGGTGGTTTCGACTGCTTGCGCTCAACCACCGGAGTACCTTTGAAACATGGTGGTCTCGACTGCTTGCGCTCGACCACCGATGTAAACCATAACCTATGAAACATCTCGGAAACATCCTCTACATCACAACGCCCGATCATGCCCGCGCGGACGTGAACGTCCGCGCTATTCCTACAAACCCCGCTAAAGCGGGACAGCCGACTTAAGTCGGCTTTGTATGAATAGCCCGATGGTTTACCATCGGGCGGGCATCGGTATCTTGAGCAGAATTAATATGAAACATCTTGGAAACGTCCTCTACATCACAACGCCCGAAGCCTTTCTTTCTCTTGATGGCGAAAATGTCGTCATCAAAAAAGAAGACCCACAGGGTTCGGGCGCATCCACGCGCCTGCCATTGCATAACCTTGAAAACATCGTCTGTTTCACATGGCAGGGAGCGAGTCCCGCGCTGATGGGCGCGTGCGCAGAACGAAACATCGGGCTGACCTTCCTCACTCCGAACGGGCGTTTTCAAGCGCGGGTCACGGGTCGGGTGAAGGGAAATGTCCTGCTGAGGAAGAAACAGTTTGAATGGTCGGAGAAAGAGGCGCAGAGCGTCCCCATCGCTCAATCCTTTTTGTTGGGAAAAATCTCCAACTGTCGCAAAGTCCTCGAACGCGCCATCCGCGATCATGCCATGCTGGTGGATGTCGAAACGCTGACGGGCGCATCCAACTTTATGAAGGAAACGCTCAAGGCGATTCCGCAATGCAAGTCCACGGGCGACCTGATGGGATTTGAGGGAAGTGCGGCGAAAATTTACTTCGGCGTGTTCGACCATTTGATTTTGCATCAACGCGACGATTTTTTCTTCAAGGAACGGAATCGACGTCCGCCTTTGGATAACATGAACGCGCTGCTCTCTTTCTTGTACACGCTCTTGACGAATGAAACCGCCTCAGCCTTGGAGACAGTTGGTCTTGACCCATTTGTCGGTTTTCTACACCGAGACCGCCCTGGGCGTCCATCGCTCGCGCTCGACCTGATGGAAGAGTTGCGCCCTGTGCTTGTAGATCGGTTGGCATTGTCGCTGGTGAACCGCAAACAGATCAACGGGAAGGGATTCACGCAAAAAGAAAGCGGCGGCGTGCTGATGGATGATGACACGCGCAAAGCTGTTCTAGTTGCCTGGCAGGAGCGCAAGAAAGAGGAACTCATGCATCCTTATCTCAAGGAAAAGATTCCGTTTGGGCTGCTCCCTCACGTCCAAGCCATGCTGCTTGCCCGTTATCTGCGCGGCGATCTGGATGCTTATCCACCCTTCTTTTGGAGTTAATTGTAAGAGACCTGACAGGTTTTATCATGACGCGAGTTAATCGGACTTCTATGAATGGCGTATTACTTGATCGATCAAATCACTGCGGAAACCTGCCAGGTCTGAGGAGTTTGCTATGATGGTGCTCATCACATACGATGTAAAAACCGAAACCAAAGCAGGTCAATCGCGCCTGCGACGAGTCTCCAAAAAATGCCAGGATTACGGTCAACGTGTGCAAAACTCTGTCTTTGAGTGCCTGATCGACCCCGCACAACTCAAGGAACTGCAAAGCAAACTACTCAAGATCATCGATCCCGAAGTGGACTCGCTGCGCTTCTACTACCTTGGCGACAATTGGAAAAGCCGAGTCGAACACATCGGCGCCAAACCAAGCATTGATTTGGAGGGTACGATTATTACCTAGCACATGTCATGCTGAGTAAAGCCACGACGGAAAGGGATCGCCGTTCCAAGCCAAAGAAACAAGAGCTTCAGCCGCGGATTACGCGAATTTTCGCGAATTGGTTTTAAAATCAGTGTGAATTCGCGAAATTCGCGGCAAAAAAG
>JACPVC010000043.1 GCA_016191955.1 Chloroflexota bacterium
ACCGTCAGTTTGGGCGGCGGGTTGTTATGGTAAAATCGCATCCGCCTCCGACAAAAGTCGGATTCCCATGGAGGGATGGCCGAGCGGCTGAAGGCGCATGTCTTGAAAACATGTTTGGGTCACACCAACGTGGGTTCGAATCCCACTCCCTCCGCCTTACGATTTTCGATTGACGATTTTGGATTTACGATTACAATTGCAATCGTAAATTGTCAATCAAAAAATCGTAAACTCGTGCTGAGTTTATCGAAGCATTGACATGGGGAGGTGCCAGAGTGGCTGAATGGGCTCGCCTGCTAAGTGAGTGCTGGCTTTAAAACCAGTCGCGGGTTCGAATCCCGCCCTCTCCGCTGAAAAACGTACTCGAAGGAGTGCGTTTTTTGTTTTCCAGTCGCACGCCCCCATTGAGGGGAGAATCTTCGAATCCCGCCCTCTCCGCTAAAAAACACACTTGGTTTCAGGTGTGTTTTTGTTTTGTCCGTTCGCATGCCCTCATAACCGCGCGGGGATTAATCCCCGCGCTATGCCTACAAAGTCCCGCCAAGGCGGGACTACCCCGCTTTAGCGGGGTTTGTATGAATAGCCCGACGGTTTATCGTCGGGCGGTTTTGGGACAGGAAAACCAAATGTCATTGGGCATTGATTTTTTCCGCGTCCATCTGCGCTCATTAGCGCCCTATTTTTCACTTGGCAACTTTCCCATCTTACTTGCGTAAGTTGACTGGCGCTCCAATCCCCACCTTCCAAAACTAATAGCTGGAGGGAAAGAAAATCAGCGGGTTTTGGAGTTATTATTGCAAAATCATCGAACCCTATGTCAACAAGCCCCATCACCCAGGAAACTTCCCTCAAAGGTCGCCCCGTTTTGCGCTGGGTGCTGCTTGGGGTTTGGGGACTGATTGTCTTATATACGGTGATGGTCCTGGGGGCCGTCCTCTCACCGCAGTTCATGACGTTGCAAAATTCGAGCATGACCCGCATCCTGCTGGGACTCCCCGCCCTGCTCCAAACCCTTATCGATTACGGCGTGGACCTGCTGCTGATGTTCGGATTCTCCGTCATCGGCGTCGTGCTGATCGTCAACGGATCCGATGACTGGTTTGCGATCTTCACTTCTCTCTTCCTGATCGTCTTCGGAGTACGCATCACCAACCTCGCAAACACCATTGCCGTCACGCTGGGGTATCAGACACAGGGCGGACTCATCCTTGCGCTGGGAGACATCAGCATCGTCCTTTTCTCCATGCTGTTTCCAAATGGAAAATTCACGCCGCGTTGGATGAAGTTCCTCGCCCCATTCCTGGTGCTCACCATGCTGGGAATTTACATCTTCCCAGACGCACCCTTCTATTGGGAAAAAATAAACCAGAACGGTTATTACCTTTTGACAACCTTCTCCTGGTATATAGTCGGGCTATCGAATAGCATCTTACGATATTATCGTTACTCCACGCTTGCGCAAAAACAACAGATCCGCTGGATCTTCATCGGGACGATGGGTCCCTTCCTTTGGTTCATCATCTTTCAGGTGGCGTCGTATTTCTTCCCGGTGTTGACCGAATCGGGTGTCGTTGCAATCAGCTTTCAAGCCATTTCACGTTTGGCGGGCATCTTCATGTTCCTGATGCTGCCGTTGTTTGTCGCCATCTCCATTGTGCGGACGCGGCTATTCGACATTGACCTCATCATCAACCGTTCGCTGGTATATGGCATCCTCACCATCGGGCTGGGACTGACCTTCGGGCTGGTGTTCGTGCTCGCCTCAGCCATCTTCAGGAGCATGCATTCCAGCGACCAATTCTTCTTCGTCGCCATTGTCTTTTCCGTGCTGGCAGGAGCGACCTTCCAGCCGCTGCGGAAAAAACTTCAACGTTTTGTAGACCGCGTCTTCTATCACATCCAGATCGACTATCAAAAAACACCGGCAGAAGTACGCGCAGAGGCAGAGACGAGCGTTGGCAGTATCACATTTTCCTCCTATCGCAATTTGAGGCTGATCGGTCACGGCGGCATGGCGGAAGTCTACCGCGCCACCGACTCGACGAGCCGCGGTTCGGTGGCCGTCAAAGTTTTACGGGCCGCACTAGCCGGGGATGAGCAATTCCAAAAACGGTTCATGCGTGAAGCGGAGATCGTCTCCAAACTTGAGCATCCCAACATCGTCAAGGTGGTGGACTTCGGACAAGAACACGGCTCGTACTACATCGTCATGGAACTGCTCTCGGGTCCCGATCTTAACCACGTCATCAAAGAAGAGAAGCGCATCAGCCTCCCCAACACGGTGGGATTGCTGCGCGGAGTTGCCGACGCGCTCGACTACGCCCACCAGCGCGGACTGGTCCATCGCGACATCAAGCCGTCCAATGTGATGCTCGATTCGTCCACTCTCCCTTCGCGCTCGGTGCTGACCGATTTCGGTATTGCCAAGATGGTCGACGCGCATACCCGCATTACCAATACTGCCGGGATGCTCGGCACTTTCGATTACATGGCTCCCGAACAAATTCAAGCGTCTGCCTCAGTGGATGGGCGCGCGGACATTTATGCGCTGGGCGTGATGACCTACCAAATGCTGACCGGACGCCTGCCCTTTGAACGACCCGATACCGGCGCGATCCTTCTGGCGCACATGTCTGCGCCGCCGCCCGACCCGCGTGAGATCGTGCATGACATCCCGCGTCAGACTGCCCATGCCATTCAACAGGCGATGGCAAAAAACACCAACGAACGTTTCGCATCGGCAAAGGACTTCATCACCGCATTAGAAAGCGCATAAGTGCAAACCTCTCATCAATGAAGAAAGCCCACGATACGTGCATGTTTATTAGTGACTGATGTTACGCGATTTTTACTTTCTTGCATCCCTCGCCCTTCGACTGCGCTCCTCGGCGTTCACTCGTCGCTCCGCTCACGCGTGCCGGCGCACGGTGCAGGCAGGACGGCTGCCGCGCTCCCGAAATACACCGGGACGATGTGAGCGGAGAGCGGATGTTCGTCCCGCTCGTAGTCGAAGCGTAAGTGCGTAACATCAGTTAGTGAGTTGTTTTTCACCCTAATTTGCGTTACTATGAAGCTGGAGGGTATTGTCCATCGAACCATCGGTGCATTAAGAAAGGATGATCCCATGACCAAACAAATCGGGCTTTGGATTGACCATAAACGGGCAGTGATCCTGACCCTGACTAACGAAGACGAATCTCTACTGACAGTTGAATCGGGCATTGGGCGGCATAGTCGCTATCACGGAGCGACCCATCCCCGCACGCCGTACAGCGCCCAATACCAAAAAGGGGACGACCAGCTGGACAATCAATTCAACGAGTATCTCAACAAATATTACGAAAAGGTGCTTCCCCATCTCCAGGGCGCGGATGCCGTGTGGATATTCGGTCCGGGTGAGGCAAAGTTTGAATTGAAGAAGCGCCTCGAACATCAAAAGGTCCATGTGCAGATCGATGGCGTCGAATCTGCCGACAAGATGACGGACCGCCAGATCGCCGCGAAAGTTCGGCGTCACTTTCAACAAGTCGGTGTGCGGCTGTAAAATCACCACGGATTTACACGCTTCAACAACACAACGTCTGCCCTTACTGGTTGTGCAAGTGCCGTTTTTTCAATCCACAATAAAAAGCTTGGCTCCGATCATCGTATAAGATCGGTGCAGTTCTTCATTATCTGCCACTTGATAGCTGATACCGGGAGTTAATACGAACTTCCTGCCATCGGCAAGCTTGGTGTGCAATTCGCCTTCCAGACATAACAGGATATGTCCTTTTGAACACCAATGATCCGCCAAATAGCCGGGACTGTACTCCACCATGCGTACGCGGATAGCATCGAATTGCTGTGTGCGCCAATAAGCCACACCGGTTTCGCCTTTGTGTTCCGTGGGGATGATCTGCGACCAGTCTGTGGTGCCGAAGGGGATGTTTTTCATTTCCATAATGGCTCCGATATTCACGGTAGAGGGGTAGGGGAAACAGAAAATTTTGAAATATCCTTCGGTACCTTTAGTTCCCACATATCCCCGAGAATATTGACCCGGTCTGAACCGCCAAAGACAATAAAACTTTCCCTAACCTGATCATAAAATAAAATGTGACCATACCGCGCAGACGGGTTATTACGCAGTAAAAGTTGATACCAGGCGCTATCCATATAAAGCCACGTATCATTTGCGGGGACAGAGTTTTGACTTCCACCAAAAAGGATGATCTGTCCATTGCCAAAGTCTGCGCGACCATCTGAACGGGAAGGCGGGCTTTGAATGGCAAGGTCCAACCAACCATCTGTTGTCAATGACCAAGTCCCTTGCTGGGATGTTTGAATTGAAATAATGTTTCCATCTGGAGGATATTGGGCCAGCGCATGTCCAGACATGAACGGCGCATAGTATGGCAATTCAACCCAATCCTCACCATCCCACAACCACGTATCATTTCGAAAAATATCCTTTCCGTCCCAACCGCCATACAAGATCACACCTTCAAGTGCCGGGTCATATATCATTGCATGGCAGCAACGGATGGGAGGACTATGCTTCGGCTTTTTCTCGACCCATTCTTCGCCCGTCCATACCCATGTATCGTTATAAACATTTCCATTCGAAGAACCGCCAAACAACACGATCTCATCCCGGCTTTCATCATACGCCATGGCATGTTTTTCACGCGCAGACGGATTGTTCCGCGAAGTTAACTGCTCCCAACGCGCTCCATCCCATTTCCAAGTGAACCATGACCAGGTCTGTTGCGTTTCAGTGCCGTTTGTCGTAACTGCAATTCCTCCAAATAGAAGCGCATAATTAGAGTTTTTGTCATACGCCACTGCCCCGAATGCCACCCGAGGTGCGCCGTTACTTTTTATGACTTTCCAGCCATTGAATTGAAACAAGTTCACTGCATAACCAATACCATATCCCAACCCCGCGCCAGCCAACACCAAAATAAGAAAAACTTTTACCATCGTGGAAAATTTCATAATAACCTTCTACTCAATGAAGCCTACCTGATTTCGAATATTATCTCACCATTGTGGAGCTAGCCTTTAAGCATCCCCCCTTTGTCCTTAAACCGTAAGTTCGATGCGGTTTCCTTCCGGGTCGAGGACCACACTTTCGTAGTAGCCATCCCCCGTCCAGCCAGAAAAAGGCTAAGGCGTAGGGAACTGCTTGAAATTGGCACATTATCCGGTGATTGTCCGGGACGCTTTGTTGGGCGGCGTTTATGTTGAGAATGGGTCTTTGTCCAAAAGGAAGGCAATTAAATTATTCCGATTTGGTTTTTCTTGAAGCCACTCTCTAATTTCTTTTATCTTTTGGTAATCACTCTCGCCAAATTTTTCTAAATACATTGTGTCAAACTTGCTGGCGGTTACTTTTTCTTGAATTTCTTGTTGCCAAGGCTTTGTGAAGAACTGATTGATTTCATCATGCAAATCTGCCACTTTTAAGGATTCCCATTCATTTTTATCCAACCAAACACCATTGCAATTTTGACAACGGTCTAAATGAAAATCAATTTTTGCGCCAATTTGGAATTTCCGCAAAAAGCGCCCGCAATCTGGGCAAACAGCGGCTTTAATTGACTCTACAATAGGGAAACGTTTGCTTGCTTCTTTAGTTTTCGTTTCGTCGAAAGAACCAGGATTTTGAGATTTGAGCCAAAGAGCATATTCATTTGCTCTCAACCAAGACCCGCCACAAGAATTGCATGTCATAACAGGTAGAGAGTTTTCAAGACTTGATAATTCCAAGACTGTGTTTTTACAAGCAGGACATTTTGCCATAGTCAAACCCTTTTCATTTTTTTATTTATTTTATCCAATGATAACTAGACGTTATCGGAAATAACCGATAGGACTATAAAATGCCCTTGAAAATCGGCTTTTTGATGCCAAAATCCTTATTACCGATAACGTCTACTAAACAGAACACTGATTTTCGGCGAAGCCGCCCAACCAGAAAAAGGCTAAGGCACAGAAGCCTACCCAAGGTGGCGCAGAATCCCCAGCGCCCAATGCTCGCTCCGACGAACGAAGTGATTATAGAGTGCATACTTTGTTGGGGTACAACTGCTTTGACTACAAACTCAAGTAGTTAAGGTTTTAATGCTGTGTAGGCGTCTCGAGGAAGCTGATCTGTGTATGCATCCACTATACCTTCTTGAACTCCAACATATTTCAACCGGATACTCCTGTCGACGCCAAACACAGACAAATCCACATCGAATGTCTTTCGACGTTTTAGTTGAGAGAGAATAAAGCTCAGAGTGCTTCGTACGGTATCTGACATTTCAAGTTCATTGGCATAGTTGAGAAGTGCAAATACACTATCCTCTATTTTTTCGGTATTTGTTGAGTCTGCTTGGCGTTTCGTTTCCAAAGGATAGCTTGACACCTTGCATGAATGTATTGCTGCGATCAATAATTGCTCCACCTCTGCTCCATAACCGAAACACCGCAAATGAAGAAAACGAGCAGCTAGTTCCCGCACATAAGCTCTTGTGCCGCAGGCTGCATCCAGTAGTTCGTACCCAGTTAAGTGCCTAACCATGTTGCTCATGAGACCAGCACCAGCTTTTCGATGATCTTGTCCAACCATGCTCTGTTTTGCGTATCGATCGCCAATTATCATATCAACTTGTTGTTTGTATAGTATTTCAACTAGTGGGGCTAACTGCCAAGCAGGTTGCTTTGATCGTCCGTCGAGTTGGACTATTACATCCGCGTCAGACTCTTCTAGCAATGATTTAAGCCCCTGTCTTAGTGCTTCTGTTTTTCCAACCTGGTACGGAATATGGAGCAATCGAATTTGATGGGCTTTCATCAAGCCATACAGGTATTGTGCAATCGTGTCTTCGTCATCATTGAGAGCAATCAAGGGTGGCTCAAAATCCTTGGGTAGTTGAGTAATGACGTTATCTATTTCCTCTATTGAAAGACGAAAGGCGGGGAGTAATGTTGCTACTTTTGTCATAAGTTTTCATTCCGAATTATAAGTTAGTTATTTTTCGAATCTATTTTCCAAACCTTCGACCACGAAACTTAAATTCATCGATTATTGCCGTAATACGATCTTCAGAGATGTCTGGAAAATAGTAGGGCTCAAAGAAAAATTCAGCATATTTTGATTGTAGTGGCAGAAAGCCACTAATTCGAATATCACCTCCAGTTCGAATAACAGCATCTAGTTCAAGAGGAACAGATAAAGTCTCTATCAGTCTCCTTGGGGTAAGAGTTATATCATTACAACATTGTTCTATCTCTTCATATGGGTCATAACCAGCACACAGGTACAATCTGGGGAAAGGATCACCCCTACCATTACCGGACTCGCAGATTTCATTTAGTGCTGCCACATATTCAGGCGAAAGTAAACTGGGGTTTCCAGCATGATACGTTCGTAATAGGTAAGTAGTTCTTAACGGCGGGATAAGCTCTCTGAGCAACCGTATCTCTGCTGTAATAACCGCATCAAGATCATCACGCGCCCGAAGAACGTTATCTTTGCTCAACAAATATACGCATACAGAAGACGCTCCGCGTTTGAATAGAGTTACTAGGCAGCTAGCAATCTTTTGCATTGCGAGCCAGTAGGCTTCCGCTAGTTCTATGTTATTCTGTTTTGCCCATCGCCGGTTCCCATCAGGGATAATCCCTATATATTTCGGGATCACATCTTTACTATCCATAATTGCATTTGGCATGAATACACTCCATTGGAACTAGACTAAGCAGGCTATATTTATCCTTGCTTGAGATGCTGTGAGATATTTCGAAGTGCTGCACGAGCGGCTTCCCTAACAATTGGCTCGCTATCATCAAGAAGGTGTATCAATTTGGGTTCATGAGAATTGTCGCCAAATTCACCAAGATAGCGGCACCCAATACCCCGAACCTCTGCATCTGCATCATCCAAAATAGTGGCAACCTCGGAATGAGCTGTTGGTATGTGCATTTCTATGAGATTAAGAAGAATCCTTCGCTTGACGCCTGCGGACTTGTCCCTCCCCAACTGTTCAAGCATTTTAGGTATAGACTCTTTGGCGTTCAACATTTTGAGAGTCACGCTAGCAACTTCACGCACAATACCTTCTGGATCTATACACATGATATTGGTGATTTCAGGTATCTTCTCGTAAATTTGGAGTCGACCGAAAGCTTGGGTAGCCCCAGCTCTAATCATAGGATTCTCGTGTGTCAATAAGTTACTCAGTGCTCTGATTGCCTGGCCTAAGTCAAGTTTTTTATGCTCCTCTACAAGAATATTGAGGGCTGCCTCTACTATTCGCAAGTTCTGACTTATTAGCCCAGTAACAAGTTTCCCAGATAAATCAACCGCATTCACAAGAGATAATATCCACTCGCAAACCTGCACAATGTATTGAGGTTGATTGACAAGGCTTTTTTCTAGGTTAGATCTTTTTTCTTGAACAACTAACAAGTAAACCCCATAAGCCGCTCTTCCGCGTACGTAAGCGTGTTTGTCGTCTAAGACAGGAATAATGTGCTCAATTGCCTGTATCCCACCTAATTCAGCTATTGTGACACACGCTTCTCCACGGATGGCCCAATCAGTATCGTTAAGAACGCCTAATAACTTGTTGAAAACATGGGGTGTTCCAATATTACGTAGCGCGTAAAGGGCTCCCCAGCGGACGGTTCGTTCGTAGTGTGATAGAAGCGGTATAAGATAAGGGATAGCTTCTGGCATTTTCAACTCAACGAATATGTCTGTGGCAAGCCGACAGTCTGTCCACGTATCGCTTTGGGTGAGTTGGCCTATGGCGTGAATGACCTTGTCTAGGGTTTTACGGCTGGGTCGACATCCTTGTATTAAGCATTTTGCTGCAAGAAGCGGATTTTCTGATAGAACGACATTAACAAGTTCGTCGGGGTGTGCCGTGAAACCTCCCAACATTAGGACGGTTTCATACCACCACGGGCTCTTAGTATATTCTTTTACAAATTCGAATTCTTTTGGAAAACCATGTTCAATTCTTGCAGCGGCAAAATACTCCTGAAATGATTGGTGAATGAAGCTAATGCCAAAGTGATATTCAGTCAGCAGCCCATTTATCTTCAACTCATCCAATAATGCTAAACCACCTGATTTGATTCCCAAAATCGACAAGAGTGGAGGTAGTATAGCATAGACTGTTTGATTAGATAGATAGAGAACACCTTGAACTTGCATTGTGTATGCAATATGTTCTAAAATAGCCAGTTTTACCTGTGATTTTGTGCGAGAGGCACTGTCTCCTTTACTGCCTTCCATCCACAATATGCTTCGCAGAAATTCTGCGTAAAGTTGGCCTCTGTTCTTAGGGGTAATCCCGTGTTTTGCTGCTGACACAATCATCGATAAAATGATGGGAGTTCTGCATATGAACTTGACAGCGTCCGGAAGATTAGCGAAGAACAATCGACCATCAGTTGAACCAAGATGATGAGATAGATACTCAATAATTTGCGAGCTAGACAAAGGCTGAGTTACAACTGTCGGCACGTTTCCAAAGTCAAAATGATAGTCGCTTGTCCTGCAATTAATCACATATTGATTGAATGGAAACTCATCTCGAAACTTCTGAATTAAAGTTACCGTTTCATTCCTATACCTGTTTGGGACTTCATTTAGTCCATCAAGAAGAACAAGCAATTTAATGCGATTTGAAGACAAAAGCTCTCGAAGATCAATATCGTTCCATAATAATGTACTCTGCCGACGGAGACCTAGTGTTATTAGCGACAAGAGGTTACCATCACCACTATAATAGCGCAAACTAACAAGCACTGGTATGCACACAGGCGAATCTAAATTCAAGGCTTGTTGATAAGCGATCTCATACATTACTTTCTCAAATATGGTTGTCTTGCCAGCACCCGGTTCTCCCACTATTACGAGTTGTGAGGAATCTCGGATTGTCTGAATGGCATCTCGGGGTCGAGTGCTTGTTGTATTGTCAGGACCATAATCTAAAACTAAAAAGGGGAACTGTTCGTTTAGGTTTGTGATTTCCAAGCTTGCATAATAATCACTCAAAGCTTCTGATGACCATCGTTTGTACCGAGCATCGTTCAATATACTTGCAATATAGTTTCCTGTTTCTATCTCGATATCTATCTTCAGTCGCTTTCGAGGTGCGGTTTCACTAAGGCGTTCTAGAATCAGATTTAGTGACTGCACCAATTCATTATGTTGCCGTTGTTCGTGTCTGGACAAGCGAGCAACAGTTTTATAGTACTCAACCTCAGTAAGGAGTCCTGCTTGGTTCAAGGTCTCTTTGAATATTGATTCGATCTTATCAGGGTCAACAGCTTGTTCAATTAGACTCAAGATTTCTTCTTCGGATGTCGAGCCGCGCGTTGCTACCCTATCTATCACCCCGGCAAGCAAATTACCTCCTATTAAATTGAGTAGTTTTTGTAATATACTAGATTCTGAAAGACGTTGAATCAATATAAGTACCGAAGCCGGGATAGCTATACTCACGCCAATCTCAGGCCCAAAGATCTGCATCAGAGTGGCTGCAACGCACACATATACAAGCCACTTCGCGGACACTACCGTGGTATCACGAAGTGCCGTTCCGATCGAGGAGAGTACTTTCCGTGCAGCAAGTTGTTGCTTTGATGTGAAGTTTGTTTTTTTCATTCGGTAGTTGATGAAGATTCCTGCTCAATATTAAGTACAAATTGCACTCTTTGCAAGTAGTCTAACTATGACTATGAGTATACAGATTTATTCCTTAAAACACCCCCCTGCGGGGTGTTATACGGACAGTAGCCGCATAACAGACTATATCTCCCACATTATACGCTCCCCGCCATCAAAAACCAACTACCTACCCCTCCCCATTCCACTCAATATCGAACGTGGATGCTTCCAGCGCGGAGATTCTCTGCCTGCGCCCCAGGTTCATATAAGCGAAGATACTTCGCAGTTGCAGCAAGAATGGCAGAGGGTCTTGAAAATCCAAGATCACATCGTCGCTGTGTAGAAAGGCCTTCAGCCATGCGTTGAAATTTCCGTTCTTGATTGCGGCAGGCATCCCATAGACTAGCATTGCCGTGCCCAACATGCGCGAGGTGTGTACGTATGGCGTCACACAAGGCATCTGCACTGAGCTTGTCGAAGTGTTGAAAAAAGATTCAACGAACTGCGGATTCTCGGTCAGCAAATGGACTCCGCTCGTGGCGCGCGGATTGCACTCGAGCGCAACCACATGCCCGTCCGCCGTCTCGATAAAATCGAACGCCATTTGCCCCGTCACGTTGTAATGCTCCACGAACGTCCGCACCCACTCGTAGATGGCGGCATGTTCCACCGGCTGAAACGCGATCGTCGCGCCTTGCCCCGCTGTGAAGGTCGTCGGGTAAACCGCATGTGCCGTGACGCGTCCGTTCTGGCAGACCGAATAACTGCAAAACTGCCGCCCCTCAATATACTCCTGCGCGATCCACGGCTCGCTAAACGTCAGCGTAGATAAAGCTTCTTTAAGCGGCGGCAGGATCAAGGTCCGCGAGGCGAAGCGCGAATAGACCGGCTTGAGCACCAGTCCGCGCCAGTGGGCGTACGCAAACAGCAAGTCATCCTCGCGCGTCACCAACATCGACTCAGGCACACGCAAGTCACACTCCCCAGCGTAGACCACGAACTTCCATTTGTTATGAAAGCGGTCCAACTTCTCAAGCGGCTCGGTAAACACACGGCACGGTAATGTATCCAAACCCTTTGCGACGTGGAAAACCTCCTCACAGGTCGGGATCAACAACTCGATCTGATTCTCTTCGATGATGCGTTTCAACGCCGCTAAAAACGCCTCAGTTTCCCGACGTGGAGCGGGCACTACAAAATTTGCCTTGATCGCATTCGACGGCTGACTCAAATGTCCGCGCAAAGACTCCGCCATAAAGACGGTGTGACCCGCGCGATGAAAGGCGCGAGCCAGGTCCAGCGTTACGGGCGCACGCCCGCCAGTGAGGAGAATGTTCATGATGTATGCTCATGTGGGGGCTTAGCCCCCATATGAGCGATTAGAATGTCAACACCATCCCGCCAATAGACAACCCCGCGCCGGTGCCAACCAACAGCACCTTATCGCCGCGCTGAATGCGTCCATCGCGCACACCTTGATACAACGTGACCGGGATCGACGCCGCCACACAATTACCAAGCGTCTCGATGGTTTTGACGATCTTCTCATCCTTCCAGCCGAAACGTTCAAGCATCATCAAACCGACCTTGCTCGCCTGATGTGGCACGACCACGTCCACATCTACCATGCCCTTCGACAAGCCGGGGTACAACTCTTCGAGAAACTCATGCGCAATGCCGCGCACCATACGCAGCACAGCCGGACCATCCATGTGGAATAAATCATCTTCAGGTTTGTGCCCGTCAAAGCGCGGATGAAAACGTGAGCCGCCGCCCATGATGGTCGTCAGATAGGCGCCATCGCCGAACGACTTGAAATGCGTGTGATGCACCATCGAAGTCTCGCCTGCTTCTGCGCGTGTGACCACGACCGCCGCCGCCGCATCCCCCACCAACGAAGCGGACTCGGGTTCCTTCGGGTTGATGCCGCACGAAGCCACGTCCGCGCTGGCGATGAGAATATTCTTGTAGCGCCCTGTGCAAATGAAATTCGACGCCACATCCATCGCCGCCACAAAACTCAAACACGTCGTATGCACTGTCATCGCCGGAATACCCGACTTCCCTAGCCCAAGCTGACGTTGAATCAGCACGCCCGTATCCGGTATCGCCTGCTCGCCCGTGCCAGAGGCATTGATGATAAGGTCGAGTTGCTCCGGCTTGAGCTTCGCCTCGTCCAACGCCTCGCGCCCCGCCTCCGCCGACATGAACGACGATGTTTCATCCGTCACCCAGCGGCGTTCGCGCACGCCATTGCGCCGCTCCACCCAACCTGATGGAACGCCGCACATCGCTTCGAGTTCCGAGTTGGGCACAACCCGTTTCGGTAAATATCTTCCAAGACCTATAATTTTTAAAGGGATGTTGACTTGCATATTTCTCCTAAATAGTCCGTGGTCGAGTAGGCGGCGTGTTCGTTCGCCGCTGTATCGAGACCACCTGGAATTGTAAATACTTTGGTTAACTGGTGGTCTCGATACGCCTTCGGCTATCGCCTCAGGCTACTCGACCACCGAGGTTGGTGACGTTAAAAATCCATCTTCTTAAAATACGGTATCGCCATGTCCGACACCTTGCCGATCAACTTCCACGGCAGTTGCCGTCTCTTCGGCAAATGCTGCGTATACACCGCGTTGTACTCCGTCACCGACTCGCCGCCGCGCACTTTCTTGAACTTGCCCACCCCGCCGCTGGCATGCACGAGCAACCCGCGCTTCACGCCTTCCTGCAAGGTGACCAACGTTAGTAAACGATATAACCCCTCTTCCAGCGGAAGTGACGTATCATACCCGAACAACGGCTGGGTCATCGCCCCATTGCGGACGAAGAATCCCATAATGCCGTTCAAGCGTCCATCCTTCTTTAGTCCGTACATGTGCAGGGTTTCCTGCTCGCGGGCGAGTTTCAGAAATTCAAAGGTGAACTGCGGGTTGTAGTACGAATACTTTTGCAAATATAGCAAGCTATACAGTTCCACCGCGCGGTGAAGTTCCTCGTCGGATAAACCCTTGCCGTTCACAACCTCATAGCCATTCTTCTTCAGCACGCGCAAATCTTCCTTGCACTGCCGTGTCTTCAACGCCGCGACCGGGTCCATGTACCAAACCTGGCGGCTCAAGACCAGGTCGTAGCCAAGTCCTTCCAGCGTTTGATAGATATGCGGATTCTTTTTCTGGTCCACCGAGCGGAAGACAATGGCGCGATCGGGGAACCAGTGGATAAGCGCCTCACTCAACGCCGATAACTGGTCACTGTTTACTGACGGGTATAGATTCGTCGACAGCAGGTAGTTGTTGACGAAAACTACCTTGTCCAACTCGGCATAGCGAAAATACCATGAGACCGGGGTCATCACAACCTTCACTGCCACTTCTGCGAGCAGATTGTTGAGATGCTTTACTTCCTCAAACGCGCCATACGAAACATAGTGACTGTACGGCGAAACGGTGTAAGTATTCTGCGGGTGAAAATCTGAAACTGTAATGGGGATAATCGTCTCGCCCGCCCTCACCGCCATCAACTGCGTGTTATGCACGTTACGGATATATTTCTGCGGGTCATCGGTCATCAACGGGATGAGATAACGGCGGGCATAATCACCATCGTCCGTGTGCGGGAAGGGCAGAGTGTGGATGTTCTCGCGAGTGAAGAGTTCAGGTTGCATAAGAGGATTTAAACACAAAGGACACGAAGGTCACAAAGGTAAAAACGTTGGGGTTTTCCTTAGTGTTCTTTGTGCCCTTCGTGTTTAATTGGTTTTTCTAACGAGCGGATCGTCTCATCACAATGGGATGGAATGACATGCGTATCAGGATGAGTCAAATGATAGGTATGCAATTGTCCTAATGTTTCGCGATAGGCGGCGGGGTCGGGGAAAATGGTATTGGCGATTTTATGCGGCGGGCGGTTCTCGACGATGGAGCGTTTAAGCCAGGCTGCATCCGCAACGAAGAAGAAGACTTTGCCGGCGTCGTCGCGGGCGAAGATGCCCATTTGCCCGTGCGCGTGACCGGGGAGTTCAACGCCGATCAAAGACTGGTCACCGAGCAAGTCGTAGCCGGTTTTGAATGGCGCATATTCTTCGGATAATAGAATGGGCTTGGTGATGTCAACTTCGTGGGAGCGCGAGTCGAAGTCCGAAGGGATGAGTCCGCGCAGGAAGGCGTGTTTCATGTCGTCGAGGGTGTGGGCTTGCCCTGAACTTGTCGAGGGGTAGCGGAGTCCGCTAAAGGCGTGGGGAAGGTAGACATAACGAGACCAAGCCAGGTCGGGGAGAGAGCCGATATGGTCCGCGTGGAAGTGAGAGATGAAGACGTGAGAAATGTCTTGAGGTCGAAGGTCGAAGGTCAATAGTTGATTGACGACGAGGTCTTCTTCTCGCAGATGGACAGGGGTCATCCAGCGATAAAAACGTTTGGGGAATTTTTTCGTCTCGACGAAGAAGCGGTAGGAATAGCCGGTGTCGAAGAGCATCGCACCGAATTTCGGATGACGAAAGAGCGCGAACATGGCAGGGAAATGGATCGTGCGCCAGCGCCCGCCGTGGATGGCGATGTGCTCGGGGGCAGTGCAATAGCCTGCGTGAAGAATGTCGATTTTCATTGTAGTATCTCGTCATTGCGAGGAGCGCATTTGTTCTTCGCGACGAAGCAATCTTATGGATAATACTGAGATTGCTCACCGCACTCCCGAAAGAGCATCGGGACGATGTAGCGCGCGGCGCAAGTGTCGTCGGGCTAAAGCCCTCCCCGCAATGACGGAGAAATTTCCTTCCACCACTTCAGAAAACGATGTACGCCCTCCGCCACTGAAATGCGCGGCTTGAATCCTAGTTCAGTTTTTGCGGCGTTGATGTCGAGCGTTGTGCTATTCGACATCATACTCACCGTAAGGCGCGTTAACAGCGGTTCAGGCTGGTCGGAGCGTAGTTTGGAGACGGTCTCCAGTATAAACGCCGCATGATAGGCAAGCGATTGAGGGACCTTGCGTTTTGGCGGGTCGATCTTCAATTCCTTGCAAAGGACACCGATCAACTCCCATAATTTGATGGGCTCATCGTTGGAGATATTGTATTTTTTACCGAGCGTATGGGCGGGCGATTCGGCGCACAACAAAAGGGCATCCACCACATTTTCGATGTAGGTCAGGTCGATTACATTATTACCGGTTCCCAAAATGGGGAGTTTGCCCGATTGCAAACGCGGGATCAGGCGGGGAAACAGCACGGTATCTCCGGGCCCAAACAACGCACGCGGACGGATGGAGACGACGGGAAAGCCCTTCTCGTGAATTTGGTCGATTTCCTGTTCGGCGAGTAGTTTTGTTTTGGCGTAATGACTGATCGGCTTCGGAAGCGGGTCGTCTTCCTTCACGTTCATCCGGGATGAATAGGAAAAATAAATACTCGGCGTTGAAACATGCACCAGCCGCTTCACATTGTTTTCGACACAAGCGTTGGCAACATTACGCGTGCCGAGGACGTTCGAGTTATAAAATTGGTCATACTTTCCCCATGGTGAAGGGAATGCCGCGCAATGAAAGACGATTTCCTTATCTTTGCACGCCTTTTGCATGGCAGGCTCGTCTTCAATATCTGCCTGAAGGGTTTTGATGCCATACGCTTCAAGGAGTTTCAGTTTCTCCGGGTTACGTCCAAGCGCGGTCACGCCCCAGCCCATGTCGTACAAACGACGGGCGAGCGTACCGCCCAAAAATCCAGTTGCGCCTGTGATGAGAGTCTGCATTCGTTGATTTTATCCGCAATTTGTGCAAAACAAAAATCCCCCGCCATTTCTGACGGGGGATGAGGGATGTTGTTCTTTAGGCAGCGGGGGCTTCTTCAACCGGCTTCTTCAGAACATAGAGCATACCAGCAGTGACAATAGTACCGACGAGCAAGGCAACGATATACATGCCGAGATTGCCAACTGCGTTCGGGATGGGCAAAACAAAGATACCACCGTGAGGCACAGCCAACGTACAACCGAAGACCATGGAGAGAGCACCCGCAACCGCGGAACCGACCATGATGGAGGGGATGACGCGGAATGGATCGCGAGCGGCGTAGGGGATCGCGCCTTCGGTGATGAAGGAGATACCAAGGACAGCCGTCGCACTGGCAGATTCACGCTCATCTTCGGTGAAACGATTCTTGAAGAGATAAGCAGCCAGCGCAATGCCCAGCGGAGGGGTCATGCCTGCTGCCATCACAGCAGCCATCGGAGCGGTCACACTGCTGCCGATCAAACCGGTGGCAAAAAGATAAGCCGCTTTGTTGACGGGTCCGCCCATGTCGAATGCCATCATCAAGCCGAGGATCAAGCCGAGAACGGCAGCGCTGCCAGCCTGCATGCCGGTCAGCCAATCGGTGAGAGCTTTGAGTGCGGCACTGACAGGCACACCGACCACATAGAACATCACCAAGCCAACAACAAGCGAACTAACCAACGGCAGGATCAAGACAGGCTTCAGACCGGAAAGGTTGCGGGGCAGTTTGATCGCGCCGTTCAGCCATTGGGTGAAATAACCAGCCAAAAAACCAGCGATGATACCGCCGAGGAAGCCGGAACCGGTAACACCAGCAAGGACACCGCCGATCATACCGGGAGCGAGACCGGGGCGGTCCGCAATGGAGTATGAAATGTACCCTGCAAGGATCGCAACCATCAGACCAAAGCCGCCCTTGGCGCCAATGGCAAAGATGTTCGCCCAGAAGGTTGTCCAGGCGGTGGCTTCAATGGTGGAACCATCGAGGGCGAGGGTGGCATCGTAGGCATAAATACCACGGGCGGCGAAACCGATGGCGATCAGAAGACCGCCTGCCACAACGAACGGGATCATGTAAGACACGCCCGTCATGAGGTGCTTGTACGCACCTGAGAACGAATTGCTATTACTTGATGTTGACATTTTTCACTCTCCTTATGAGAAATCATGAATTCAGAGCGGCGGTGATCACACCGGCTCCATCTTTGATGGCCGCATTGCTGGCAGTTTCATAAATCTTCTTGCCAGCAAAGCGACTTAAATCCACTTTGACATCGGCGGCGATGACGACCAATTCCGCCTCGGCGATCTCCTGCTCGGTCAGGCGATTCTCCACGCCGACAGAGCCTTGAGTCTCGACCTTAATGGTGTGCCCCAATTTCTGCGCGCCTTTTTCAAGACCTTCCGCAGCCATGTAGGTATGGGCGATCCCGGTAGGGCATGAGGTAATTGCTACGATCTTCATTTACGTTCTCCTTTCGTTTCTTCCAATCGCAAAGGCAACCGCCCAGCGAAACCAAACGTATCCTTCCACAAGGTCCGACCCCGCTAGGGTCCGAACACAAACGGCGTGATCTCAACCTGCTTCTGAAAGTCGTCGATCACATTTTGCTCCGGCAGGTCCCTTCCAAGACGGGTAATCATGCTCAACGAAAAGGCTGTAGCAAGCCGGGCGCAATCGCGCAGCGATATTTTCTTGCTCAAGCCAGCCACTAACCCTGCCACCATTGCATCGCCTGCGCCAACGGTCGATTTCACGGCAACATCCGGCGGGCGGGCAATGAACGCCTGATCTTTTTCAACGAACAACGCGCCTTGCCTGCCCATCGAAACGACCACAGTGGTCGTATCTTCATTGATCATCGAAATTGCAGACGAGTAAATGCTTTCGATTCCATCCAGCGGCTTGTTTACCAACGCGCTCAACTCATGGATATTCGGCTTGATGATGTTCGGCCTGACTTTCACCGACTCCGCCAGCGCATCGCCGCTCGTGTCCAGGACCACCCGCCGTTTTTTTGATTTCAACAACTGGATGATGTCCGCATAAAAGCGGATTGGCAGCCCGGATTGGATGTTGCCTGAAAGAACGAAACACTCGCACGCTTCAGACATCGCCTCGACCTGTTCCATCAACCTGGAGATGGCATACTCGCCGGGAACTTGTCCGGGCATGTTCAAGTCGGTGGTGGCTTGGTTGACCTCGTCCATAATCTTGATGTTGACGCGCGTTTCACCAGGCACACGCACGAAGCGGTCTTCGATATTCTTGCGCGAAAAGTGACGCTCGAACACATCCGCATTTTCTTCGCCGAGGAAACCGGTCACTGTAACGGGGATGCCGTAATCAGCGAGGAAGGAAGCGACATTTACACCCTTGCCGCCCGCGTCGTAGCGGTATCCTTGACTGCGATTCACAGTCCCAAGTTTGAAGTTATCCACCGAGATGGTTTCATCCACAGCGGGGTTGACGGTGATGGTAGCGACCTTCATAACGCACGCACCTCAGCCGCCGAGCGGCATGCCAGTGCGGACTGTGCCAGCGCCTGCAGATCGCTCAAGGATGTCTTGCGCAAGTGAGATTTGATGGTTGGGATGGTTGGCACGGTGATGCTCAATTCCTTCACGCCCAAGCCGATGAGAATCGATGCACCTTTGATGTCGCTCGCTGCGCCGCCGCAGACCGCCACCCACTTGCCTTCTTCGGTTGCGGCTTTCACGGTCATATCCACCATGCGCAGCACAGCGGGATTCAAAGCATCGGCTTGCTTCGCCAACTGCGGGTGGACGCGATCCATCGCGAGGGTATATTGCGTCAGGTCGTTGGTGCCAATCGAGAAGAAGTCCACCAGTTTGGCGAATTGGTCGGCGAGGATGGCGGCGGAGGGAACTTCCACCATGATGCCGAGTTCGATCTTCGGTGCGCCCACTTCAGCGCGGATTTTTTCGGTGATCTCAAGCACCTGCTCAATGTCTTCAAGCGTGGTAATCATCGGGAACATGATACGGATGTTGGTCTCTTTAGCGGCGCGATAGATGGCGCGTAGTTGCGGCAGGAACAGGTCTGGGCGGGCAAAGCACAAACGAATGCCGCGAATTCCAAGGAAGGAGTTATCTTCTTTGGGAAGATTGAGATGAGGAACCTGCTTGTCGCCGCCGATGTCGAGCGTGCGAATCGTCAGCGGACGCCCACCAAGCGCCTTGCCCATTTCAACATACACTTCGTATTGTTCATCTTCGGTGGGGGTTTTTCCGCTTTCCAAAAAGAGGAACTCGGTGCGCATCAAGCCCACGCCTTCCGCGCCGTATTCCACTGCTTTCACGGCATCTGCCACGCGGTTGACGTTGGCAAAGATTTCGATAACGTGCTCGTCTTGCGTTTTAGCGGGCAGGAGTCTTTCAGCATAGTCGGCACTGAGTTGGCGTTTGATCTCTTCGTGCAATTGCTCGGCGCTTTCAATATCCTCAGACTGCGGGTTGAGATATAACTTGCCATTGAAACCGTCGAGGATGCAGTTCGTGCCGTTTGCAATTTCCAGCACCGCGTCCCCTGCGGCAACGATGGCGGGAATGCCCATGGCGCGCGCAATGATGGCGGTGTGCGAAGTCGGTCCGCCTTTGGCGGTGACGAAGCCCAAAATAAGATCGGGGTCGAGATTAGCAGTGTCGGAGGGGGTGAGGTCGTCGGCAACCAAGACGGAAGGCGTGCGCGATGCCGCAGGAGATTCATCGGCGATGCCGAGCATGTGACGCAGCACACGCTGGCAGACATCGCTCAGGTCCACGGCGCGACCTGCGAGGATGGGGTCATCGAGATTCTTCAACTGGTCAATGCGCAGATGCACGGTCTGCTGCCAGGACCAGGCGGCATTGTGTTTTTTTGAAATCAGGTCTTCTGTTTCTTTCAAGAGTTCGTCATCGTTCAAGAATTCGGCATGAACCAAAAAGATGGATGCCTGATTCGAGCCAAGGCGCACTTTCACTTCGTCGTACAGTTTGTTCAATTCTTTCTTTGCCGCTTCAATGGCGTTCTTAAATTGCTTCTTTCCCGCCGTTGGGCTGGAGACCGAATCTTCCACTTGAATTTGTTTCGAGGTATGTTGGTAAACGATTCCGACCACGATGCCGTCTGAGGCGGGGACACCGTCGGCGTAGGAAGAGGTTGAAGATGGCGACCAGTTCACCCGGTCAAGTCGAGGCGCGTGAGTTTCTTCCTCTTCGCCCAGCCCGCTTTCGATTCCCGCCTTGAGCGCCGCGAGCGCTTCATCTTCATCCACGCCCTCGGCAGAGACGCGCACGACTGCCCCTTTGCCCGCGCCAAGTTTAAGAAGATTGACGAGACTCTTCGCATCCACGACAAGGTCACCGCTTCGTACCCGTACCTGGGCTTGATACTGCTTCGCGAGATTCACCAACTCTGTGGCGGGACGCGCGTGCAAGCCGGTTGGGTTGATGATGACGGCTTCGAAAGATTTTGCAAAATCGGTTGTAGTGTTTGTGGGGGTTGGAGCAGGACGTTCACCCGTGAGGGCTTCGATAATATCGTTCTTGTCTTGTGTGACGGCAAGTTTGGCGGCGAGTTCTTCGTCGGAGACGACGTGGGTAAGTTTGCGCAGGATGCCGAGATGTTCGCCCGATGCCGCGCCGATACCCACCACAAGGTGGACGGTTTCGCCTTCATTCCATGTGACGCCTTCGGGGACTTGTAGAACGGCAATGCCTGTCTTGAGGACGAGTTCGCGGTTCTCAGGCATTCCATGCGGGATGGCGATGCCGTTGGCGAGGAAGGTGTTGGCAACTTTCTCGCGCTCGAACATGCTGTCCACATAGCCGGGATTGATGTTGCCGTTTTGAATCAGCAGTCGTGCGACTTGTCGGATCGCTTCCTGCTTCGTTTCTGGCGAAGCGCCCAGTTCAACTTGTGCGGGGCTGAGCTCGAGCATGGAACCTCGGGTGAAATCTGTTACCACCAGGAACACAAAGGGGGCGTTTTTTTCTTTGTGAGCCGTATGGTGGAGAAAGAGCCTAAAAACTAGTACCAAGGAACTACTGCGGTCGGTAGTGTAAACGATTACATTATTTATGTCAAGACTTTTGCATGGTCAGTCTGCAAAATTAGCAGAAAAATCGCATATTTACGGGTTTTGTCGCCGTTTTCGGAAGACTGTGTTACACTTCCAGCCATTACAGCACTAAAATAGAGTAATCGTTTTCACTTTTGTTACACAAATGGTATAATTTTTCCCATGACCAGTATTAAAGATGTCGCCAAAGCCGCGGGGGTATCCACTGCCACCGTTTCGCGTGTATTAGCCAACAACGCCCCCATCAAAGCAGAAACCCGCGAGCGGGTTCTCAAAGCCGTCGCGGATCTGAACTACCGTCCCAATTTAATTGCACGGAGTCTGCGTGCCCAGAAGAGCGCCAAAATTGGCTTGGTCGTTTCGGATATTCGCAACCCATTTTTCACCGCCATCGGTCGCGCCGTGGAAGACGCCGCCTACGAACAAGGCTATTCGGTGCTGATGTGCAATACAGATGAAGACCCTGCCAAGGAAGAGCTGTATTTGAATCTGCTGTACGATGAAAATGTGGCGGGCGTCATCTTTTCCCCCACCCATCAATTCAATATCGCTACCCAGACCTACAACCAGAAGATGCCCTTCGTGGTCATTGACCGCGCCATTGAATCAAACGATGTGGATATGGTCTTGCTGGATAATGTAGCAGCAGCATATGAATTAACCGAGCATCTCATCAACAATGGCTACAAAAATCTGGCAGGCTTGTTTGGTGATGCCAGTACCACGGGTCAGGAGCGCAGCCGCGGATTTCACAAGGCACTCAAAGACCATCAACTGACCCCCATTGCGGCGCATTTCATCGCTCCGCGCATTCAGCAGGGCTACGAAACGACGATGAATTTATTGAGCCAGCCCAACCGCCCCGATGCGATCTTCACCAGCAACAGTCTGCTCACGGCGGGCGCGTATCAAGCTGCGCGCGACAGCAGGTTGAACGTCCCTACCGATGTGGCGATCGTCGGCTTCGACGAAACTACTTGGGGCGCGTTGGTCGACCCGCCTGTCACCGTTATCGAGCAGCCCACTGAAGAGATCGGGCGCACTGCGACAGAGCTGTTGTTCCAGCGCATTCAGGAGCCAAGCCGCTCGCCGAAGACCGTTATTTTGAAAGGGTCGTTAATTGCTAGAGGGTCGAGCGGGGGGAAGTGATATTTACATAATGCGTGATACGTAACGAACAGCAAGCTCAGTCAATTTCTCACGGATGATCTTGGAGTTGTGCCGGACATCTGTGGGGAATTTTTTTATGAATAGAAACGTTTGAATCCGCGCGGCTTGGGGGCGAGGTTTGGCAAGCGCTTTGAGTTCTTCGATAACTTTCTCCCTTTTCGCTTTCACTTCCTTTTCCAATTCAACCCATAGAACAGGTTCACCGTCCACGCCGACAAGCGCAGTTCTCAAAACCTGTGAATGCGTGTTGAAGATATTTTCGATCTGCTCGGTGAACATGACATCATCCTTCGTTATCACGCGATGCGATTTCCGCCCGCAATACCACAGCCTGCCCTCCTCATCAAAATAGCCCACGTCGCCCATGCGGTGGATGACCTCCACTTCGTCATTGCGAGGAGGGTGCTCCTCCCGACGAAGTGCAAGAGTGCCCTCCACGCAACGACGGTGGATTTTTGATATACGATTCGACTCAGGGCGATTCAAATACTCCCGCGTCGTGGCTTCGCTTTGAACTGTTATTTCCCCAACAACATTGGATTCCACTGTAAGCGAATCCTGCCATTCCTGAATCGGCTCGTCGGTGATGGGAATGATGCGCACGGTCACGCCTTCGATAGGTCTGCCAAGGCAAATCCCTGCGCCGTGCTCGGTCTTCTCTTTCAATGAAAATATCTCGCGGCTTTCCACTTTGGCGATCGGCAGAGTCTCCGTTGCGCCGTAGATGCCGAAGAGGTCGGTGTGGTCGACGAGCAAGCGACGGAAACGCTGTTGCAGAGCAATCGTCGCTGGCGCACCGGCGGTGATGATGCGTTTGAGAGAGGGCAGTTCCGCCCTGAGCGGAGAACTTCGCGCTCTTTGCGAAGTTCGTAGTCGAAGGGCAGGGATGCGCTTCGACTGCGGCGTAACGAACACGCCTCCGCTCACATCGTCCCCATGCTCTTTCGGGAGCGCGAAAGAAGAAAGAATTTCGAGGACGACTGGCGAAGCGAACATGTTGGTGACGTTGAAACGTTGAATCGCGAAAATCACTTTGGCAGGGTCGGTTTTGCCGGGGACAGGGAAGGTGATATCTGGGATCACGGAGGTGACGCCGAGCAGAAGGTCAATCAACGCGTAGAGCGGGAAGGCGGGCAGGTCGATTTCGTCTGGAGTGATCTGGAAGGTGTTCTTCAACAGGTCCAATTGTGCGGCGAGGTTGGTTTGGGTGTAGACCGCGCCTTTGGGGAGACCGGTGGAGCCGGAGGTGTAGATGATGGCTGTTACGGACGATGGACGATGGACGATGGACGATGGACTGACATTCGACTTTTGGCCCTTCGGCAGGCTCAGGGCAGCGCCTTTGACGCTTTGAATTGTTAGATTGTATTTTATAGAATCCTTACCCCAACCGAAGATCATTCGCAAAGCATGAGTGAGACCATTGCCAATAAAAATATCCGGCTTGGATTCTTTGAAAATCTCGCCGATTCGTTTGATTCCAATGGCAGGTTCGAGCAGAATGGGAATGATGCCGAATTTGAGCAGCGCGAGTGCAAAGGGGAAGAAGTCTGCGCTGGGGGGAGATATCAAGGCGGCGGTCATGCCTGGGGTCCATGGACCAGCCTCAAGTCCGCGAAGTAAGCGGTGGGTTTGGTCCAGAATGTCCTTGTAGGTGAGAGTTATCCAATTTCGTTTATCGAAATATATGAACGCAGGCTTATGTGGATGAATGCGGGCGTTTTGCTCAAATCTATCGAAGAGATTCATAGGCAAAATTGTATCCCGTTGTTGGGATGTTTATCAGGCTTGTATGATTATTTTCGTTACTATAATTTGTGACTTATTTCACTAACATAACTTAATGGGGGTACATCTTCCCTACTGCGAATGGATGACTTCGGTCAGGCCGAGCAGCAACTGTTTGGACGGGTTGTACATGGAGGCGTCTATGCCCCAAATGACAGATGAACGGGTTCGAGCAGGTCTGAACCGCGAAGAAGACCTTTCCCTATTGAATGAAGTCAGTGTGAAAACGGCGGGCGTTTCGCATTTGGAGATGTGCATCCAATGCGGAACGTGCGGCGGTTCGTGCCCGGCAGCAATGGACATGGACCACACCCCGCGTATGCTGTTCGCAATGCTGCGGGCGGGCATGCGTGAGGAAGTGTTACGCAGTAACACGCCGTGGATCTGCGTCTCGTGCTATCACTGCGTGGTGCGGTGCCCGCAGGAGGTACACATCGCGGATGTGATGTATACGCTCAAGGGCATGGCGATCAAAGTCAAACTATACAGCGATTCGACTGCGCCTCATTTTTCCCAAACTTTTGTAGACATGGTGGAAACATACGGTCGAAGTTTCGAGCTTGGGCTTGCCTCGCGGCATTACCTCAAGCACTTTCCATTGCGCCTGCCCGGTATCATGCCGATGGGGTTTGGTATGCTGACAAAGGGCAGAATTGACGTTGCACCGCGTCGGATCAAGCAGATGAAACAGTTGAAGGCGATACTTTCCCGCGCAAAGAAACTGGAGTTAACGTCATGAACAAATATCTCCTGTATCCGGGTTGTTCGATGGATTCGAGCGCAAGGGCTTATCTCGAATCGCTCAACACAATCCTCGAACCGCTCGATCTGCAACTGGATGAAATCGAAGACTGGAACTGCTGTGGCGCGACGGAATATCTCGGCATCAACCTGATCCCTGCCTATTCGCTGATCGCGCGCAACCTTGCCCTGGCAACGAAACAAATGGACTCTGTAAACGGGACAGGCGGCACGCGCACGGTCATTACACCGTGCTCGGCATGTTATCTCAACCTCGCAAAGGCGGATCACTACATGCAGGAGCGCCCTGCACTGGGCGCAAAGGTGAATGAGGCGCTCTCTGCAGGCGGGCTGGAATACAAGCCCGGCACACTCGATGTGCGCCACCTGCTCGACATCCTTGTCTATGATATTGGCTTGGATGCCATTAAGCGTAAAGTGACTCGCCCACTAAACGGACTCAAGGTCGTGCCGTACATGGGCTGCATGTTGCCGCGACCGGATTACAAGCATCGCTGGTCAGACCATGAGCACCCCACCGAGTTGGATGACCTGCTGCGCGCGCTCGGCGCGGACGTGATCGATTATCCGCTCACGACGGAATGCTGCGGCGGGCACATGACGCAGATCGGACCGGAAACCGCCTTTGAGCTGATTCGCCGTCTCATTGCCGGCGCGCACGAACGTGGCGCGTACCTGATGGCGGCTGTCTGCCCGATGTGCCAGTTGAACATCGACGCCTATCAGCTCGAGACGAACCGTTTCTTTCATACGCATTATCACATGCCGATTCTGTTCTTCACACAGTTGATGGGGTTGGCATTCGGCAGAGAACCGGCAGAATTGGGCATCGGCGCGGAACTGGTCAGTGCGCGCAATGCTTTGGCACATATCGGCGTGGAAGTTCCGGTGACACAGGAGCCTGCCACGCCGCGTAAGAAGGATGAAGGGCTGCCCATGCCGCGTCGTTGGACCAGGCACGAGGAGAAGGAGGCGGTGAAATGACAGAACGAGTTGGCGTTTATGTCTGTCACTGCGGCTCGAACATCGCCGGGGTTGTGGATGTGGTGGATGTGGCGAATTGGGCGGCAGAGAAACTGGGTCGCCGGGGTGTGATTATCGCGCGTGATTACAAGTTCATGTGCTCCAGTTTGGGGCAGGAATTGATCGAGAAGGATATCAAGGAACTTGGGTTGACCCGCATCGTGGTAGCGGCATGTTCGCCGCATTTACACGAGAAGACCTTTCGCATTGCCGCAAAGAATGCGGGGTTGAACCCGTATCTGGTGGAATTGGCGTCCATTCGCGAGCAGGTCTCGTGGGTCCACACAGATAAGGCTGTGGCGACGGCAAAAGCCAAGGCGGTCGTATCCGGCGCGGTGTCCCGCGTGATCGAGAATCAGGCATTGGAAGAAATCAAAGTGCCAATCAATCCGAACACGTTGATCGTGGGCGGCGGCATTGCGGGAATCCAGGCAGCGTTGGAAATCGCCAATGCGGGCTTCCATGTTTATCTCGTCGAGCGTGAACCGTCGATTGGCGGGCACATGTCACAGTTCGATAAGACCTTCCCCACGTTGGATTGCTCCGCATGTATCCTCACGCCGCGCATGGTCGAGGCGGGGACGCATCCGAACATTACGCTGTTGACGTGGAGCGAGGTCACAAAAGTGACAGGCTACGTTGGCAATTTCAACGTGACCATCAAAAAGAAGGCACGCTTTGTCAACGAAGAACTTTGTACGGGCTGCGGCATCTGCCAGGAGAAGTGCCCGAAGAAAGTGATCGATGAAGTGTATGAGGCAGGGCTGGGGTATCGCAAGGCGGTCTACACACCGTTCGCGCAAGCCGTGCCGAACTTCCCTGTGATGGACAAGGAGAATTGCACCTACTTCATCAAAGGCACATGCAAGGCTTGCGAAAAATTCTGCCCAACCGGCGCGATCGATTTCAAGCAGGAAGATCAACTGATCAATCTTGATGTGGGCAATGTCATTCTCGCCACGGGCTATGACCTGTTCGATGCGCGGCGCGTTCGTAATGACGGCTATGGACGTTTGCCGAACGTGTTTACAAGTTTGGAGTTCGAGCGCCTGTCCAACGCGGCGGGACCGACCAATGGCAATATCGTCCTACGCGACGGCAAGAGTACGCCGAAGAGCGTGGGTATCATCCATTGTGTTGGCTCGCGCGACAGAAACTTCAACAACTATTGCTCGGTCATCTGTTGTATGCAGGGCTTGAAGTTCGCGCATCTCGTGCATGAACGCACCGGCGCAACCGTCTATAACTTCTACATCGACATGCGCACGGCATACAAAGCCTACGATGAGTTCTATCAGCGCGTGCTCGAAGAAGGGACTCTCTTCGTGCGCGGCAAGGTGGCGGAAGTCACCGATGCGGCTCGCAACGAACGGGAAAAGGGGAAACTCATCATCCAGGTCGAGGATACGCTGGCAAGCAAACAGCGGCGCATCCCGGTCGATATGGTGATCCTCTCCAGCGGGTTACAGCCGCGCCGCGACTCGAAGGATGTTGGGAAGTTGTTCGGCATCTCCTGCTCCACCGATGGCTGGTTCACGGAAAAACATCCCAAGCTCGATCCCGTCGCCACAATGACCGAAGGCATCTTCATCGCCGGCTGCGCACAGGGACCGAAGGATATTCCGTCCAGCGTGGCACAGGGGGCTGCGGCTTCGGCGCGCGTGCTGGATAAGATTCTCCAAAAGGAAGTTGCGCTCGAACCGGTGCGCGCCAGCGTGGACAAAGCGACGTGTTCCGGCTGCCGCATCTGCAATGGGCTGTGTCCGTTCAATGCCATCAGTTTTATCGAAGACGACCAGGTGACCGAGATTAACCCGGCGCTGTGCCAAGGCTGCGGTACCTGTGTGGCGGCTTGCCCAGCAGGTGCAATCAGCGGAACCGGCTTCAGCAACGAGCAGATCATCGCACAGATCGATGGCTTGTTAATGAAAAATTTGGAGATGGTGTAGAACGTAATTCGTCATTGCGAGGAGGGCGATAGCCCGACGAAGCAATCTTATGACTATGTCCTGAGATTGCTTCGGGCGGACGAACACCGCCCTCGCAATGACGGAAACGGAGAACCTATGACCCACAATACTTTTGAACCCACCATCATCGGCTTTACCTGCAACTGGTGCAGTTATCGCGCAGCGGACTTAGCCGGGACGGCTCGCATGAAATATGCGCCCAATGTCCGGCTCATTCGCATGATGTGTTCCGGACGCCTCGACCCGACCTTTGTGCTGCGTGCCCTTTCAGAAGGCGCAGACGGCGTGATGATTACAGGCTGCCACCCGGGTGAGTGTCACTACATCGAACAGAACTACAAAGCCTTGCGCCGATACCTGCTGCTCAAACGCGTGCTCAAAGGCATGGGCATTGAACCCGAACGCGTCAAGTTGGTTTGGGCAAGCGCCGCCGAAGGCGCGAAATTCGCGGCAGAGACGACCGCATTCGTGGAAGAGATTCGGAAGTTAGGACCGCTTTCGTGGGGAAAGGATGAAGGTGGAGGGATGAAGGATGAGATCAAGAACGGAGATTCATCCCTCACAATTCACGCGGAGCGTTCATCCTTTGAAAAGGAGGTGGCAGCATGAAACCGAAATTTGCCATGTATTGGGCAGCCTCCTGCGGCGGATGTGAGATCGCCGTGCTGAACACCCACGAAAAGATTTTGGATGTGGACGCCAACTTCGATGTCGTTTTCTGGCCCGTCGCCATGGACGCGAAATACAAAGACGTGGAAGCCATGGAAGACGGCTCGATCCTGCTGACGCTTTTCAACGGCAGCATCCGCAATGACGAGAACGAACACATCGCCAAACTGCTCCGGCAAAAATCGAAGATTCTGGTCGCATTCGGCTCGTGCGCCTGCGAGGGGTGCATCCCCGGCTTGGCGAACCTCAGCCCGGTCGGCGATATCGTCCATACGGCGTTCAACACCCTCACGACTGATAATCCGCACCAAATCTATCCGCGCACTTCGTTCGACGTGCCCGAAGGCGAATTGCACATCCCCAAACTTGAAAAGGTTTTGCGTCCGCTCGACCATGTGGTGGACGTGGATTATTACATGCCGGGCTGCCCGCCGGAGAGTCATCAGATCGCAGCGGTGATCGACCTTGTCATCAAGGTCGTCAAAGGCGAAGCGGAACTGCCGCCGAAAGGCGCGACCATTGGCGTGGGCAACTCCACCGTTTGCGATGAATGCCCGCGCGCGCGGAATGTAAAAACGATCAGGGAATTCAAACGCATCCAGGATATTGCGCCAGTGGACCCGAATCTGTGCCTGCTCGAACAGGGCATCCCGTGCAACGGACCTGCCACATGCAGCGGATGCAACGCGCGCTGCCCGAACGCAGGGGCGCAGTGCATCGGCTGTTATGGTCCCGCTCAGGGTGTGATGGATTACGGAGCGCGGCTCATCACGGCGTTTTCATCTGTGATCGACGCGACCGAACCGCAAGAGATCGAACGGATTTTGGACGGCATCCCCGACCCAATCGGGCAGGTCTATCGCTTCAATCTGGCTGGGTCGCTGCTCAAGGCGAACAGGAATGCATTCAAATCGTAGGGAAAGTCATATACTTTAAGTAGAGATGTAAAGCTGCGAAAGGAGTAATGACATGACTACCAAACCTGTTGAACAAGCCGAACCCGTTGAAGATCCCAACGCCATGCTGGAGAAAGCCCTGATCGAAGAGTTCCTCAAGCAAAAGGGCTACACCCACGAGGACCTCAAAAAACTGCCCGCTGAACTGGTGGAAAAATTGATGAAGGAAGCCTCGCAATACGCCTCCCTCAAAATGGAAGAGGTCGAAGCGCGCGCTCACTTCGTCAAGGAACTGCATGATGATGCAGCGCCACTCGAAAAATAAGGATGAATGATGAATTTTGAAGGATGAATC
>JACPVC010000140.1 GCA_016191955.1 Chloroflexota bacterium
CTTTTTTGCCGCGAATTTCGCGAATTCACACTGATTTTAAAACCAATTCGCGAAAATTCGCGTAATCCGCGGCTGAAGCTCTTGTTTCTTTGGCTTGGAACGGCGATCCCTTTCCGTCGTGGCTTTACTCAGCATGACATGGCATGAAACACATTAAGAAAAAGCCTGGCAAATACTTGTCAGGCTTTTTGAGGACGAAGGAATAAAACGAATAATGCACCCGGTCGGGACTTTTCGAATAAATGGCGCAAGGGATTTTCTCGAAACATCGGCGCGATTATACACGCATTTAGAGACCTGTCGATGGCTCGGTGTCGAGTCCGTTGGCGGTGGCGATCTCTTCGAACATGATCTCGATCTCATCGAGGAAGTGGTCGAGACCTTCCACACGTTCAGGGAAACCGTCGAGCAAGCCGAGCGAGGCACAGGCTGACTGCCAGAACTTGAGGTGGTCGCCACTCAGCACCTCGGCAGATAAGGTCCAGGTATGCAGAGCAGGCCAGAGCGCGGAGAGAGGTGTCTCTCCATCCAACAGGGCTTTGATGGCTTTCTCGTAATAGTTCAAGCGTGTGGGATGAATCCGCCTATCCACACCGGGAGTTTCAGCAGCAAGTTTGAAGGCATGTTTCCAATCGCTCAGCCAGCTTTTAACCTTGTCGGCATCCACGTTATTTGCGCCAAGCAGACCATACACCGCAGCGACCATGCCGGGCTTTTGCGCGGCTTCAGCACGGGCGGGGAAGTCAAGCAGGAAACGGCGCTCCCAAATGGGCGGACCGCTCAACTCCACAACTGCATTGACCGCATGGAAAAGCGATTTCATGTATTTGCGAATTTCTTTTGGTCCCACTTCCCCATCATGCTCGGAGATGTCAAACCAGTTGCCGCGCCCATGCGCAAGGAGCGTGCGACAGCGTTGCAGCATGAGCGGCGGCTGTTCAAAATCGAAGCCCGCACGCAGACTGGCTTGCACGAAATCGAAGAATTTTTCGCGTTCATACAAAAGAACAGGGTCGTACATTTCATAGCCGAGCCACGGGTCGGCACGCAATTCACGCGGAGATTTGAATTCGTCCTTCGCGCGGCGGCTGATGTCGATGTGAAAATCAGGCGTGAGTTTGACGAACTCACGCGATTTCATCGGTGTATTTTTATGGACGAAAACAATGTCGATGTCAGCAGTCCCACCGATCATGGGCTCACCGCGCAGGGAGCCGGCGAGATAGGCAGCGACAATATCGGGGTCGTTATACGCCCGCTCTTGAACGGTCTCTTTGGCAATGCGTAAAAGTGAATCTCTTGTAACTCGCATGTCAACTCACTTCATCGGCAGGGCTGGTTGATACGGTGCCAACCCCAGGGCTTCGCGGATGCGATTTTCGATCAGTTTAATATGCTCCGCATTTTGAACGATGTTCAACTCATTGCTGTCAATTTTCAAAATGGGCGTATGGTCGAAGGGCTTCGAGAAGAATTCTTCATACGCCACATTCAATTCATTAATATAGCTGCGCTCCATCTGGCGTTCATAGGGTCGGTCGCGGAAGGCGATGCGGCTCATGAGCGTGTCGGTGTTGGCATGCAAATAAACCAACAGGTCGGGTTTCGGTATCTTCTCGCCAAGCGCCTCATGCACCTTATGGTACATCTCAAGCTCGTCACCTTTGAGGTTGATGCCCGCGAAAAGTGCGTCCTTCGCAAAGGTGTAATCCGCGATCAGGTTCTTTCCAGCATCGAGGATGCTTGGCACATTGTTATTCTGTTGGCGATAGCGGCTGAGCAAAAAGAAAATTTGAGTCTGAAAGGCGTAGCGAGCGCGGTCGCCATAAAAATCGGAAAGGAAGGGATTCTCCTCGAACACTTCCAATAACACGTCCGCTTCAAAAGCTGGCTGCAACAGGCGGGCGAGCGTGGTCTTACCCACGCCGATCACGCCTTCGATGGCAATATACATGAACAATTTCTCCCGAATGATGATGAACGAAGGATACCATAAAACAACCGCTCTCATGGGGGCTAAGCCCCTATGAGAGCAAGTTATAATTTCAGCATGATCCGCATTTGCATCACGCCATTCGTACAGGGAACCGGCGGCATGGCATCCTTCCGTTTGAAATTCGAGCAGGGATTAAAAACCCGCGGCATCGATGTGACCTATGATCTGGATGACAAGCCCGACGCGGTCCTCGTCATCGCAGGTACGCGCTTCATCCTTGACCTGAACCGGGCACGGCGACGAGGCATTCGCGTCGTCCAAAGGTTGGACGGCATCAACTGGGTGCAGCGCGTGAAATGGTCGGGGGTCAAATACACCATCCGCGCTGAGTATGGGAATATGATGCTGTCGCTGATACGAAATCAGTTTGCAGACAGGGTCATCTATCAAAGTCAATTCATCCGCAAGTGGTGGGAGGATTGGTACGGTGTTGCGAAAGCTCCTGCAACGGTCATCATCAACGGCGTTGACCTGAATGCTTACACGCACGAGGGCGGACATGAACGTCCAACAGATAAATATCGAATGCTACTGTTAGAAGGCAGTCTTGCTCGTGGATTGAACTCGGGGTTGTTTCATGCGGTGAGCGTGGCGGAGAAAATGTCCGCGAAATATCCGATGGAAGTGGTTGTCGCTGGTGTCGTGGATGAAGCCACGCAAGGAAAATTAAACTCTCTTTTATCTGCTCAAGGCGGCGTCCTCGCCGCCGGGGACGGCAGCTTGAGCAGTTTATCTGTCAAATTTCTCGGCACCGTCCCACGAGCGGATATTCCCAAACTCGCCCGTTCCTCCCACCTGATGTACTGTGCCGAAGTCAACCCGCCCTGCCCCAACTCTGTCATCGAAGCATTGGCTTGCGGCTTGCCTGTCATCGGCTTCGATAGCGGCTCACTCAAAGAATTGGTAAGCAATGATGCGGGTTGTATCGTCCCGTATGGGGCGAACCCGTGGAAGTTGGAGACGCCAAATATTGAAGCACTGGCATCGTCCGTGGGAGAGGTGCTGGAGAAACAGAATCAATTCCGGGCGGCAGCACGGAGGCGGGCGGAGTCCGCTTTTGGGCTGGATGGGATGGTGGATGATTATTTGAAGGTGTTGTTGGGGTAACTGGTGATTGGTAATTAGAGATTGGAGAGTTGAGCATGGATAATGAAGTTCATGAGTTTTTGTTGAAGCATTTGCAAGGCATTATGACAAATGATATTGCGTCGTATCACGAAACGACGGCGGAAGATCTGACGCTGTATGAGTGGTGGGTCGCGCCGCATCGGTTGGGCGGTCTCCCCTTCCATGAATTCATGATGAACTCGAACGCCGAACGCGGCGCAGTCTTCGGCGCGGAAGAAGCTGGGAAGACCCGCTTTGATCTATCGAACTTGTTGATTCAACGCTACGGCGATACTGCTATTGCCAGTTACACCTTGCTTATCAGCACGGCGCTTGGGACGGGCGTGCAAGTGGCAGCACATAACGAAAGCCGTGTGATGGTGAAAATGAATGGAAAGTGGAAAGTGGTGCATGTGCATAAGTCGCCGGCGTATGCCGCGCCGCATGTTGGATAAAAGGACGATGGACGATAGACCATGGACCATAAAACCATCGTCAATCGTCCACGGTCCATCGTCACAAGGATTTGAATGAACTCTCGCGAACACCGCACCTACGACCTCCTCTGGCTTAGCATTGCCCTCCTACCGTTGATCGGATTGTCCTTCATGCTTGCCGTCCCTGCGCAGGATTATTGGTGGTATCTGCGTTTGGGCAAAGATATCCTCGAACAGGGCGCCACTCCGCTTGTGGACACGATGGGTTACAGCCGCGCAGGTGAACCGATCTTTTATCAGCAATGGCTGTCGGGAATTATTTTTTATCTTGTCTATCAAACAGGCGGGGTGACATTAACCTTCCTCCTGCGCGCTGTGTTAATTGGAATCACCTACGGCTCCATCTGGTCACTCATGCGTTCCCATGTTGGCGCGCGGACAGCGACAATACTGTTGATTATTTTAGGCTTGGCAACCTCCAACAATTGGATGATCCGCCCGCAGTTGTTTGCGTATCCGTTGTTCTTGTTATGTCTCTTTGCGATCTACGAATGGCAAAAGGGAAATAATCGTTTGCTGTTTCTTCTGCCGCTTTCCACTCTCCTGTGGGCAAACTTACATGGTTCGTTCGTCCTGCCATTTCTCCTGGCAGGAGCAGCTCTTGTTTTCGGTGCAGAGAAACTTGAACTTAATACAAAAGACTTTCTTGGCGCTCTTCGTGGTCTTGGCGGTTCAAAAAAAAATCAAGCCATGTTCTTCACCATCCTAGCCATGCTCGTTGCCAGCCTGCTCAACCCGCATGGGTTGGGCGTGTGGCAATATCTCGTATTCATCCTCAACAACCCGTCCGATTACCTTTTCAGCGTGGAGTGGCGTCCGCCCACGAATGAAGGCTGGCAGATGAACATCTTCTTCGTGTGGATGCTCGTCTTTCCTATCGCCGCGGCATTTTCAAAACAAAAACTCACCTGGCTCGAATGGGTGCTTTTCCTTGGCTTTGGATGGCTGGCGCTTTCGGGCGTGCGCTATGTGATCTGGTTCATGTTCCTGCTCGCCATCTTCACCGCCAAACTCGTCAGCGAGTGGAGCAACGCATTCGTCGACAAGCCCATCGAGAAGATCAATCCGCGCACGAACATGGCGCTTGCCGCGATGCTGTTCCTTGTGCCGCTGATACTCCTGCCCGGCATCCGCGACTCGTGGTGGGACGGAGCCCCAGACTTGTACGAACTCGCGACGACACCCATTGAAGCGGTGGAATTTTTGGAAACACATGAAGACCTGCCCGGTCCAATGTGGAATGATTACTCATTCGGTTCGTATCTTGAATTCATGCTGCCCTCTCGACCCACATGGATGGACACACGCATGTACAGCTTCCCACAAGCGCAATGGGAGGAATATGTTCGCGTCACAAACGCAGACGGCTGGCAGGAAATGTTCGACCGCGAAGGCATTAACTTACTGCTGCTATCACAAGCAGCGCAACCCGCTCTGATCGAAGCCGTTTCATCGTCGCCGCTTTGGTGCGAAGAATATCGCGATGAATACGCAGTCATCTACTCACGCTGCGAGGTGAAATGAATTTCAGCGGCAAACTGGGTTTGCAGCAACGCGTCCTGCCGAGTTATCGCGTGCCGTTTTTTGATCTGCTCGCAAGCCACTGCGAAGGCGGCATGAGTCTCTTCGCCGGTCAGGCTCGCCATGTGGAGATGATCGCGAGCGGTACAACCCAAATCGCCAAGCATGTCGAAGCGGATAATCTGCATCTGTTAGGCGGTCCGTTTTATCTCTGTTACCAACGCGGATTTATCAACTGGCTCGAAGACTGGAATCCCGACGCGCTCATCATGGAAGCCAATCCGCGCTACCTCGCCTCTCCCTCCGCCGTGAATTGGATGCACAAACGCGGACGAAACGTCCTAGGCTGGGGCTTGGGTTTTCCCTCTCCCTCAGGGAGAGGGGCAGGGGTGAGGGCAAGATTTCTCCATCAATTCGACGGGATGATCGCTTACAGTCAACGCGGCGCGGAGGAGTATGCTGCGCTTGGTTTCCCGCGTGAGAAGATTTTTGTAGCGCATAACTCAGTTTCCCCCGCACCCGCAGAACCAATGCCCACCCGACCTTCGACTTTCGACCTTCGACCTACTCTTTTATTCGTAGGACGCTTGCAAGCAAGAAAACGCATCGACTCATTACTCCGTGCCTGCGCCGAAATGGACTCCAAGCCGCGCCTGCTCATCGTCGGTGATGGACCGGAACGAGCGGCGATGGAGGCGCTTGCAAAAGAAGTCTATCCATCGGCAGAGTTCATCGGCGCGAAGCATGGCACGGAGCTGAAACCGTACTTCCAACAAGCTGATCTTTTCGTCCTCCCCGGCACCGGCGGACTCGCTGTCCAGGAAGCTATGAGTTACGGACTTCCCGTTATCGTCGCAAAGGGAGATGGCACGCAGGATGATCTGGTCCGCGAGAAGAACGGCTGGCAGATCGAGCCGGAGAATTATGACGCATTGGTTTCTACAATGAAAAACGCGCTATCCGATATAGCGCGTCTGCGAGAGATGGGGAAAGAGTCGTTTCGGATCGTTTCGGAAGAGATCAATATTGGGAAGATGGCAGAAACGTTTGTGAAAGCACTCAATTCGATTGTTACGTAGGGGCGCGGTTTCCGCGCCCTTGATATTTGGGTAAAAATTAATTTGGGCGGGGAGACCCCGCCCCTACAAATTGCATCAACGTCTCAATAAACTGCTTCTGCCCCGAAGCATAATGTGTCGCCAGCGTGTTCAAGCGGAAGGTGAGAGTCTTGCCGTCCTTGAGTTCGAGGGCGATCATTTTTTGGTTGAGAAAGCCGCTCGGCTTGATGGACTTAATATCTAAATAGGGAATATCGTTCAACCCCTTATTCTCCATCTTCAGCGAAGCGACTCCCATTTCGGTGGCGATGATGAACATCCGTTTGCGGGTGAGGGCGGCGAAGAAGTAACCGTCGCCAATCAGGCTCAAGCCGCCAGAAAGGACAACGCGACTCAAAGATTTGGTGTAGAGAAAGCCTGTGAGTTCGATCCCCTCTCCGGCGTCGAGTCGAGGCGCGAGTTCTTTATGGATGAATTCGTCGAATTTATGCATGTCACTTCTCCGCCTTGTCCAAATCCTTGCCAATATCGCGCTGGAAATCCCAGGTGAGGTAATCGAGATTTGCCGGGAGGGAAAGTTCCACCGTATAAAGATATTGCAACTCCACCGTCACCTTGCGCGGACGGCACTCGAGCAAATGACCGCCACTGCTCTTGTCATCGGTCAGGAAATGCAAATGAACACCCGGCACACTGAGCGTCGCCATGAACGCCGGCGTATAAAAGCCGACCATCCTGCCGCTCACATCGTTGAACTCGAATGTCGGTTGTTCCTTCGCCACCTCCACCAGCGGACGATAATTCTCCTGTTTCGGCACCGAGCGCGTTTTGACATACGCAAAGTCCCCTGTGATTCGAAACGCATAAAAAATATTCGGCGAAGGCATCAGTTCCACCATCCAACGCAGAAATTCTTCATACGATAATTCTTTTTCCAATACTTCATCGCTGGCAGGCTGGAAGAAGGTCACACACGCAAACGGGGTACACATATCGTCATCGGTGATTTGATTGACCCTGCCATCTGAACCCACGCGATAAATCTCGCCGTCCACCATCATCATCTCGCCGTCGAGATCGTTGAAGGTACCCAAGCCCATGTCGCCGTGTTTGCGGATTTCATGGAAGGGGATGTTCTGCTCGTAAATGCCTTCGACGAGGGAATTGACCGGCGCGCACAAATAAACTTTATTCTCCGCCCGCCTCTTCCTGGACCTGCGAATGGTTGTTCGTTCCATTTGGGTTTTATCCTCTCTCCTGTATGTCATTGTGAGACGCCGATCTTGTTCTTCGGCGGCGAAGCAATCTCCCACAAATTAAAGGGTTGTTCACCGCACTGGCGTACGGCGCAAGTGTCGTCGCTCGTCCTTCGACTGCGCTCGGCTAACGCCTCCTCGTAATGACGTGATTATCCGTACTCCGGCGTATCGCCGATGATCTCCCAGCCGCGTTCCAGGGCAACCTTCTTCAATTTCGCTTCAGGATAAACCGCAACAGGATGGTCCGCTTTTTCGAGCATGGGCACATCGAGGATCGTATCGCCATAAGCGACGTCGACGCGCTGCACGCCAAGACGGCTGAGCACCTGCTCGATCTTCTTTTCGTTCGCCACCAGTTCACCGGTCATCTTCAACTTCCCGTTGACGATTTCCGTCGGTGTGCCGATGGTCTCTGCGCCGATACGCTTTGCAAACGGATCGATAAACGGCTCGACCATGCTACTGGCAATGTACACCTGCGCGCCAGCCTCCCGGTGACCGACCAGACGCGCGATCACATCCTCGCGGCGTTTCTTCCACAGGTCACGTTCCACCAGCCACTCTGAGACCTGTCTGACTTTCTCAGGTGTTGCATCTTTGATGTAGCCAAGGCTGTCCACCATTAATCTTTGACCCCAAGCCTGCCAGTCGATGATGCCTCGTTTTGCCAGTAAATAGGAAGGCATAATGGATGCCATATGCCAATTCGCCTGCAACTTACTCTGATTATGTTTGACCCAATCCACCACGCCGAGGAAAGGCGAGCCGGTGGTAAGGGTTCCCATCATGTCTGAAACGACGATCATGTAATTTTTGCTCCTTTGAATGTATCGTTCACCGAATATCTACTTCTAAATCTTCTTCCAGATTTCGACAATCTGAACCCTCGCAATATTTCAGGGCTTCCAGTTTTGTGTGCAAAGTCGCCAGCGTCTCGGGGCTTAAACGCCCAGCCAGATTCTCCAGTTGATACGGGTCTGCGGCTAAATCATAGACTTCGGCCTCACCGTTGGCATACTCCACATAGACATAATCCACACCGCGGATGCCGCGGAATGCACCGCCAGCCACATCCATGAGCAGATTATCAGTCTCCGGGTCTTTGAGGGCTTCATTGATTGCCTCTTCATCAATATAACCGAACTCTATCAACAGACCATCCCGCCATGGTACTTCCTCGCCCATCAAACATGGAACAAAGGAACGTCCGTCCACAAAATCGGGCGTGCTAATTCCTGCGATTTCTGCAATGGTGGGAGCAAGGTCGATATTGGCGGCGACCTGCGAAATCTGCGTACCCGGAGTGATGCCCGGTCCGCGCACCATGAGCGGCACGCGGATGTCTTCTTCATACGCCGTCCCCTTGCCGGATGGAAGTTGGTGCTCGCCAAGGTGGAATCCATTATCGGACACAAAAAAGATGTAGGTATTATCCAATTGCCCATTCTGTTCGAGCGTTTGCACCAATGTTTCGACCAGTTCATCCACCGCTTGCAAGGAAACCGCCCGAATAGCAAAGGAATTATTCGCATCCCCGGCATCGAATTCATCGCCCGTATTGCTCAACGACTGGATGAGCTGCGGTTTATCGCTCAGGTCGGCTTCCAGGAACGACGGTTTTTGAGGATAGGTCGAGGCGTGATCCAAAGCCAAATGGCGTGGAGCAGCCGTCGCCGGTCCGTGAGGCGCGTAGACTGAAACGAAAAGGAAAAAGGGAGAGTCGGCTTTAACGCTGTCGTCGATGAAGGTCAGCGATTTATCCAAGATCACATCGGTGCTGTAATCTTCGGGCGCGTCGCCATATTCCACCAGAGTGCCGTTCTCATTCATGGTGTAGTTGTAATAGAAATCGCCGTCATCGTTGTTGGCAATGAACGCCGCCCAATCCGTCCAGCCGGGCGGGATGTAATTCCTGCCCGCGTTGACCGGATAGTTGTTGAGATATTTTCCGTAGAGAGCCGTTCGATAACCCGCATCATGCAGCCAGACGTTCAAGGTATTTTCTTCTTCATTCAATTTATAGAAGCGCGCAAAGCCGGGAGAGTTTTCGAGAATATCGGTATTGTGTGCGTATTGCCCGCGCAGCATGGATGCGCGCGAAGGACAGCACAACGGCGTGGTGACAAAGTAATTACTGAAGGCCGCGCCTTGTTCGCCGATGAGTTGATTTGTCTTCGGCATATAGGGCGTCAATGAGTTATCCATGTCATCGGTGAGGATGATGATGACGTTGGGCGAGTCTTTGAACAAACGTGTATTTGTGACTGTGTAAAATGCGCCTGCTAGCAGCGCAAGCGCGATCACAACGATGATGATTTTCTTTTGCATTGATTCTCCGTAGGGGCAACCTGTCAATGCTTTCAATAGGTTCAATCAAAAGGGAGGGTTGCCCCGTGTATTCAATATAACCTTGCGTCCAGGGCGACCCTCCCTTTGCAAACAAGATGGACTTTCGCCAGTATCGCTTGCAAGCAATGTTAACTCCCGGCGTAGATGGGTCGCCCCTACGTAACGACAAGGCAGTATATCACTGCGCCGTATTGCCCCCGTCCACCAGCAAGAGATGCCCCGTCACGAACGAAGCCTCGTCTGATGCCAAAAATAGAACCGCATTGGCGATCTCTTCCGGCTTCCCAAAACGTCCCATCGGAATATACGAACTCGATTCCTTGATCGCCTCTTCCAACTTCACAGGACCCGAACCTTCGAAATACCCCTTCTCCATCCAACGCTCCACGAACGTATCGCCCGGGCAGACCGCATTCACGCGGACGCCATCACGCGCATAATCCAACGCCATCGCCTTCGTCATCATCCCCACTGCGCCCTTGCTCATGATATACGGGAACGCATCCCTACCCGCCACCACCGACCAATCGGACCCGTTGTTGACGATGACGCCCTTGCCCTGCTTCTTCATATGCGGCAGCACCAACTTGCACATTCGCCACACCGCCGTGATGTTAATATCCATCGTCGCAAGCCACACGTCATCGCCCGTCGTCTCCGCAGTACCCTTCGTGACGATGCCCGCGTTGTTGAACAAAATATCAATGCGATTAAATTCCTTAAGCGCGACGTCTACGACTCTCTGACAGTCTTCGACCTTCGAGTGGTCCGCCTCTACGAAAACGCATCGGACTCCCTTCGAGCTGCATTCTGTTTCGACGGCTTTCCCCAAGTTGGAGCGCCTGCCTGTGACGATCAAGTCCGCGCCTTCTTCTGCGAAGCGCAGCGCGGTCGCTTTGCCGATGCCGGACGTCCCGCCGGTGATGATGGCGATTTTGTTTTTGAGTCTCATGAAAATTCTCCTGATTCGTCCGGCGACATGAATGTCGCCGCCAAGGTTTATGAGCATGCCGTGCGACATAAATGTCGCACTACGTGTTATCGTCCATTGTCCGTTGCAAGTATAATCCCCCACTATGGACAGCAAGACACTCAACGTACTCGAATACCCCAAGATCCTCGACAAACTCGCAGGCTTCTGCGATTTTTCCGCTTCGATGGAACTCGCCGGTCAGCTCGAGCCGACGGATTCCTATGACCTCGCCATCTCACGCCTTGCCGAAACGACCGAGGCACGCAAACTGCTAGCAGTGCAGGATGTGAGCATTGGCGCGGCGCATGACGTTCGCCAATCTGCAGACCTTGCTGCTCGCAGCGGTGTGCTTGACCCGCAAGCCCTGCTGGACGTTAAGTCTACGCTGATCGCCTGCCGCGAGTTGAAGAAGACCTTCGAGAAGAAGGAAGGCGAATATCCGCGCCTGTGCCTGATCGCAGAGGGACTGCCCGAAACCTACGGCATCGTGGATGCGATCTCACGCGTCCTCTCGGAACGCGGCGAGGTGTTGGATTCAGCGTCCGTCAAGCTGGCAGACATTCGCCGCAACTTGAAGATCGCGCACGACCGGTTGATGAGCCGCCTGCAAAAATATGTGACCGACACGCGCACGTCTTCGATGTTACAAGAGTCGATCATCACCCAACGCGATGGACGCTATGTGATTCCGCTGCGCGCTGAGTTCAAGGGCAGGATCAAAGCCGTTATCCACGATCAATCTTCCAGCGGCGCGACTCTTTTCATCGAGCCGCTGCCCATCGTGGAAGCGAACAATGAGATCCGCGAATTGCAGCTTGCCGAACGCGATGAAGAACGCCGCATCCTTGCGGAGGTTTCGTCCATCGTCGGCGCGCATGCCAGTGAATTGAAATACGGTGTGGAGAATCTCGCCGTGCTCGACCTGGCGTTTGCGAAGGCGAAGTATGGGGATGAGTTGAGAGCGAGTGAACCGTTATTACATAATGCAGAAGGCAAAAAGCAAAGGGCAGAAGGCGGAAGGCAGAAGGCGGAACAGCAATCGTCAATACCCTTCGGGCACAATGTCGTAAATCCAAAATCGTCAATCCAATTAATCCAAGCTCGTCACCCACTGCTTGACCCCGACACCGTCGTGCCTGTGGACGTTGACCCGCGCGAAGGGACACGCGCGATTGTCATCACCGGTCCGAATACCGGCGGGAAGACCGTCTCGTTGAAAACCGTCGGCTTGCTGGTGTTGATGGCGCAAAGCGGACTTCACATCCCCGCGCAAAACGGCTCGGAGTTGCCGTTCTTCAAGTCGGTGTATGCCGATATTGGCGATGAGCAATCCATCGAGCAGTCGCTTTCCACCTTCAGCGGACATATCACCAACATCATCCGCATTCTCAAACAGATCGATCATCGCTCGTTGGTTATCTTTGACGAACTCGGTTCCGGCACTGATCCGCAGGAAGGCGCAGCGATTGCGCGTGCGATTTTGAGTCACTTGCTCGAAGTGGGCGTGATGACGCTGGTCGCTACCCACTACCCTGAGTTGAAAACTTTCGCGCACTCGACGGAAGGCGTGGTCAATGCTTCGCTTGAATTTGACATCAAGACGCTTCGCCCTACCTACAAGTTGACCATCGGTCTGCCGGGCAGGTCGAACGCCTTAGCCATTGCTCAAAAACTGGGACTGCCGCTGTCCATCATCGAGTCGGCGAAGGCGGAGATCAACCCACTGGATTTGCGGGCTGATAAGCTGCTGGATGACATCCGCAAGGAGCGCAACCGTACATCACGTGAGCGCGAGAAGTTGGAGAAGCAACGCGCCAAGCTCGAAGCGCAAAACCTTGAACTTGAAAAGCGGCTTGAAAAGATCGAAGATGAACGCCGCGAAACCATCGCCAAAGCCCGCGCCGAAGGCGAATTGGAAGTGGCGGTACTGCGGCGTAACATCGACTCGTTGAAGTCTCAGTTGAAGAAAGCCAGCCAGCCCTTGCAAGCCATCCGCGCTATTGAAGAGAAGATGGAGAAGATGGAAGAGAAGGTGGAAGCGCCGGTTGAAAGGAAAAGTGACCAGTTATCAGTTAACAGTAATCAGGGGTTGAAGTTAGGCGAGAAGGTCACCGTCAGCACGTTGAATGCCGAGGGTGTAGTGACAGCTTTGGGTGAGTCGGATGCGGAGGTTCAAATCGGGACAATCCGCGTGCGGGCGAAGATGTCGGATTTGATTCGGAAGTCGCAGGAAAAATCAGAAACGAGTGACGAGAAACGAGTTGCGAGTAAGAGCGTCTCGTCATCTCGTATCTCGTCACCTGTTACTTCGTCCCCCGGCATGGAAGTGGATTTGCGCGGGTTGATGGCGGAAGATGCACTCGATAAGATGGAACGGTATCTCGAGCAGGCTTATCTTTCGGGCTTGCCCTGGGTACGCATCATTCATGGAAAAGGCACAGGCAAGTTGCGACAGGCAGTGCGCGAAACGTTGAAGGGTCATACATACGTGAAGTCCTTTGAAGAGGGCGCCTCCAACGAAGGCGGCGAAGGCGTGACCGTGGCAAAGTTGAATGCGGGTTAAGAGTGCTGGGGTGCGTCGCACCAGACTTAAGGAGATTTACCTACAGTGTGGACACGTCTCCTTAATCGGACGAGTCCACCCGTCTGGTGCGGCACACACTTGTCGAGGTTTAGCCCCGACTGGAGCAAATAATGGAGGGCGACGCACACTTTTGGCAGGCATCTTTACGCTTTCGTAATTTGGGTTGTTTACGAGTTGGTATATAATCTGCCAAATCTTACAGGAGTCGACCATGTCCATTGACGATGCCATCAAAAAAATGACCGATCTCGTAAAAGCCGCCTGCGCCAGTGCAGAGATCAAAGCGACGAAGATGTCGGATGAGGAAGCGCGTCTGACGGTGCTTGCGCCCGCGGGCGATATGCAAAAGATCAAGGATGCAACTTTCCAGCCCGCAATAGACATGTTGAATTCGGATGGCATGGATGTGCAGGTCTTTGTGTACGATAAGGACGCGCCGCCATTGAAAGGATGAAGGCGAAAGGATGAAGGATGAATGTAGGGACGCGGTTTCCGCGTCCTTTTTGTTTACCGATACCTTGGGCGACGAGACGTCGCCCCTACATTTTAATTTCCCACCGCCATGCGCCAGGCGATGTTCAACGCTTCCAAGCCAGTTTCACGATGGATGACCTTCGCCTCGTCGGTGAGATAAATATCGCCTTGCAGGGGGCGGTCTTCGCGGGTAAAGAGTCCGCGATTGGGGAGGTTGGAAAGCGCCGCCCAGAAATTCCACAATGGCAAATCGAATTCATCGGCAAGCATTGCCATGTCGCGGTTGATGCGGTGATCGAGTTCGCGGTTGTCCGCTTTGGTGGCGAGGATGGGCACAACGCCATTCTCCAGCAGTTGATTGATCACACGGCGCAAGTATTCGGCATTACGCGACTCGAAATGTGAGCCGATTTGAATAATGACAAACGAGGGGCGATGAATCCGCAACTCGCAATCCACGGGCGTTTCACCGAACTGACAGCCATACTCGCCGCGATGCCACTGGTCCCACAATAAAGCGCCGGGCGTGGTGCCATCTTGCGCGGTGGGACTTTCGCGATTGAACGAGCCAGCAAAATTCTCAACCGTCTCTTGCAACTCCGGCGAGAGACTTGCCACCAGCGCTGGGTCAGTATCATAGATGCCAAGAAACTCCTGCGGCTCTGCCTGACAATCTCCAAAGATGGAAAACGCGCGCGGATCGTTGCCCAGTTCCAATCCCTTTTCATAGATCGCGCGGACATTCGTCCCCGGCTCCGGCTGGACCGGAAGATTCATCCACGAATTATCCTCCGCCGTCGCTGTAGCCTTCGTCGCTTCGACTCTCGGCGTGGACGTGGGACGTTTAGTCGCCGTCGCCTCTGGCGTGACTGTGACCTGACCCTGCGTTGGGACGTCATATCTCGGTGTAGGCACGACCCGCGCGGGAGTCTCGGTTGGCGGTTTAGTGGGAGGTGAAGTCGGTTGAGGAACGCAGGCGGTAAGGAAAACCAATAAGGTGAGAATAAATCTTTTCATTTCAAATGTAATCCGGTGGTCGAGTAGTGGCGCGCGATTTTCGCGCCACGTATCGAAACCACCAGTTTAATGCAAACATGAATTGCTTCATATACTTGTGGTCTCGGTACGCCCCGCGACGAACACGCGGAGCTACTCGACCACCGGGGCGATTTGTTTCTCCCACTCCCTCGCAAACTTCAATATCCGCGGACGGATGTAGAACGCATCCGGGTCGGCTTGCGGACGTTTCGCCTTAATCAACTCCATCGCCGCCAGCGGACTCATCCTCTGCGCAATGAGGATACAGGCGCCCATCGTCACCCCGCGGTGGACTCCGCCTGCGCAGTGAGCGTACACTTTACCGCCGTTCTGGATCACGCTCAAGGCGGCGTGTGCTCCACGAATGAGATGTTTGATGGAGATAGGCACCAGCGGAGAATCAAAGGTTGGAAGCCAGAGCAGTTCTAAGGGAGACGGATGCGGGTCTTTTCGGGGGCGATATTCCACGCGCATGTTGATGACGAGGCGAATGCCAAAGTCACGCAGTTGGTTGTAATCGTCCGTGGAAGGTGTCGTGCCGATGAAAAGGTGGTCGGTGATGGGAGAGAAGTTCATGGGGAAAAGGATAACATAAGCGGGAAGTGGATGTAAAATTGGGGGAGTTGTAAGTGATGAGTAACGAGTTGACGAGTAACGAGGGTAGGCAGGCATGACAGAAGCTCAGTTCAAATATGATGTGTTCATTTCCTACAACCACAGTGGCGAAGAGTGAATGGGCAAGTTTCAACTACAAGGAAAATAGGTATCTATGGATAATTTACCGATATTGTTTATTCTTTTCGCAGTCGTACTGATATTTGTATCCATATTGGCAGCAGTAATCGGATATTTTTGGGCTTCTACTACAACGAAATCTACCCTCTTGCAACAGATAAAAGAACAAGGGGGGTTAGCTTTCAAACAAGCCCAGGAGCAATTGCAAAGCTGGAAAGAACAAGAATTAAGTTTGATTCGACAGCAGACTTACGACGCAGCAAAGGGGCAGGTGATTCAAGAAATGCAGGAGCAAGTACGAAAATGGCAGGAGAATGAACTCAAACAAATACGACAACAAATGCTGGAAGGTGTACGTGGGGAAGCAATCAAAGAAGCGCAGGAACAGCTTGTTAAATGGCGGACTGAAGAATTAGAAAAAGCAAAAAGCCAGCTGTGGGAAGTTTTGAGTAAGGAGGCGAAAGTAAGCCTTGAACAATGGAAGGTGGAAGTTGAACGAGAAATCAGAAGAGATGCGATTGATAAAAGTCAATCTGTCACAATGGGGAAAATGACCGAACACATTATTCCTTATTTGCCCGGTTTTGGGTTTAACCCATCTGACGCACGATTTATCGGAAGCCCAATAGATTTAGTTGTTTTCGATGGTTTAGATAATGATGAAGTGAAGAAAATAGTATTTGTCGAGATAAAGACAGGCACATCAACATTGTCAAAGAGGGAGCGATTAGTACGAGATGCAATTATTGAAAAACGCCTTGAATGGATAGAGATGAAAGTAAATCTCGAGGGTCCAGATATTGTGCATAAGGGTAAATCGAAAAGGAAGATCGCAAACGAGGAGGAGGGATGGATGCTAAAACTATTGAAAAATGACGAGAAATAAAACACGAAATGTAAGGCAGAGCAGTAACCTGCAACATGAAGAGGAAATCTGTGGTGAAAATATGTTGAACTCGCCACCTGCGACGGTCCGCCGTATTATTACATGGTGGCGTATGAGGAGGCAGAGAGGATGTTGGAGAAGTTGAAATGACCCTGCACGGGCAAGACGCCGCCGCTCCCGCAAAAGAAAAGGATTGTTTATGGAAATAATAAAAGGCTTTTTCTCGTTCCTATTCAATGTTGTCGGAATCGTAAGCAGCATTCTTGGCATTTGGTCGGTGATTCGAACCCCGGAAGAAGTGAAAGAAACGTTGACGTCGTGGGGAAAATATTTCCGATCATTAATCAAAACAAAGCAGCCTAAACAACCCGGAAAATCCCAACCGACAGGAACCCTTTCTGAAGGAGACCTTTCTGCAATATTTGAAAACGCCTTCGATTCCTCCCGTGGGGCAGTATTAAAAAGTGAAGGAACAAAGCAGCCGAATAAACGGGGGATGGCATATCCCTACATTCTCGCAACTTCAATTGTCCTGCTGATCATTCTTGTCGGCATCTTATCAAAGCCTGTTTCTGCCCCCGAGCCTGAAATCGTATCGCCTCCCATCGAGTGGACTTTAAGCGGCGGAATGAACATCGTGAGTTTGTTCTGGATGTATGTCTGTTTCTTCGGTGTGATCGGCGCCATGCGCGGCTGGGCAAAAGAAATATTGGTGATCTTCAGCGGCATTCTTGCCCTGGCAGTAAATGTGTTGTTGTTCAAATATTTTCCATTCCTAAAGGATTTACCTGATAACAGCATCTCGCTCTTTTGGGTCCGGTCACTGATACTCATGATTTTGGTTTATTTCGGATACCAAACGGTTGTCAGCGTTCCACGGCTTGCTTCGAAAGCCGTCCGTGAAAGACTCGTCGATGGACTTTACGGCACGGTCATGGGCGGAGTGAATGGATATCTGGTTGCCGGTTCATTCCTGGCATATTTTCACATGGCAGATTATCCGTATCAAGACATCATCGCGCCCGCCACCGACACTCATTTTTCGGAAATAGTCACCAGCATGATGGCGTCCATGCCGCCAAATCTATTAGGCGAGCCGGGTATTTATTTTGCGGTGATTATTTTGCTTATATTTGTTCTTGTCGTATATGGATGAGCGCTGTTAAGTCAATTGCGCCTTTACCCAACCCGCGCGGAAGCGGGAAGTAGGCAAGTGCCTTTGCCGGGGAAACCGAAACACTCGCCACCTGCGACGGTCCACCGTATTATTACAAGGTCGCGTATGAGGAGGCGGAGAGAATGCTGGAGAAATTGGGGAAGTCGTAATTTGGGAATAGGTAAAACGCGTAGGGACGCAGCAATGCTGCGTCCCTACATTTTTATTGAACCGTAGGAGCGGGGTCTCCCCGCCCTGTGCTATGGGTTCTTCACGTCAAGGGCGACGGGACGTCGCCCCTACTCGGCGGCGTTTGGAATAAAATACACATCCGTCGGCTTCAACTTGGAATTCCTCAAAAACCGCGGGCTGACCTCCATGCCGATCCAATCCAGCGACGGCGCATCGGGGTCAACGCCCATCAGGCGCGTGAGCAGCAGCGTGTTCACGCCCTCGAACTCGATCAACGCCAGCACGAACGGACATTCAGGCAGGAACTCCTCCGAACCGAAGTAACAGACGGTGAAGGCATGCACCTTCGCGGGGACGTTGGTGATGTCGATCCATTTGGTTTCATTGCCCGAGTACATGTCATGTCCACGCGGGTTGGCGGTGGTGTATCCGCTGGCAGGGTCGCGCGAAGCGAGCAGCCGTTTATTCGTCAACGCCGCGAACCACGGGCTATCCTGTCCATACGAATGCAGATACGTGATCTTATATTCCTGCTCGATCTGAATCGGCGCCATCTTCTTCAGAAATTCCAACGCTTCTTCATCCATACTCACCGGGAACGGAATGCCGTGGACGATATAACCGCCCAGCGTTTCTTCTCTTTGTGATGGTAACTTAGCCATAGTCATCTCCTTTACCACAGAGACCACAAAGTTCACGGAGAAAAACCTTTTAAAACCTCTGTGATCTCCGTGTGCTCTGTGGTGAAATCTTTTGAAGTTAATCCTCGCGCTCCAAAACGGAGACGGTGACATACGTGCCTGTGCCAGCATGGGAATGGATCGCGCCCCGCTTCGCATCCTTGACTTGGAGTTGGTCGTCGCGAAAATGCTTTTGAATCGTCCCTTGCAGTTGCCAGATCGCGAACACGCCCTGCATGAGTCCCGTCGCGCCGACAGGATGTCCACAAGCGATCAGTCCGCCGGATGGGTTGACCGCGCAAACCGGCTTATCTTTGAGTTTCAAGCCGTAGTCAATGTTCGGCAGGAAGGTCTTGCCCGATTCCGCAAATGGACCGCCCTCCCCGTAGCGACACAATCCCAAATCTTCGTAGGTCTGGATTTCAGACGATGTGTACGCGTCGTGCAATTCGACGAAGTCCAGTTCACGCAACGGGTCTTGGATGCCAGCGTGCTTCCACGCCATATTGCCCGCCGTCCGCCCCGCGCGGAACGAATGGACTCCGGGATAGCGCGTGCCGTGCTCCCAAAGTTTCTTGTAATACGCCTTCGTCTCGTCTGACGATTTCTCCTGCTCGGTGGCGTAGTTTTCCATGAAGAAGTCATAATCCATATGCGGACGGTCCGCCATACGCATCATATCCGTACCGCGCCCGATGCCTGTCACCTTCACCAGCGGACTCGCCACTTTCGCCCCCGCGGCTTCGAGTTTCTTCAAGCCTTCTTCGGAACATAAGATGGTCACCGCCGCGCCGTCAGACATTACGCAGATGTCGAGTCTGGTCAACGGCCACGCCACCATCGGCGCGTTGCGCACATCCTCGATGGTGATGCGCTGACTCTTCTGCACGTACGGGTTGTGGAAGGCGTTGATGTAGTTCTTCACACTGACGTGCGCCAGTTGTTCGGGCGTGGTGCCGAACTCCTTCATGTGCCGCGTTACCATCATGGCGTAGTAGCCCGAATAAAAACCCCCGACGGGATAGTCAAGCGACACGTCGGAGGCAAGCGCGATGAATTCATTTCCCTTCCACGTCTCCACATGCGACATGGTCTCAAAGCCGTACGCCACACAAACATCCATGTGACCTGAAGCGACCGACTTCCATGCTTCCTGAAAGCAGATTCCGCCCGTCGCGCCGCCGCCCTCCACGCGATGACCGGGTTTTGGACACAGCCCGAGGTAGTCCTGAGCCATGATGCCAGCCATCAACTGTCGGCTGAAATGATCCGAAAAGTACGAGGCGACGGATCCATCCACAACGCGGGTGAAGGTCGGGAAGTCCAATCCAATATCGGCAATGGCGTAGTCGTATGCCTCCTTGATAATCGCCTGGAACGTTTTATCGGGTCTTGCTTTTGCAAACTTCGATACCCCGCCAGAGATTGCATACACCGGTCTCATCAGCGAACCTCCTTGGATTCAAGATGACTCTATCTTTGCAGAAACCAAAACAAATTACAACTGACATTCATCCGGTTCTATCATTGCGGAGTGTTCAGGGGATATAGCGTAAAACTGTAAAGGCTTTAACTCAAAGACGCAAGGTCGCCAAGTATTTAAAGTCTTTGCGCCTTCGCACCTCTGCGCCTTTGCGTTAAGCTCGAAGCAATAGATAAATCTTGCCAATACTTTTGCGCTACATTCGCATTCAGTGTTGACATTTCGCAACTCCACCTTTTATGCTACACTCGCCTTAACCGATTACTGACCACTAATTACTGGAATCCATGGAAACTCTCCCAACCGCCATCTCCCCCACCGACCCCGAATTCCTCGCCAATAAAAAACACAACCAACACCTTGCCCAAACTCTGCGCGAGCGGCTGGCAACCGTGCGACAGGGCGGCGGCGAGAAATATCGCAAACGCCACGAGGAACAGGGCAAGCTCTTCGTGCGCGAGCGCATCGAACGCCTGCTCGACCCTGGCGCTCCTTTCCTTGAACTCTCCGCGCTGGCAGCGCACGATCTCTATAAAGGCGAAGCGCCGAGCGCGGGCATCGTCACCGGCATTGGACGCATTTCGAATCGCGAAGTGCTCATCATCGCCAACGATGCCACTGTCAAAGGCGGCTCGTATTTCCCGATGACGGTCAAGAAGCATTTGCGCGCCCAACAGATCGCCGAAGAAAATCATTTGCCTTGCCTGTATCTGGTTGATTCTGGCGGGGCAAATTTGCCTTTTCAAGATGAGGTCTTTCCCGATGTCAATCACTTCGGGCGCATCTTCTACAATCAAGCGCGCATGTCTGCCAAACGTATTCCGCAAATTGCCGCAGTGATGGGAAGTTGCACGGCGGGCGGTGCGTACGTCCCGGCCATGAGCGATGAAGCGCTCATCGTCAAAGGCGCGGGCACCATCTTCCTCGGCGGACCTCCGTTGGTCAAAGCCGCCACGGGTGAGGATGTCACTGCCGAAGAACTTGGCGGCGCGGACGTCCACACACGCAAGTCGGGCGTAGCAGATCATTTTGCAGAGGATGACGATCATGCCATCGAAATTCTTCGCTCGATAGTGGAGACTCTCCCGCGCGGACACGTGCATTCGCATCTTTCCGGGCTGGAAGTTGCTCCACCCGAGGAGCCTTTATACCCCGCCGACGAATTGTACGGAGTCCTGCCGCGCACCTTCAAAGAATCTTTCGATGTCCGCGAGATCATCGCCCGCATCGTGGACGGTAGCAAGTTCCGCGAATTCAAATCGCGCTACGGCACGACTCTCATCTGTGGCTTTGCACGTATCCACGGCTACCCGGTCGGCATCATTGCCAATAACGGAGTCTTGTTCAGCGAGTCCGCGCTGAAAGGGACTCACTTCATCGAACTCTGCGACCAGCGCGGCATTCCGCTCATCTTTTTGCAAAACATCACCGGTTTCATGGTCGGTAAAGAATATGAAACCGGCGGCATCGCCAAAGACGGCGCGAAGATGGTCCATGCCGTAGCCACAACCCGCGTCCCCAAGTTGACGCTCGTCATCGGCGGCTCCTTCGGCGCGGGCAACTATGCCATGGCAGGTCGCGCCTACGGCTCCAACTTCTTGTGGATGTGGCCCAATGCGCGTATCTCCGTTATGGGTGGGGAACAAGCCGCGAACGTGATGTTAACCATCAAACAGGATCAACTTATCAGAGAGGGCAAACCAACTCTCAGCGCAGAAGAAGCGGAGGAATTCAAACGTCCGCTGTTGGAGAAATACGAACGCGAAGGCAGTCCCTATCATTCCACAGCACGCCTTTGGGACGACGGTGTTATTGACCCTGTGGATACCCGTCAAGTTTTGGGGCTGGCGTTATCGGTTGTACTGAATGCGCCGAAAGAAGAGGGTGGGTTTGGGGTGTTTAGGATGTAGGAAGTGGAAAGTAGAAAGTGGCGAGTGGACGATGGTGGTGGTCGAGTAGCCCTGAGCGTTCGTTGCGAAGGGCGTATCGAGACCACAGGTGGAAAGTGGCGAGTGGAAAGTGAGACGAGATGAATTATCAGGAATGGATGAAGACGGTACCAGGTGAAATTACCCAAGACCCGCTTTGGGGATTGGAGGTCTATCGCCTTGGGTTTTTCATTGCCGACATCACCTGGGACGACACAGAAGCCTTATTCAAAAATTCATCCACCCGCAATGCGGCTGACCAGATTCGCCGTTCTCTCGATTCAATCAGTGCCAATATTGCCGAAGGATACTCACGATCCACAGGCAAAGACCGTGCCCGTTATTTTGAATACTCCCTCGGTGAAGCCCGAGAAGCAAGGGAGCGCATCTACAAAGTCCGCCGTGTCATGAAGCCGGAAGTAGTTGTACATCGCTTAAAGATATTGACCCAGATTGTAAAAATGCTAAACGGTTTCGTACCGACTCAACGCAAGAAAGGCATTCGCGAAGAACAAGGGCTTTACCTCACACTATCCGAATTTGAAAACGATATCCTCCATTCGCCAATGCCCGAATCATAAATCCACTTTCTACTTTCCACTCACCATGTCCCACAAATCCTCCTCCCCCCACCACTTCCTCTCCCAATTGGCTGGTCATTGGAAAGGCACCAGCAAGCTCTGGCTTGAGCCTGATACCTTGGCAAATGAAGCACAAATCATTGGAAGCATTCAATTAATTTTGGACGGACGTTTCGCCCTCTTCCTTTATCAATCATCCATTGAAGGCGAGGCACAGCATGGCATGTTCACGTTTGGATTCAACACAGTGACCAACCAATACGAAGCATCCTGGGTGGACTCCTTCCATAACAACACCGCCATTATGTTCTGCAGCGGCAGAGAAAAAGAGAACGGTTTCTTCGTCCTCGGCAGTTACCCCGACCCCACCGGCGGACCGGACTGGGGCTGGCGCACCGAAGTGGAATTCCGCGGCGATGAACTTGTCATCACCGCCTACAACATCATGCCAGACGGGCTTGAAGCGAAAGCCACCGAAGTCATTCTCAAAAAGGTGAATGCATGAAAATCC
>JACPVC010000117.1 GCA_016191955.1 Chloroflexota bacterium
AAAGATTTTGAACGTGTGCATGCAAAACATGTCAGGTAAATTGCTCCCTGCGCCGTCCTCGGCGCAGAATTCCCTCGTAACACGCCGCCGGGGACGGCGGCTGGAGCGTTAACCGCTGACAACCTTTGCATGCGCACTTTTGAACTGCGTAAGTACTATGAATGTTGAATAGCGGAGTAAAATGGGAGCATTCAATGGGTTGGTCAACGAAGCGAAAGGATAAATATGAACAGAAAAACGATTTCGATGAGAGTGCTGATTGTTCTAAGCGTGATAATCATCTCCACGGCATGTGATTTAGGCGGAACGTTCACTTCAGACGCAAGCATGACTGCCACGGCGCTTGATATTCAGCAAACGGTGACAGCCCTCGACGCCACCGCCCAAGCCAATTCAGCCATACAAACTCAGATGTCGCTGCCGACCTCGACGCCGCTTGCAACAGAGACGCCAGTTGCCACTCCGGGTCCGCTCGTGATACACGACGATTTCAGCACAGACAGTGGGCGTTGGGAAGAATGCGGCTTGTGCGAGATCAAAAACGGATATATGCAAATGGGTCCCTACCCAAGCTCGCAAAGCGCCGAGGGTTACCTTGCGATCTGCTCGGATTGCGGCATTGCTCAGGATTACAAAATGGGGGTGGATGTCACTTTTGTGGACGGATATTCAGACCGCGGTTATGGACTCGTTTTGTACGAAATCGATGGCAGCTATATCGACGTTGAAGTGACGACCTGGCAGGTATACGGCTCCTGGATCTATGACAAAGACAGCAACGGTTGGGGCACGTTAATGCCTGGCGATCCGTGGAAATCGCATGGAGCCCTATCGCCGGGCATGGCAACCAATCGAATCGACGTTGAAGTGGAAACAAAAGATGGGGAAAACATCATTACCGTTTACATCAACAAAGAACGGGTCAACACGCTGACGACGCCCGTCATCGCCGGCAGGGTGGGACTGGTGGTTGGGCTGCATACCCTGGGCGTGAAATTCGACAATTTTTATTTTGAGGGCTATCCTGCCGAAATCCTGCCCGGCATATCGCCCAATTTCAACGGATAAACTAACGAAAAAGGGTTATTATTGTCCTATTGAAAGAGTTTTACTTTTTCGGAGGTTTAATATGAGTATTGGACAGACCAAATGGCAATCTATCGTTGCCAAATATGCATACCCCGAAACCTGGCGCAGTTTGTGGCAGGTCCTCAATTCGGCCATTCCCTTTTTTGTGCTGTGGTATCTGGCATACTTCAGCTTGCAGGTGGGCTACTGGCTCACCCTGTTGTTGACCATCCCCGCCGCCGGATTCATGGTGCGGATGTTCATCATCTTCCACGACTGCTGCCACGGATCGTTCTTCGAGACCAAGCTTGCCAACGACCGCCTCGGGCTTTTACTCGGTGTGGCCGTCTGGACTCCCTACTACAACTGGAAGCATTCGCACGCCATCCATCACGCCACCGCCGGTGACCTGGACCGCCGCGGCGTGGGTGACGTATACACGATGACGGTCGAGGAATATCTCGCCTCGCCGTGGTACAAAAAGATCGGCTATCGCATCATGCGCAGCCCGTTCATCCTGTTCACGGTGGGGGCGACCATTGTGTTCGTGCTAACCCATCGCTTCTGGGAACCCAGCGCGGGAAAGCGCGAAAAGAATAGCGTCATTTGGACGAATCTTGCCTTGCTCGGCTTTATCGGTTGGACGATCCATCTCATTGGCTGGCAGGCGTATGTGCTGGTGGAACTCCCCATTTTGCTGATGGCGTGCGGCGCAGGCGTGTGGTTATTCTACGTTCAGCACAACTTCGACCCGACCTATTGGGAACGCCACAAAGATTGGAGCTTCTTCAATGCCGGTATGGACGGTAGTTCCTTCTATAAGCTGCCCAAGGTCTTGCAGTGGTTTACAGGCAACATCGGTTTCCATCACATTCATCACCTCAGCCCGAAGATACCCAACTACAAGTTGGAAGAATGCCATAACGAGAATCCCATTTTCCAAATCGAGCCGCTCACCTTCCGCGATAGTTTGAAGTCGCTGTACTTCCGTCTGTGGGATGAAAAGGAAAAGATGCTCGTCGGTTGGAACGCGATCAAGAAATACAAGATGCACTCGCAGAAAATGTAAGTTGGGCTTGTCCCGTAAAACGAAGGTGACTGTCATCGCGCCACGGCGCGATGACAGTCACCTTCGTTTTTTATGAAATAGGTCGAATTATTTTTTCGGCTTGAAGATCAAAAAGATGGCATTGATCAGAATGCCCAACACTGCCGCGGTGGCGATGGCGGGGAGTCCGCTTGGGAAGATGCCTGGGATGGCCACTGGGATGAAACCGCCGGGGAAGCCGATGTTGCCGCCAATGCCAACGATCATGATGACCGCGCCAATGGCGAGGTTGCGCGGGTCGAACATACTGACCTTATGCTCCTGCATCAACGCAATGCCTTGCATGCCGATCACGCCGAAGAGATAGATCGCCAGCCCGCCGCTGACAGCCAGCGGGACAGTCTGCACAAGCCCGGCCAGTTTGCCGATAAACCCAAGCAAAATGGCGATCACACCCGCGGAGATCAACGCCGGACCGGAGTAGTTGCGCGTGATAGCCATTAGCGAATTATTTTCGCCGTAGTTTGTTCCGGCAGTTGCGCCTAACAACCCTTTAAGCGTGTCGTCGATGCCGTCCAGGATGAGGTTGAAGCCGATGTTCTTGTCGAGTTGGTATTTCTCACGGCCGGTATCCTCCGCCAGACGGTCGACATATAAACTGATCTGGTACAGGTGCGCCGTCGATTCGGGGATAGTTGCGATTGCCATGATCGAAACGCTGAAAATGGCAGTCACCACCATCGCGCCGGTGAATGCGGGAAAGGTAAAGGTCGGGACTTCGAACCAGGGCTTGGCAGCCATAGCCGCAAAAGTGACAGAGCCTGGGTCGAGCAAGGCCGAGATAATGTACCCAGTAATGGCTCCCAAAAGAACCGGGATCATTCCTAAAAAGCCGCGGTTTTGCAGATAGACCGAGTATAAGATCGTCGCCAGCAGGGTGATCAGCGCCACAAGATAATTGGCATTTGCCATCTGCCCGACCGCGGCAAAAGCAAGACCAAAGCCGATGATCGCGGCAACAGATCCGGTGACGATCGGGGGCAGTACCAGGTCGATCTTATCCTTCCCAATCGCGCGGATCAAGAGACCGAAAAGGATGTTAAAAATACCGGTCACAACGATACCAGCCTGGATCGTGCTGATGACTTCGTTAGGGAGGGGCACCCCGAATGCCGGGGCGCTGCCGGTCATTGCGATTGCAATGGCTTGATAGGCCGCGATATAACTGAAGCTTGATCCATAAAACAGGGGAATGAATTTGCCGAGCTGCCATTTCGAGAGCACCAGCGCCACAATAGTGCCCAAGCCTGAGATGGTCAGCACCGTGCCGATGTGAAAACCGCACAAAGCCGCCACCAGCACGGTTGCCGGGAACATGGTCAGCACATGCTGGAAGCCCAGCAGGACCATTTGCCCCAACGGCGGGACGTCATTGGGCAGGTATCCCATCGACGCGGAACTCATCGCCTCCTGCTTGACCTCAGCCTGCTGCATCATCGCGGGCTGACTCTTCCCCTTGGGGGATGCCGCCGCAGGCTTTATTGCTTTCCCCTTGGGCTTTGCCTTGCTGTTTTTTGTTGCCATTTGCATTCTCCTCTTCTCCGACTTTCACCCCAACCCCTCTCCCTCATTGGGAGAGGGGTTGGGGTGAGGGATAAAAAAGAGAGCCGCTAAACACGACTCTCTACAACACAAGAGAAAGAAACAGTCCCGAAGAAATGTTGGTGCAGGAATTGCCGTGCTTGCAGTTTATCCTTCAACATTGCGCCGAATTTTACGCCGATTTGAAGTGATGTCAAGGATTTTGGGTGGAGTGATCTATGTCACCCATTTCGGCAGGCTCAATGCGCCGCCTTCGGGGTTTGAAATTCCCATTCCATAATTTCTATAATCCTGTCATCCCTTCGGGATTTGGGTTTGACCCCGAAGGGGTCACATGATTATCAGTAGATCACGAAAACGTGAGGTGGCTTTGGTAAGGACGCTTGCAAAAGGTTGATTTTTTAACGCGAAGGCGCAAAGTCGCCAAGACTTCAAAAAGACAGTTCACTTTTTTGCACTCTTAGGGCAAAAGTTACATTTTTGCGCCAAAATCTTATTTTCTTTGCGTCCTGGCGTCTTTGCGTTAAGGCTTTGTATTTTTGCGGCAGTAGTGTCTTAGGTCATTCGGCTAAAAAGTGACTGAAGTCGCCGCTGCAAAACCTTTTCGTGAAGTACTGATTATAGGTTTTGGATGATGTGCTCATAACCCCGAAGGCGGCGCATTGAGCCTGCCGAAATGGGTGATATAGCCCAGGCTTGGGCGTGGAAAAAAGTTTCAGAAAACCGGAGCAGGCATGGGCGGAGAATGATGCGAAGGTTAAGAGCATCGTCACTTTAGACTCAAATATCGCGGGTGTATAATCCAGCCGTTATTTTCAAAAAATAAAAGTCAAAAGAGGTAGACATGGCATATGTAAACGTCAAAGTCCCCGCAGGCGGGGCGAAGATTTCAATCAAGGATGGCAAATTACAGGTTCCCGAGAACCCAATCATCCCGTTCGTGGAAGGCGACGGAACCGGACGTGACATTTGGCGCGCTTCGGTGCGCGTGTTCGATGCGGCGGTCGAAAAAGCGTACGGCGGCAAACGCAAAATTCATTGGATGGAAGTATATGCGGGCGAGAAGCCGTTCAAGATGTGGCAGACCTGGCTGCCCGATGAAACCACAGAAGCTTTCAAGGAATTTTTGGTGGGCATCAAGGGACCGCTCACCACGCCCATCGGCGGCGGCATCCGTTCGTTGAATGTGGCTTTGAGAAAGTTACTTGACCTGTACGTCTGCCAGCGCCCGGTGCGTTGGTACAAGGGTGTGCCTTCGCCTGTGAAGCACCCTGAATATGTGGATATGGTCATCTTCCGCGAGAACACTGAAGATATTTATACCGGTATCGAATTCCAGTACGGCACCGATGACAACAAGAAATTCATGAGCATGTTCAAGGAAGCCTTTCCCAAGGAATATGTCAAGATGCGCTTCCCTGAGACGGCAGGTATTGGCATCAAGCCCGTTTCTGTAGAGGGCACCGAAAGACTCATCCACGCTGCCATTCAATGGTCGTTGGATAACAAGCGCAAGAGCGTGAACTTCGTTCACAAAGGCAATATCATGAAGTTCACCGAAGGCGCGTTCAAGGATTGGGGTTATACCCTTGCCAAGCGCGAATTCCGCGGGCAAATCGTCACCGAACGCGAGACCTGGATTTTGGGCAACAAGGAAGCCAAGCCCGGTTTGAGCGTGGAAGAAAACGCCAAGTCAATTGACCCCGGCTTCGATATGATGTCTCCTGCTCAACAGGGCGATATCAAAGCCGAGGTGGAAGAGGCCCTGAAGTTGTGGGACACCCACGGCGACGGCAAGTGGAAGAAGATGCTGCTCATCAAAGACTCGATTGCCGATGTGAGCTTGCAGTTCACGCTCATCCGCCCGCGTGATTACGACGTGATCGCCACATTGAATCTCAACGGTGACTACCTCTCCGACGCGCTCGCCGCGCAGGTCGGTGGCATCGGTATCGCTCCGGGTGCGAACATCAACTATGAGACGGGTCATGCCATCTTTGAAGCGACTCACGGCACCGCGCCGAAGTATGCTGATCTGGACAAGGTCAATCCCGGCTCGGTCATCCTTTCGGGTGAGATGATGCTGCGTTACATGGGCTGGGGCGAAGCTGCTGACTTGATCGTCAAAGGCATGGAAGGGGCTATCAACGCCAAGACCGTCACCTACGATTTCGCCCGTCTGATGGATGATGCCAAGGAGATCAAATGCTCCGAGTTTGGCGACGCGATCATTAAGTGGATGGTATAGAAAGTGGTGAGTAATAAGTAAAAAAAGTTCGGGGCTTTCAAAGTCCCGAACTTTTTGTTTTAAAAAACAGATGGCTGCAAAACCTATACGCCTGACTGAAGTCCTTGCTTGAAGAAGGGTCCGAGCAAAAACCTAACCACATCTTCAGCGGAGTAACTGGTCTTGCCTTCTGTAAGGAACTGTCTGGCTGAAACCAGATCATCGCCGGATGTAATGATGGGTTGTTCCACATAGCCATCTTTGCGAACCTGGGGGAAACCTGCGGTGGCTGTCAGATTATTACACAGGCAGGAACGATTTACTGTATCTTCAACAACGCCGCCCTTCTTTACATAATCATCTATGGGTTCGGAAGCACAGCGATAGCCGATCTTGCCGTCTTCTCTTTTATAAAGAATACGTAGAAAACCCAGGTCGCAAATACGATTTCGTTGTTCGTATAGTTCAGGCTCGGAAAGCGTGCCTTCCAATTGAGCGACCTTAAAGGGAAATCCCGTCGGCGAAACGAGCGGGCTGGTAAAGACCTCCGCTTCTTCTTTACGAACTTTTTCGAGCAGTCGTTTTTTTAACTCAGGGTCCATGCCCGATTCGTCGCATAAGGAAAATGCCGTGCCAACCTGCACGCCAGCCGCGCCAGCATCCAAAGAAGCCTGCACCTGCTTTGGGTTGCCATATCCACCCGCAAGCCAGAACGGCAGACCGATCTGTCTCATCTTTTCCAGGTCCACTACATCCTTGTCACCGTAGATCGGTTCGCCTTTTTCATTGAGGTTGACCGCGCCGCGCGGCGGGGCATTGTGCCCTCCTGCCGTGGGCCCTTCGATGATAAAGCCATCCACTGAACCTTCACTGCGTTTAATGAGCGCCTGTGCCAGCACAACAGATGAAATAATGGGAAGGAATTTGGGACGTTTAAGTTTTCCAACAAGTTTGGAGATGCCGGGGAAGATGCTCTCCGGGTCAAAATGGATGCGATAATCATCGTCTTTTTCAGCGCCGCGTACATCCACGCGGTAGGATACCGGTTCGTGGGAGCTTAACTTATCGAGAATTCCAGCGATCTGTGTGGGAATACCTGCGCCCATCAAGACTACATCCACACCGGCAAGCATTGCGCCATAAAGTGACGCGAGAGTGGGCATTTGCACTTTTTCAAGCAGGTTGATACCGACAATTCCTGAATGTCCCTCTTTCGCCAAAAATACTTCAACGTAATTCGCCAGCGCTGTTACCTGGTCTAAAAACTTTGGCGGTTTAAGGGAATAGGATACGGGTATTTTATATGGCGTAGTAGACGATTTTCCGTTCGGGGTGTAATAACGGTCGATCATGGTTTGAACGATTTCAGGCAATGCAAAGTTGGAAAGCGCACGGCGTACATTTCCACTTAAGTCGCCATCGGTAAGTCGGCTTGCAAATACGCGGCTGATCCCCGTCCCTGAAACAACGCCAAGCTGGCCCAAGCTGGATACTGCTTTTGCCAGGCGCCAGTCGGAAATCGCAACGCCCATCCCCCCCTGGATTAATTTAGGTAATTTCATTATCACTCCAGTTACACAGTAGATGACTGCCAAACAGGTTGTCAGTATAAACACTTTATACCGCACTCGGTCACAAATTGCGTTTTCAAAAGGTGGAAAGCGCAATTTGTGACCGTGGGTATTATATAAACACCGAACAGCGACATTAGTTTCCACAAGCACATGAAATAAGAACATTTAGCAAGCGCTTTTAGCAGCCGTGTGCAAGCAAAACATGTCAGGTAATATGCTCCCAGCGCCGTCCTCGGCGCGGGATTTCCCTCATAAAACGCCGCCGAGGACGGCGGCTTGAGCAGAGATGCTGACAACCTTTGCTTGCACACTAGCAGCCAGCAACCCCCCTTCCAGAAAGTTTAGTGCTAGAATCAGCAAAACAATTGAAAATAGCAAGTAGACATTTGTGAACGATCAAATTCGAGGTGAAAGAATATGAAGAAAATCAGACCCTTATTGGTTTTGATCGC
>JACPVC010000118.1 GCA_016191955.1 Chloroflexota bacterium
CAAATCGGGGAAGTGGGCAAGCGCATTCAAGAAGAAATGAAAAAGCTTGGATTTGACGAGGTTCGTTTCGACAAAATGGGAAACACCATTGGGCGTATTGGAAACGGAAAACGCGTAATGGTTTATGACTCGCACATTGATACTGTGGGTATCGGCGACCCTGCCTCCTGGCAGTGGGATCCATTCGTTGGCAAGATAGAGGATGGCATCTTGTATGCGCGCGGCGCGTGCGACGAAAAAGGCTCCACGCCCGGCATGATCTATGGACTGGCAATTGCGCGTGATTTAGGTTTGCTTGATGGCTGGACTGTTATATACTTTGGTAACCTAGAAGAATGGTGTGACGGCATTGCCCCGAACACCTTTGTGGAAGTGGACCCGAAGATCAAGCCTGATTTCGTCGTCATCGGCGAACCGACCAAGATGCAGGTCTATCGTGGACATAAAGGGCGTCTTGAAATGAAAGTGACCGCCAAGGGCAAGTCCGCGCATGCGGCGTCGAATCATCTCGGCGACAATGCCATCTATAAATTGCTGCCCATTATTGCAGGCATCCGCGACTTGGAGCCGAAATTGGGCGACCATGAATTTCTCGGGCATGGCAAGATCACAGTCAGCGATATGCACGTCAAAACTCCGTCTATTAATGCGGTGCCCGATGAAGCCATCATTTATATTGACCGCCGCATGACCTTCGGCGAGACGAAAGAAGCCGTCAAGAAACAGGTCGAAGACTTGATCCCTGCCGAATTCAAAGACACTGTCAAACTGGAAGAATTATTCTACGATGAACCTTCATACACCGGCTTTGTCTTCCCCGTGGATAAATACTTCCCTGCGTGGGCGTATGAAGAATCTCACCCGTTGGTTCAAGCCGGACAGGAAGCCCGCAAACTTATCGGTCTGCCCGATGCGAAGCCCAGCAAATGGAACTTCTCCACGAATGGCATCTATTGGGCGGGCAAGGCTGGCATCCCCTCCATCGGTTTTGGTCCCGGTGATGAAGAGACCGCTCATACCGTGAATGATTCCGTTTCGCTGGAGGACATGGTCAAGGCAACTGAGTTCTACGCGATCCTCCCAAGTTTGATCAAGTAATAGATATAGGGCTATGAAAATTTTAGAGGTAAGACGTCATTCCATTCGTTCAATGGGCGGCGACCACCTGAGCCAAAAAGGGGTCGCGTTGGCTCGCAAGGTCGGGCAGGGGATCGGTCCATTCGACTTTGTGGCAACATCCACTCTGCCGCGCGCGTTTGAGACCGCTGTTGCTATGGGCTTTGCCGTGACTGAGCAGAACGAACTGATGAATACCTACGGCGGCGCAGTGGAGCGCGAAGCTCCCTGGCCCATGCCATATTTTCATTACTCGGAGATCGTCAAACAGGAAGGCATGGCAAGCCAGTATGCCCATCAATTGAAGGGCTATTACCTGGATATTCTTGAACGCATTCCACAAAGCGGTTCGGCATTGGTGATTAATCATGGCGGCGTGGTGGAACTGGGAGTCGTGGTGTGCCTGCCCGAAGCGGACTTTTCCGACTGGGGCGACTCGGTCGATTACTGTGAAGGCGCCCGGCTCTTCTGGGACGATGGGCATTTCACGCATGGCGAGGTGTTGCACGTTCCAAAATAAAAGAACAAAGTTTGGCATTGCAATTTTCAAAGCAAAAAGATAAGGAGATTAAATTATGCAAACCAATTTTCGCGGTCGCGATTTTATCGGCGACCTCGACTTCTCGAAAGAGGAAGTCGAAACCGTTTTAGACGTGGCGTGGGACTTGAAACGCAAGCGCGCGCTGGGTGAATCTCATGCATTGCTGCGCGATAAGACTCTCGCCATGCTGTTCTTCTTCACCTCCACCCGTACCCGCGGGTCGTTCGAGGCAGGCATGGCGCAGTTGGGCGGGCATGCTGCCTTTATCGACAGCGAAACCACGCAAATTTCACACGGCGATACCGCCAAAGAGATCGGTGAAATTTTCGGTCGCTACTTCGATGGCATTGCTATTCGTCAGTGTGACTGGAACTTTGGTAATAAATACATCAACGAAGTCGCACAAGCCAGCCGCACACCGATCCTCAACATGCAATGCGACGTGTACCATCCCTTCCAGTGCCTTGCAGATTTGATGACCATTCAGGAAAAGAAGGGACGCGATCTCAAGAAGAAGAAAGTTGTCGTGTCGTGGGCGTACGCTGCCTCCTATTCCAAGCCGATCTCTGTGCCGCAGTCTCTCATCCTTCAGATGACCCGCTTTGGCTGCGATGTGGTCTTGGCTCATCCGCCAGAGTTCAAGCTCATGCCCGAGATCATGCAGCAGGCGAAGGATAACGCCAAGAAGTACGGCGTTGGCTTCGACGTCACCGATAACATGGACGAAGCTTTCAAAGACGCGGACGTGGTCTATCCCAAGAGCTGGGGTCCCATGCTCACCACTACCGGCAAGGAAGAAGGCAAGGCGCTTATCGAAAAGTACAAGAGTTGGATCACCGACGAACGCCGCATGAAGCTGACCAAGGACGACTCCATTTACATGCACTGTCTGCCTGCCGACCGTGGACTCGAAGTGACCGATGGCGTCATCGACGGCCCACATTCGGTTGTGTACGACGAAGCCGAAAACCGCCTGCACGCGCAGAAGGCGGTTATGGCACTCACCATGTCATAAATAATGGGTAGGGGCGAGGTCACCTCGCCCCTACAATTGATAGAGGAGACTTTTTAAATGACCAAACTCGCAGTCATCGCTGTTGGCGGCAACTCGTTAATCTTAGACGATAAACACGTCACCGTTGAAAGTCAGTATCAAGCCGCGAGACAAACCTGCTTACATATTGCCGATATGATCGAACAAGGCTGGGATGTGGCGATAGGTCACGGAAACGGTCCGCAGGTTGGCTTCATCTTGCGCCGTTCTGAAATAGCCGCCAAAACTGCCGGTATGCATGAAGTCCCACTGGATGTGTGCGGTGCAGACAGTCAGGGTGCAATTGGGTATGCCATCCAACAGAATTTGCAAAACATCCTGTACCAGCGCGGCGTCAAGAAAAAAGTCGTGACGGTGATTACCCAAACCCTGGTGGACAAGAACGACCCTGCCTTTTCCAAACCTGCCAAGCCCATCGGTGGTTTCATGGAGCAGGAAGAAGCGGAGCGCCGTCATCAGGAACAAGGCTGGACGGTGGTCGAAGACGCCGGGCGCGGTTGGAGGCGTGTGGTTGCGTCGCCGTTGCCAAAGCAAATTGTCGAGCTGGAAACCGTCGAAACCCTGTTGGAAAAAGGAATCATTACCATCACGGTGGGCGGCGGCGGTATTCCAGTGATTGACCCTGGAGACGGTAACTATGAAGGCATCGCCGCAGTGATCGATAAAGATTACGCCTCATCCCTGTTGGCGCGCAATATCAAAGCGGACCTGTTCGTCATCTCCACTGCGGTGGAAAAAGTCGCCATCAACTTTGGCAAGCCCGATCAGAAATGGCTTGATAAATTGACACTTGCTGAAGCCAAAGCCTATCTCGCTGAAGGGACTCATTTTGCCAAGGGTTCCATGGCGCCGAAGATACAAGCCATCGTCTGGTATCTCGAAGCCATGCCAAATGGCAAGGCGCTTATCACCAACCCCGAAAACATCGGTCGCGCCCTCAAAGGCGAAACGGGAACCTGGATCGTCCCGTAAATCTGTAGGTCACGTTTGCTCGTCCTCGAAGAGGGCAACGTGACTGTCACACTACATACCCATTCTGGGCACAAGGCGTGACCTACAATATCATTTATGAATAAACTCATCAACCGTTTGAACAATATTACATTCACACCGCGCAGTACGGTTTGGTTCTTGCTGTTTATAGCTGCTCTGACTTACACCCTGTTCTTCTGGCAGCGCGGCTTTTATTGGGACGAATTCCCCTGGGCGTGGATCTATTACCGTCTCGGTCCCGCCATGCTCACCAAAACCTTCACCACCAGCCGCCCGTTCTGGGGCATGATCTATCAACTCACCTTGCCGGTTATCGGTCCCAACCCGTGGGCATGGCAATTGCTCGTCATTGTAATGCGCTGGGTCACGGCGGTATTACTCTGGAAAATTTTACGCGCGCTTTATCCTGAGCATCCCAAACCTGCTTTGTGGGCAAGCTTGTTCTTCCTTGTTTTCCCCGGCATGGGTCAGCAATTCATCGCCTTGATGTACAGCCATTTCTATATTGTGCTCTCGGCATTTTTGTTGTCCATCTATTTTTCGATCCTTGCCGTCAAAGATGAAAAGCGGCGTTGGGTATATTTCATCGCCTCGTATTTGCTCGCCGCG
>JACPVC010000119.1 GCA_016191955.1 Chloroflexota bacterium
GAGCATCCGTCCTACCGCCTGCGCGAAAACCTGGGAACCAATCCGCGTGTGTATTACCTGCCTGTGAATGAAAACGCCTTTGTGGAGGGATGACATGAAAACGATCATCAAAACCATTCGCGAAAATATCTTCACTCCCTGGGGATTGTGGCTTGTCTTTCTCGGCTTCTTCCTGCTCGCGGCTCTCATCGCGGGAATCACCGTCTTCTGGAAAGGGCTGGTCATCACCAACCTGACCGACCTCGTGCCCTGGGGTTTGTGGATCACCATCGATCTCTCGTCCATTGCAGTGGCGGCTGGCGCGTTTAGCATGTGCGCCATCGTCTATCTCTTTGGGCTGAAGCGCTACGAACCCATCGCCCGCACCGCCACCTTCATCGGCTTCACCGGTTATAGCATGGCAATGCTGGCACTGCTGCTCGACATCGGCCGCCCCGACCGCTTCTGGAAATCCTTCGTCTACTGGAACACTCACTCCCTGCTTTGGGAAGTGACCATGTGCGTGGGTTTGTACTTCACGGTGTTGGTCTTTGAAGTCATGCCTATCGTGGCGTCTTTTGAATGGCTGCGGAATAAATATCCGAAGCTCGCTGAGAAGATGGAGCACCTGCATCACTACGCCCCTGTGCTTGCCATCTTCGGTCTGGCGCTTTCCAGCTTGCACCAATCTTCATTGGGCGCAGTCTACGGCGTCATCAAGGCGCGCCCGATCTGGTATCGCCCCGAAATGTCGGTGCTGTTCATGTTCACTGCCATCCTCGGCGGCATCGCTCTCACCTTGTTCGCTTCCATGCTTGCAGCGCGGCTAACTTCCAAAGCCAAAGTCAACGATGCGCTCATCGAGCGTGTTGCCCAAGTGCTCGGCTACATGATGATCGCCTATCTCTACTGGCGCTTCTGGGACTGGCTCGCCCAAACTTACACCTACGAACCGGGACGCACCGAAGCCTTTGAACTGCTTACCAAGGGACAACTCTCCTTCAACTTCTGGTTCGGAGAGATGCTCTTCGGCGCGCTTCTTCCGACCATTATTCTGCTCTACAAACCCATGCGTCAGACTCCGTTTTGGCGGATGCTCGCCTTCGCGATGATCGTGGGCGGCGTGGTCGCCTTCCGCTTCGACACGAACATCGTCGGCTTCCTCGCCGTCATCCCGTACACCCCCGGTGAGCTGATCGTCCAATACACTTCCTACACACCCGCCTTTGTGGAATGGGTGGCAGGGCTGGGCATCATTGCCTTCGGTCTGCTGGCGTTTTCAATCGGCGTGAAATACCTGCGCGTAGTGGATCATCGGCTTGTAAGCGAAGAACACGAAACGGTGAAGGTGAACGTGGGGGAGGCGGTTGGGAATGCGTAATGTGTGATACGTGATGCGTAATACGTAAAAAACAAAAGAGCCGTCCTTGTCGAGGATGGCTCTTTACGTATTACGAATTACGCTTTTCTATTTCTCCGGCGCTCTGTTGTCGATCCACTGGATGACGTTATCCAATTCTTCCGCCGTGAAGTTTGCAAAATGGTCCTGCGACTGCACCTGCACCAGCAGGCTGTTCGCCGCATCGCCAATCGAAATGACCGGTCCGTTATCGCTGCCGCGCATGGCAGCTTCGTAGGTGGAAAGGTCGAGACCTTCCGGCGCGGCGTCACCCTCGGTGTGGCAGCCCGCACATTTGACGGTGAACAGCACGCCGACATAGTTCTCGAATGTCGGGTCGCCTGTCAATACGGGGACTTCCAATTCGGGTTCGGGCGGAGGCAACTGGCTCTTGATAATCTCGCGCAGAGCGGGCGCATCGAACCCGGCAAAGGTGAACACATTGCCGTGGCAGGCGCTGTTGGAACAGAAAGAGGTATTGCTCACACCGCCCGGGTCTTTGGTGGAATGGCAATTCGCGCAGGACGGACCGATTGCCTGGTTGTGCATCGCGATCCAGTTCGGGTTGAAGTGGGTTTCAGGTTCGGGTCCATTGCTGATCTCGATGTTGGTGACGAAGTCATCGGCTCCAGCCACCACCGGAATAGCGTGACAAATATTGCATTCGAGCCGAACCGCTTCCTTGTTCTCGTTCAGGTGTTTGCCGTCATGGCAGCGGAAACAACCCGGCGCTTCGATGTGTCCGAGGTTGTTCGGGTAGGTCGTCCAATCGATCTCCTGTTCATGGAAAACGGTGCGGTCATAGATCGCCTGGATTTCCGCCACCGCGGCTTTGACCTTCCTGCCATTCTGGCTGTAGTAGTCGAAGAGGTTGCGTTTGTAATCCTCTTCGATTTCTGCAATGGCTTTCATGGCTTCATCGCGCGAAGCATGTTGAGCAGAGAGAACATTCACCGCCTTCACATGGATCAAGGGGATGGAAGAATCAATCAACCCGTTCGCCATCGAGGCATCCACCGAAGCCGCCGGGGATTGGAAATCGTGCGTTACGCGGTTGTGACAGGTCACGCAGTCCATTTGCTTGAGCTGGCTTTCGTCTAACGTGGATGGATCGAAGCCGGATTCAACGTCTGTGTATTCCGTGTAGGTACCGTCATCGTTATACACGCGTACGTAGGGAATCTCCTGCGCCAGTTCGTCGTCCGAGTAATACATAACCTTGCTGGTGATGTGCCAGTGGATGCCGCGCGCGTTTCCCTGCCGCGCGTCGCCGCCGCCGGTCTTCATGATCAGGTAGGTGGTCGAGGCAGTGTTTTCGCGGTCGTCGGCAAAATGAAACGCGCGGCGCAGGCTATCGTCCGAAAAAGTTTCGGGGCGATGGCATTTTTCGCAGGTATCCAGCGAAGGGCGCAGGGCTTTGGCACGAATGGGATATTCATAGAGTTTGAACACCTCATAATAGGTTTCTTTAATACCCTGTGTCTTGCGCATGGCTTGGTCCCAAAAGGAGGCGCGCCCAATATGGCATTCTTCGCAGGTCACATTCGAATGCGGCGATTCCTTGTACACCGTGTTCTGCGGCGGCATGGTGTGACAAGCGGTTCCGCAAAACGCCGGCGAGTTAGTGTATTCCCAAGTGTGGATGCCGCCGAACACGGCAACCAGCACAAAGACGAAGATCGTAATGTAGGGAAGCAGCAAGATCCACATCTTAGAATCTGGAGCAGGAAAGAAGAATTTTCTAATTCGTTCGCGCAATTTCATGGTGCCCTCCGGGCATTGAGGCAGTTGGAATAAAAAACCGGATATGCTGTATCGTGTCAGCATTATCCGGTTTCGATGCGATCAGGGTGTTGTGTTGCTCTCTTGCGTTGATGTTTCTGTGATGGGTGGAATGGTGGTCAACGCGGTCTCTTCGGTATTGATAAAGCCGTAGATTCCGCTGAGCATGGCAATCGTCAAAATGGCGGCGATGGGGTAGTAGACCATTTGGCGTTTGCGAATGGTCTTCGCATCGGGGCGGCGGTCGGCGATGCCGGCTTTGATATCCGCCAGTTCGAGAGGGTGCTCATGTAGCATATCCTGTTCGGTCATTCTGCCGTTGAACATGGCTTTGTTAAAGCGTTTGATGTGAACGCCGTACATGTGCCAGATGATGATGGCGAGCACCGCCAACACCGCTTCACCGCCGTGTGCGGCTTTGGCGGCGGGCACGAACTGACCGGGCAGATACTGGGTGGCGGTGATCGGGTTCCACATCATGAAACCGGTGGCACCCATGACGATGGCACCCCACACGAACGCCCAGTATTCCATTTTTTCTTCAAAGGTATAGCGTCCCATTTGTGGATAAGTCTTGGCAAAGCCGATGTTGTAAAGCAATGCCTGGATGCCGTCCTTGGCGTCTTGCAGGGTGGGCAGCATGGACATTTGGTCGCGCAGGACGAAAACGCTGTATCCCATTACGAGAATGTGCCAAGCTGTGCCAAACATCATGACGATGGCAGCGGTATGGTGAATGGTGCGCAGGGCTTCAATACCACCCAAGAGATCAAGGATGGCTTTGGAAAGCCCGGCATCGGGAAAGCGCTGCGGCAGACCGGTCATTCCAAGCAGGGTAAAGGAGAGCATCATGATCCAATGCTCGATGCGGCGCGCAAGCGGGAAACGCATGTAGGCTTTGGTTACTGTATTCATTAGTGTTTGACTCCTTTCATGCGGTTCACGATGCGTCGGTAAATATCGGTCAACACGAAGAGGATCATTCCGCCGAGTACGGTAGGGATGAAGAATTTGTAGAACAGGTTGACGTAATAGACAATGGGGTAGTTCTCCGGGCTGGGTTCATAGTGGCTCATCCAGGCGGCGGGGAAGTTGGCGGTGGCATCGGGGTGGCAGCGCTGGCATTTGACAAGCAGGTTTTCCTGCATGGCAATACCGGTCTCTGGGTTGTCTACCCGCGAAATGTCGTGCAAACCGTGGCAGTCCGTACAGACCGGCTTGTTCGTGGGCTGGTCTGGGAATTGTTCTTCAAAGAGTTTCACGGTCGTACCGTGGAAATCGGAAACGTAGGAGTTGAGCACATTCGTGGAGATGCCGTACTTCGACATGATTGACTCGTCTGTATGGCATTTGGCGCACAGGAAGGGTGTGCTGTTACGGAAAGTGACCGTGGAGGGAGATTGAATGTTGTGGACGCCGTGGCAGTCGATACAGGTAGGGACATCCGTATTATTTTCTTCGGTCAGCGCATTGCCGTGGACACTGGTTTTATAGGTATCGTAAATTTCGGTGTGGCATTGAGCACAGGTTGCGGGGATATCCAGGCGAGCAGAAAGAGTGAGTTCACCGCTGGTCTTGCCGGTCAGGCGGGTTTGGGTGTGCGGGTTGTGGCAGTCCATGCACACGGCGGCATTTTTATTGCCGTCATCGAATGCGATCTGATGGACGCTATCCTGAACTTTGGTGTATTGTTCTTCGTGGCATTCCTTGCAGGTTTCAAGAAAGCTCAGGGTAAAGTCGCGTGTATTTTTGGCTTTTACGTTGGGGTGGGGGTAATCGCTGATGTCTGTATGGCAATCCACACAAGAGACGCCCTCTTCGTTGTGGACAGAAAACCCAAATTCCGTTGGATTGATGGTAACAGGCAGTTGTTCATTTCCAAACTTTTTGGTGACCCCCTCTTCCTGATGACAGGCAAGGCAAAAGTCGTTGTTTGGCTTGTCCTCTTGATGTGCAGGTTGGGAGCCTGGCGCTGCCTGGGCGGGCGAAGCGGACAAAGCAAGGGCGAAGACGAGCAGTCCGAAACCAAGAAACAGGCTCACGGTCCAGATGTGAGGCGGGCGAAGCCGTATCCGATGGTGCATCACATTCTCCTTATTAAAATTTGGATAATCCTTATATTATATTCCCCATTACAAGCATGGGGTAATTGCCCCAATTTTACGAGCGGATGTCAGAGGGTCACAGTGCTAAATATCATTGTTTTGGTGTGATTAAGAATTGGATTAAAAAGATGGCGGGCATTGCTGTCCGCCATCTTTTTATTGTTATTACCTTACTGGGCTGCCGGAACTTCCGGGCGTGTGTAGGTGCTCACATTACCACCAAGGTCTTCAATCGAGTCGATCAAGATCTGGATGATGTATTTCGGGTTGTGAACATAGACGCCGGGATCTTTCTGGCTGTACTGATAGTTGAAAGCTGCGCGGAGCAGGCGGGGTGTCCAGGTTGCGTAGGTTTTGCCATCGGCGCCGTAGAAGTACGGGTAGGCTGAAGCCTTGTATTCAATCGGTCCGCCATTGGCTGCGGCGTAGGTCTGGAGCTGGGCATAGAGGGCTTCCGCAAGGGTATCGACTTCGCCCTTGATGCCTTCGGTCACATCACCGTCACCGTCGTAATCCACATCGTCTTCGCGAATGGCTGTGGGGTCTTGGGTGTCGTGGCAGGTTTCGCAGGCTTCAACCTTGGGCTCGAGCGCATGGACATCGTGGCAGTCCGTGCATTTGTTCATCTTGCCTGCGGGATCAGCATGCATGTTTTGACCGACATAGGCTTTGTCTTCGTACTGATAGGCGCCTTGAACGTCGCCACCGAAGAGGGTCGCGCCAGCCGCAAAATAGTGAATGTTCTTGAAGCGGATATTGGCGTCGACAGTGTCGGTATCTTTGCCTTTGAGGGCGTTGTTCACACTGGTGGTGGATTCACGTCCCATATGGCAGGCGATACACAGGTTGGCATCGTCAGCGATGAATTTACCGTCGGCATCTTTGCCACCCAGGCTGACGGTCTTGCCGGAGGGGAAGACAACGCTTGCCACGTCGTAGCGTTCGGGCCAAGCTTCTTCGTTATGGCATGTGGAGCACATGAAGCCATTGCTGGAAGGGAGGGATTGAACGCCAGTGGTAGTGGTTGTGCCATTGGAGGTCACGACCGTGGTGCCGCCATCCTTGATGAAGGTGGGCAGACCCTGAGCGGTGTGGCACTTCACGCAACCGAACGGAACGGTGTAGCTGGGATTGCCATCTGCATCGAAGTCCCAATCGCGGAAGGGCATGGTATCGCCGGCGAAGTGACCCGCATCGGTGCGGGCGAGTTTGCTGGTGTCACCGCCGAGGTCGGTAATCGAGTCGAAGAGCAATTGAACGATGTACTTGTTGCCGTGGGCAAACGCACCGGGATCCTTGATGGAAACCTGGTAGTTGTAGGCAGCTTTTAGCAAGCGGGGAGTCCAGCTTGGGTAGGCTTTGCCATCGGCGCCCATGAAGTACGGATAGGTTTCGGCGTCGTAAGATATTTCCGCGCCGCCCTTATCCAAGGCGTACTTTTGGATCTCAGCCAACAGGATTTCCTGCAAGCCCTGGATCTCATAGTACATGCCTTCTTCAATATCGCCATCGCCATCATAGTCGGGGTTGGAGCTGACCATGCGGATGTCCTTGAGATCATCCACGGTGGCAACATCTTCGTGACAGAACGCGCACTGTTCAACTTTGACTTTGAGGGTATGGGGATCGTGACAGCCGGTGCAGGAAGCGTAACCATCGACGTGAGTATTCTTGGCGTCGTAAGCCATGCCGTCATATTCATAACCGCCATGGGTCATGCCGCCGTAGAGGGTAGCAGCCGCAGCGTAGTAGTGAACATTCCGGAAACCAAGCACAACATCTTTGCCCTGATCGTCTTTCACAGGCGCGGGTACAGCATCGGGATCAACGTTCTCGCCGAACTTGGCAATAAGACCGTCAACACTGACCTTGGACTCGCGTCCCTGATGGCATTCCATACAGCGGACGTCATCACCGGCTGTGATCTCAACACCGGAGGGGAATACAACTGTAGTCTTGGAGATGGTCCCGGCATTGTGACAAGCCATGCACTGCACGCCTTGGGCATCGGCGGCAGCAACGGCTGCATCTACTTTATTGGCTTCAGAACCATCCAAACCGAGGAAATCCTGATACCCGGCGGTGCTGTGACACTTGGCACAGGTGGCAGGGACTCCATCAGGGTTCTCGGTTGCATCATCCCAGTGACGGAAGGGTTCGCTAGCCACATCAGCGTGGCCCGAGCCTTGCCAATCAGCCAGGTATGGGGTGTCGGGAACTGGGGCAACGGAGGTTTCCGCCGCCGCTTCAGTACCTGCTTCGGTGGGTTGGGTGCCGCCGCAGGCCGCTAAAACTGCGCCGAGCACAACCAAAACCCCGAGTAAAACCAGAAACTTTTTGAGATTCATTATCATTCTCCTTAGATCATTATGGAAAGCAAGATGATATTGGCGTTTGTCGATTTGCGCCTCCTTTAGGGAAAATGACTGCTTTGACATTTTGAGCAGATATGATGAATTCTACTTAAGCGCAGGATTAATGCCTAGTAAATATATGCCCACCCTTGTGTGACGAAAGTCACAACAATTCGGATAATGTTACTTGACTTTATACAGTGACATGAGGAGGATTATTCCTCAGAATTCTCATCCCCGCCCATGTCTGGCAAAGCTGATTCGATCTCATCGGGGCTTTGCCCGGCTTCCAAACGGTCCACCACTTCGTCGAACTCGGCGGGCAGGTCTTCGCCCATTTCCTTCCCCATTTTTTTCATCATGCGTCCAAGCGCGGCGGGGTCGTCTTCCATGCCTTCAAAGCCGGTGAAATCATTTGCCATGGCTTCGAGCCTGCCTTCGTCCGTTTTGGCAATGCGAACTTTGGTCATGCGGCGGCGCACATCTGCGCTGTTGCAATACTCACAATGCACGGCTTTTTTTCCATATTCATTGTAGGTGAGAAATACTTCAAACCGCTTCTGGCAGGTGTTGCAGATAAAGTTGTAGGTGGGCATAAACCTATTTTATACAGAATCAAGCCCAAGTCCAGAGGGAGGCGTTTGGTACAATTGCCTGCATGTCTGAATTCGACCTCCGTAAACCCAATCCATTGTTGATCGTCATTTCCGGTCCGTCCGGGGTTGGAAAAGACTCCGTCGTCCAACGCATGAAGGACCGCGAGTTCCCATTCCACTTCGTCGTCACCGCCACCACGCGTGAGAAACGCGCCAACGAGACTCACGGCGTGGATTATTTTTTCGTCTCCAAGGATGAGTTTGCGCGCATGATCGAAGAGAATGAGTTGATCGAATACGCCATCGTGTATGGCGATTACAAGGGCATCCCCAAAGAGCAGGTACGCAGCGCCTTTGCCAGCGACAGGGATGTGGTAATGCGCATCGATGTGCAGGGCGCAGAGTCGGTTCGCAAACTCGCGCCTGAAGCCTTACTCATCTTCATCACCTGCGAAAGCGAAGAAGAACTCGAACGCCGCCTGCGCGAACGCAAGACCGAATCGCCGGATTCCCTTGCCCTGCGCATTGCCACCGCCCGCAAGGAACTGCAGCGGCTCGAAGCTTTTGATTACGTGATCGTCAACGGCGACTTTCATTTGGATGACACGGTGGACAAGGTGCGCGCGATCATCAACGCCGAGCATTTGAAGGTGCATCATCGCAAGGTAACTCTGTGATGCAGCCCCCCGCCTCCCTACCGGACCCGTCCACTGGTCAGCCGCCCGAGCCGACTCCAACCCGTCAGCCTGCCTATGTGCGGATGCCGTCCCTGCCGCCCACCGCAACATACATCCTTATTGGCGTGACAGCCTTCGTGTACCTTCTGCAAATCCTCGGCTCTGCATTCCTGGGCGACTCAAGCTATGGCATCGATTGGGTGACATTGTTTGGCGCGCGCATTAGCGAAGCCATTTACGCAGGGCAGGTGTGGCGGTTGCTTACGCCGGTCTTCCTGCATGGTTCATTTGCCCATATTTTCTTCAATATGTATGCCCTGCTTTCCATTGGCACACTATTGGAACGTCACTTCGGGCATGGGCGTTTTCTTCTGCTATATTTTCTGGGGGCGTTCTCAGGCAACGTGCTTTCCTTCCTCTTCACCGAGGGATATTCCGTGGGCGCATCCACGGCGGTGTTTGGGTTGATTGCTGCCGAAGCCATTTTCTTTTATCAGAACCGTAATCTATTCGGCTCGTATGCCCGCCAGGCAATCGGGAATGCAGTCTTTATCATCGTCATCAACCTGTTCCTTGGGCTGGCTCCCAACATCGACACATGGGGGCATATTGGCGGGCTGCTTGGCGGCGCGATGTTTGCCTGGTTCGCCAGTCCGAAGTGGATGGCGATGGGCATGCCGCCCGAGTTTTCGCTGCACGATGAGCGCGAGACCCGCGAGGTGGTCACTGGAATATTGCTCGTCCTACTCGTGTTCGGCGGGCTGACCGCATGGGCATTGATAACTGGTAGTGGATAAAACCAAGCAACAAAAAAGCCCGTTTCTAAGACGGGCTTTTTTGTTCAATTTGAAAATTAACTTGAGTGTGCCAGCCGCGGGTCCAGCGCATCACGCAGACCGTCACCGATCAGGTTGAAGGACAACACGGTGAGCATAATCATAAAGCCGGGGTAGAAAACGAGATGCGGAGCGGTAAAGACCTGATTGCGTTCCGCGCCAAGCATGGAGCCCCACTCGGGTGTGGGCGGTTGTGCGCCCAAGCCAAGGAAGGAGAGCGCAGCCGCATCCAGAATGGCAGAGGCGATGCCGAGCGTCCCCTGCACAATAAGCGGGGTAAGCGCGTTGGGCAGAATGCGCAGGAACAGGATCTGCATATTGTTGCCGCCCAAAGCGCGCGTGGCAGCGACAAATTCCATTTCGCGCACGGTCAACACGGAAGCGCGCATTACACGGGCATAAGCAGGGATGGAGACAATGCCAATCGCAAGCAGGGCGTTGATCAGCCCCGGTCCTAGAACCGTGACGATGGCAATCGCCAGCAGAAGGGATGGGAATGCCAACAGTACATCCATAAAGCGCATGATGGTGTTATCCCACCAGCCGCCGAAGTAACCGGCAAGGGCACCAAGGATGGTGCCAATGATGATCGCAAATGTGACGGTCGAGAAACCGACCATCAGGCTCAGGCGCGCGCCGAATAACAAACGGCTGAATTGGTCGCGGATGTTTCCGTCAATTCCGGCAATGTGTTGGGGTTGATCTGCAGGGCAGCCAAACAGATGGATACACGGAGCAGTACGAGCCTTGATCTTTTGAGGCGGGTCTGCATCCAGCATGGAGATGGTAGGGTCGTAGGGGGAAAGCGCGGGTGCAAAAACGGCAATGAGAACAAGAATACTGAGGATCGCCAGCCCTGCCATCGCCGAGCGGCGGCGGATCAAACGGCGCAGGGTAAGCTGCCACATGCCTGTGGATTTCGAGGCGATGGCTTCCGGATCCAGGGTTGCAATGGTCGTTGATTCAGCGGTCATATTCGAGTTCCTTAATTGAGGCGAACACGAGGATCAAGATAGGCATAGGAAATATCCACGACCAGGTTGATCACCACAAAAATGAACGCAATGACCAACGTAAATACCTGTACGATCCCATAGTCACGGGCGGTGATGGCTTCGTACAAGGTGCGCCCCACACCGGAGAGACCGAAAATGGTTTCGGTGAGCACCGCGCCGCCTAACAGACTTCCAAATGACAGACCGATGACAGTGACGATCGGAAGAAGTGAATTGCGGAAGGCGTGCTTAAAGATCACACCACCCGTGCTCATCCCTTTCGCTTTTGCTGTACGGATGTAATCCTGTCCGAGCACATCAAGCATGGCAGAACGGGACATGCGCGCGATGATCGCCATCGGGATGGTTCCCAACGCCAGCGCAGGCAGGATGAGATGCTTGATCGAATCTTTCAACAATTCCCAGTTTTGAGTGATCAGCGAATTAAGGATATTCAAACGCCCCGTGAAATTAAGGAAAGCCGACCAAAGCCCGGTTTCGGGTACGACCCAACCCCAGACTTCATAGAATGGAGTATCGGGAATACCGGGGCTGACACGCCCGGAAGGAGGCAGCCAAAAGGGTGTGTCTTTCAACAACAAAGAGAAAACATACATGAGCATCAACCCAAGCCAGAAGACCGGCATAGACACGCCAATGTTCGCCCAAACCATGGTGGTCACATCCAGCCATGAATTGTGCCTGACGGCAGAGATGATGCCCAGCGGAATGCCAAAGACGATGCTGACAATCAGGGCGGCAAGACTCAACTCGAAGGTAGTGGGGAGGCGTTCGATCAACAAGCGGGAGACGGGCAGACCCAGACGGAATGATTCCCCCAGGTTGCCGCTTGCCATATCCTTAACATAGATCCCGAACTGTGTGACGATGGGTTTATCCAACCCCTTTTCTTTAATAAAACGAGAACAGACTTCTTCTGTCGCTTTTTCCCCAAGAATTGCCCGGCATGGGTCGCCGGGAATAACGCGTGCAAGCACAAACGTGACAAGCAAAATACCAAATAATACCGGAATGGAAGCGATCACACGGCGAAGGACGTATTGAAGCATCATGGGCAAGGGTCTCCCTGAGAATACGGGATGGCGTAACCCGCCATCCCGTATTTTTACTGCAAATTTGGTTCCAAAACGAACTAGGAACCGGGCTTCTTCATCAAGCCCCACAGGTAGTCGTAGTAGCTCCAGATGTTGCTGTTACCGACATGGGTGGGTGATTCAATGTTCAAGCCCATGTTGAAGGTCGCAACCACATCCGTGGCATCGAAGTCTGAGCCATCGTGGAACTTGACGCCCTGGCGCAGAGTACAAGTCCAAACGGTGAGGTCTTCGTTCGGGTCGCAGGACTCGGCGAGGATGGGTTCCGTGGCGGTGCCATTGACTTCGTAACCGTAGAGGTTTTCCATCACCTGGTCGCAAGCGCGCAGGGATTCACCATCGGACTCGTCTGCACAGAACATGCTGATGGGTTCGGCGTTCTGCATCCAAACGAAGGTGTCGCGGTCGCCAGGAGCGGAAAAGGCGAACTGTTCGTTGGTCAGCGGGCTGGCTTGAGGATTGGTCACATCGGCGCGATACGCGGTGCCGGAACCACCGTGAGCAACGGGGATCATCGGAACGTATTCCTTGATCGCATTGTTGGCCTCAACGTAGATCGATTCGGCTTCAGCGGGATCGGCGATCTGAGCACCCTGGATCAACAGGTCGGTGTAGGTCGGGGACTGAACACCAAACTGCGGGTTGGAGGCGCCGAAGTGGTAATCGAGGAAGTTGGTGATGTGCGGGTAATCAGCACCCCAGCCGAGGAGGTACATACCATCGAGAGAGCCAGCGGAGGAAGCTTCAATGAACGCGCCGGATTCCATCACGACGATCTCGGCATCGATGTTGAGGTTAGCCTTCAACTGAGCCTGGATGTCCTGAGCAACATTGGAAACCTGGGGCAGGTAACCGCGGACCACGTCACGATAGTACAACTTGGTGGCGAAACCATCGGGGAAGCCAGCTTCGGCGAGTTTCGCCTTGGCAGCATCCACATCGAAGTCATACCACGCATCACCGACACAAGCATTCGGGATCGCGCAGGGGGTGAAGTGCGAAGCAACTTCGGAACCAGCAGGGTAGAAGGTATCCACAATGCGCTGGCGGTCGATGCCCATGGCGATTGCCTGGCGAACCTGCTGGTTATCGAACGGAGCAAAGGTGTTGGTCATACCGATGTAGAAGGTGTTGAGGGCGGGGCGGTTCACAACCTGGAGGCTGGAATCTGCTTCGACCACAGCAAAATCTTCAGGACCAAGGTTATCTATGCCATCCACGGTGCCAGACTGCAATTCGAGCAAGCGGGCAGCGGATTCGGAAGACCAGCGCATCACGAGCGTGGACGCGGCAGGCTGTTCGCCCCAGTAATCGGGGTTGGCAACAAAGGTCACGCTTTCACCGCGAGCCCATTCGCTCACCATGTAAGGACCGGTGCCCACAGGGGCTTCGAGACCTTCGCTGGTGCGGGTGGTGTCGCCAGCGGTAGCTTCAAGCCATTCGGAAGGATAGATCGCGAACGGACTGAAAGCAACCTTCGAGAGGAAGGCAGGATCCGGGCGGCAGAGTGTGAAGACCACGGTCGAGGCGTCGACGGCGGCAACAGATTGGATCAAGCCAATGTAGTCGCCATTGCATTCTTCGGCAGGCACAGAGAGCGTGCTGCCGTCAAAGGTTGCAAGGGAGACATCAGGGATGGGGGCAGGGGTGGCTTCGGCAGGGGCTTCTGTAGCCGCTTCGGTAGCAGCTTCAGTCGCCGCTTCCGTCATTTCAGGTGCAGTTGTGGCTTCAGCGCTGCCACAAGCCGCGAGAACCAAGCTCGCGAGCACCAGTAACGAAAGCAAAGAGAACAGATTTCGTTTCATATTAGGTTTCTCCTCCATGTGAGAAATGGATTTTTCATTTTGCCACGCAAAATGATGCGAAATTATACACCTATTGCAAACTTACCGGAAAACCACTTCCATTTAACCCTACTCTGGAAGGGTCTGTTGGCCATACCCCCGGAATGGACACGCCGCATTTCGGACATTTTCCATCCCCTGTGATGTGATATTCCCGAACGACATAACCACGCCTCTTCACCAGCCGATAACTGCACTGCGGGCAATGAGTATCTTCATACTCCCCGACCGTTCCCGGCAAATTACCCGCATACACAAACTTCAACCCCGCCTCACGGCCGATCTCCGCCGCACGGATGAGCGTGCGCGCATCGGTGTTATCGGGTTCGGTCATCTTGTAATCTTTATGGAACGCCGTCACATGCCAGGGAATATCCTTTGAAACCTCGGCAAGGAAACGTGCTGCATCCCATAACTCTTCATTCGAATCGTTGAAACCCGGAATCACCAACGTCACCACTTCCACCCATAGACCATGTTCCCTCGCGCGTTTGATCCCATCCAACGTATGTTGCAGCGTTCCGCCGAGTTTGCGGTAGTTCTTATCGTCCATGCACTTGAGATCGACCTTGTATGCCGAAAGATACGGTGCAATATAATCCATCACTTCGGGTGTATTGTTGCCGTTGGACACATAGGCACACATCAACCCATTCGCTTTTGCAACCTTGAATATCTCCACCGCCCATTCGCTGGTAATCAATGGCTCGTTGTAAGAAGAGACCAACACCGAAGCGTTCGTTTTCCGTGCATAGCTTAACATCCCATCGGGTGTGATCTCTCGAATAAACTGTGCCGAGATGTCCGAAGCTGGGTCGCGCATGGCTTGCGAGGTTAGCCAGTTCTGGCAGTTTGAAACAAGGAAAAAACCTGCAAGATAATTATGTTCCCCGTCAACCTCCATGTTGAACACATCCCCATCGAATGGCTCAATTTCAATTCCACGTAATGGAATGAGGTGGAAGTCTTTGGTTTGGACGATTTTGCGTTGGACTTCATTTGTCTCATACCAAACCACAGTATATTGATGCGGCGCGCGGTGTACAACCCGCCCTTGAATGGTCGTTTGCTCGGTCATTTCGGCATCGTAAATAGATGGTAAATATCCGCATTTCAATGCCAACCATGCAACTCCATGCGCAAGTTTTTTCGAGACAGTCGTCGAACTGACCTTTCCGTTTGCCAACTTATGCCCATCTCCTTCGATATAAGCATCCAGGAAAGCCTGTACAATTTCGCGCGAAGCATCGAATAACATTTCCGGAACTTGTTTTTTCGTTGACCGTTCCCCCGCAAGAACCTTAAGCAGTAAAGCAAGGGATGCCTTTGAAACCGATACCGACAAGGTGGTATCGCGCCAGACAAGCCTCCCATCAACGCCAAAACAATCTTTCAACAGATGGATGACCCGGTCTGCAAGATGTTTTTCCTTTTTTGAAAAGCTAAAATTAATGCTAAAGCTATTGGGGCGTCGGTCGCTGCCGACAATCGAACCTTCTGCGCAGTAATACCCCAGCAGCTCCGCCA
>JACPVC010000120.1 GCA_016191955.1 Chloroflexota bacterium
CTCACCCGTTTTGCAGTGCGTGGAGACGATGATGACGCGCGCGTCGTCGCCGACCCGCAGGCGGATCATGTTCAGCCAGTCTTCCACCTGACCCTGCTGGACGCCGCGGCGCGGCTCCCAGACCAGCAGGTAGAGCGAGCGACGGCTAAAGAAGAACTGGTGCGTGACGCGGTAGACGTCCTGCCCGCCGAAATCCCAGGCGTTGAGTTGGATTTCGACGCCGTCTTTTTCTGGGTGGGGTAACTTCAAACCATGAATATCGATCTCGACCCCGTGGGTCGTCGGTTCACCCTGCCTCGGCTCTTGTTCCTTGTTACTTTTCAACGCCTTTAAAAGCGTGGTCTTGCCGACGTTGCCTTCGCCGACCAGCACCAGTTTGGCTTCGTAGAGCGGCTCGGCGTTTTCGAGGCTGCGAAGGTAGGCTTTGACTGCGTCCAGACCTTGTTTGTATGCGCTTTGCAGGGCGGGGTTGAGGGGGTTGTCGTAGAGCTGGAGTCTTTCCAAATGCTCAAGTTGGGCGAGGGAGGGGGGAAGGTCAGTAATATTGTTATCAGATAAAGTAACTTGAGTAAGATACGGTGAAAACTTTCCGATTTCATCTGGTAATATTTCAAGCAAATTGCCTTCAAGCCACAATTCCTGAAGCGAATTAAGCCGCAATAGCCCATTTGGGAATATTTTCAAGTCGTTATAACCCAATTGCAACATCTCAAGATTTTTCAATTTCCATAACCAATAAGGGCATTCCCCCATATGGTTTTTATAAAACGCTAATTTCCTTAAGTTCTCCAAAACTCCGATCTCTTCAGATAGTTCAATCTGGGGGTTTTCATGCACAAAAAGAAGCCTAAGTTGTTTAAGTCTCCCGATTCCTTGTAAAGATTTCAATTGATGATTATTAGCAATATCTAGTTCCTGCAACTGCGTGAGTTGTCCCAGCGAGGGTGGCAGGGCGGTCAGTTGGTTGTTGGAGAGATCCAGTTTTGTCAACTGGGTGAGTTGCCCCAGCGCGTCTGGCAGGGTCGTCAGTTTGTTGTTGGAGAGATTCAGTGATGTCAACTGCGTGAGTTGTCCCAGCGAGTCTGGCAGGGTTGTCAGTTGGTTGTCGGAGAGATGCAGTTCCGTCAACTGCGTGAGTTGTCCCAGTGAGGGTGGCAGGGTGGTCAGTTTGGTATCGTAAATTGTTAGCGACTTTAATTGCTTAAGTTTCCAAAGTGATTCTGGCAACTCGGTGAGTTTCTTTTCATCGGGTGCATTGTATTCGTTGCTGAGGTTAAGTTCCGTTGCGCCCGATTTCAGGGCTTCTTCTATTTTCTTTTCTGCTTGTTTATATGCTTCGTCATGGGGCATGGTGTCCGCCTTTGTTTTCAACGGATAGGGAACGGATGAACGGATTCGCCAACGGACTTTGTAACGGACAAACGGACTTGAACGGATGTCGATTAGGGAGTTCCGTTGCGTCCGATTTCAGGGCTTGTTGGATTTTTTGTTCAACTTCGAGATAGGCTTGGTCTTTGGGCATGGTGTTAACCTCTCCCTACCTCCCCTAAAGGGGAGGAGTTTGTGCTGTCAACCGGAGAAGTTGAAGGCTGGTTGAACAGGTGAAATATTTGAAACAATGTTAGGTGCATTCGTGGATGGCTTTCGTATTGTGTTGCATTCCAGAAATTTATGTTCATTTTGGATAGCACCTGATTAGCTTCTCCCCTTTAGGGGAGACGGGAGAGGGGTTTTTCTGTGCTGTCAACCGGGGAAGTTGCAGACTGGTTGAATGGAAAGTTGGGATAACCGTCCACGAATTGAGCCACGAATGCATGAATAACGGCGACGGGCATTCGTGTATTCGTGAAAGGTTTTACATCGTACTCGAAGAGTATTCGCGGATGGTTTTCGTTTCGTGTTGAGTTCCTGAAATTTATGTCCATTTTGGATTACGCCCTTTAGCTCCTCCCCGCTCGGGGAGGCGGGGGAGGGGTTTGCTCTTTGCTTTACACCAACCCCGAACTCTCCAATGCTTTATCCGACCATTCCTTCGCCAGCGTGGAAAGTACAACCCGCTGAGTTGTATCTTGAAAAGCATTCTTCCACGATCTCTGCCAAAGCGTGATCAACCTCTGCATTTGAACCAATTCAGCGGCAGTTTCAATTTCTGCATCTGCGGCAGTCCATTCGATATAGTGCTTGGCTTCATCCAATAGATTTTCAACAATAATCGGCGACTCTGAATTACGCGCGCTGGATGAAATCCGCGCGAAGGTGGCGGCGAGTCCGCCGAGGCGTCTTGCAAGCGGGTCGCGCAGGAAGCGTTGTCTCTTCTTTTCTTTATCGGTCATTGCACACCTCCAAGGATGGATCGGGTTACATCTTCTACCTGTTTGCGAAGGTTTTCGTCTTGCAAAATGACACTGCGATTTCCCATTCGTGGGCGGATTTTGTTTTTCACTTTACTGTAGATTAATGTGTACACCGTTGGAATACGCCCTTTGGCTCCTCCCCCTTGGGGGAGGCAGGGGAGGGGTTGTTCGTTGCCTTCAATTTTACCCCCGCGCCCTTACCCGCCACTCAAATACAGCATGGCATAACAAGCCAGCCAGTGTTCCACCATGTAATCGGACCCGGTCACCGCGCTCATGCTAGCCTTGGCATGTGCTTCGCTTCCTGCTTCAAGATGCGCTCTGCGAACATCGTCCGCTGGCAGGATCGCATTCAAATGCTTCCAAACAAATGCCCGATATACGTTCAGTCCATGCAAATGCGCCAGTTGCCCATCCGATGCATCGGAAACGAACGCCGGTTCAAAGAGCGACTTGGGTTCACCCGCTGCAAGCCGTGGCAGGAACGCATCCAACCACGTAAGGAATTCTTCACGCTCGAGGACGAGGCTCATCAAGTCCACTTCCGTCAACGCAGGCGAGAGGAAGTCTGTTCCGCTCGGCTCGTAATGGGCGGGGTAATCCCGGTCCGCGCCATACCATTGGATCGCCGCCTTCGTGATGGCGGTCAACAGGCGCGAGTCACCTTGCGTTGCCAGATACCTTGCCCACGGCACCGAGCGCGCCAGACCGAACGCGCTATTGCTGTGCACCCCCACGCGGATCGGATACGTCGCCTTCGGGAGCCATGATAGGAATCCTTCGGTGATGACATTCGCCATCGGACGCGCCGCCTCGAACCACCTTTTAGCTGATTCATCGCCCCAAAGCGTCAACTCGCTGACGAAGGTCAACGCCTAGCCCCAGCCGTAAGGTCGTTCGAAGCGCGGATGCGAACGCAGATACGCCGTCTCCTGAGTCAATGCCAAATCCGTGAGATGCGCGTTGAGCACCGCCATCGCCTTGAATGTATCAAACGCATTTGGCACCAGCCTTAGTAAGCGGATCAACACCCAATGCAACTCCACGCTCGAATGCCAATCGAAACAGCCATAAAACGCCGGGTGCGCCTGACGAGGGGTCGGGTTATCCCCTGGTCCCGTTATCATGTGCTGCATCTGATTCGGGTATTCCTGTTGAATCGAATGAATGATCGATTCCGCGTAGGTCGAAGCGACCTGTTCGAGAGATTTCTTTGCGTTTTGAAAATTTGTCATTGGAATATCTTTTCATGCTTTGACATTGCGCGGATTGTCATCATCCTCATCCCATAACAATGGGTTTGCCTCGATGTAATCGGTTTTGTTTTGCAAATCCTTTTCATCGCGGATGATATGGTCATAATAATTGCGTTGCCAGAATTTGGTGATTGCTTTGTCGGTCTCGATCCGGTTCATTTCTTTGGTGGATTGATATTTGAAATATGCAACAATTTGCCCCAATGTTGGCATCCGTAGGGGCGGGGTCTCCCCGCCCTGGTTCAAGGTTTCATCGACATTTTCATTCAAGATATTATTGTTTGGGTTGTCACGGGGCGAGAGGACCTCGCCCCTACGTTCGGCAATTATCCAAATTATTCCATGGACGTGATTTGGCATTATCACGAACGCGCCTAATTCCACGTCAGGAAAATGGATTAGAATTTCATTCCACCATTTCTGAACGATCTCGCCGTACGCATTGAGATACATTTTCCCATCAATGATTTCCCCAAACAAACATTCCCGACCCTGTACCACAATGGTCACATAATACGCACCCACCTGCGAATAATCATATTCCTTCAGGCGGATGGATTTACGATGGTGCTTTTGCGGGTCAAATTTATGTTTCATGTTTTGGTAGGGGCGGGGTTTCCCCGCCCTTGTCGCATTCCAATAATTGAGGTTAGGGTGGTTAGAAGGGCGAGAGGACCTTGCCCCTACGTTGCATCAAAATTAATACGTATAAAACCCACGTCCAGATTTTCGTCCCAAATACCCTGCATCCACCATCTTACGCAACAACGGCGCGGGGCGATATTTGTCTTCTCCCAAATCTCTCTGCAACACTTCCATCACGAACAAGACCACGTCCAAGCCGATCAAATCCGCCAACGCGAGCGGACCCATGGGGTGATTCATGCCGAGCTTCATCACCGCGTCGATGGCATCGGGCGTGCCGACTCCGTCTTGCAACGTGAAGACTGCTTCGTTGATCATCGGGCACAGGATGCGGTTCGAGATGAAACCGGGCGAATCGTTGGCGGTCCAGGCTTCTTTGCCCATCACATTGCACAACTCCAACGTGGTGTTCAATGTCTCCACATCGGTGGCGAGACCTTTAATGACTTCCACCAGTTTCATCAGTGGCACAGGGTTCATGAAGTGCATTCCGATGACCTTCTCCGGTCGCTTCGTGGCGGCGGCGATCTTGGTGATGGAAATGGACGAGGTGTTCGTTGCAAGGATCACGCCTTCGCGCGCGTTCGCATCCATGTCTTTGAAAATCCTGAATTTCAGTTCAGGGTTCTCGGTCGCGGCTTCAATGATGAAGTCCGCGTCTCTCATCGTGCTTGCATCCCCAACGAATTGGATCGCATCCGCCGCTTCCTTTTGCGTCGCTTTGATGATGCCCTTCTCCATCAATTTCGCCGTGGACTTGGCGATGGTCGCTTTGGCTTTTTCGAGCGCGGCAGGCTGCACATCCATACAGGTGACTTGATAGCCCGATGTCGCTGCGATCTGGGCGATGCCATTGCCCATAGTCCCGGCTCCGATGATGAAGATATTTTTTATGGCCATTGTGTTCTCCTTGGTTGTTCGTACACAAGGAAACAAGTAGACAAGTCTGCGCCTATCTACTTGTTTCCTTATCTACTTGTTTACTTTTTCATGTTCTTCCAAGCAATCATATTATTCTGTATCTGCTCGATATGCCCGGGAATATGCGCCGAATAAACGTCAACCCATTTATCGAACGTATATGGCTCATCGTATTCGGGGTGCTTGATCCAATGCGTATTGAAAACAATTTCAGGAATACGTTTCAATAATTCATAGGTGGTCTTGCGCGCCAGGCGCGTCACTTCGAGTGCATCTTCGAAGCTGTGCTCGTGATATTTCAAAACGTCTGCCCATAATGCCTGGTCATAGCCCATGATGCTCCCGCCCGGCTCGACGATCAACTTGCGCGCGCGTAACGCGGCGTTGGATTCACTATCTGCGATGTGGATGATGATTTCGTAGACGCTCCACTCTTTTGGTTCCGGCTTGAAGTGCAGCGCCTCTTGCGGGACCTCAGCCAGCGCCGCTTTCAGTAAGTCGTATCCACGTCCGTACAGTTCGATCTTTTCGTTGCGTTCTTTGGTATCCATAAGATTCCTCTTGATGTGAACATGTAAAAAAGTAGACAGGAAACCTCTGTTACTTGTTTACCTGTCTACTTTTTTACTTTCTACTCTACTTCC
>JACPVC010000098.1 GCA_016191955.1 Chloroflexota bacterium
CATCGGCATGACCATGACCGTCGATTTCGGCAATGAAGACGAACGCCCCATTTACATCGGGCTCTCGCAAACCCTCACCGCTCCCACCACCATCATCGCCCCCATCCTTGGCGGCTGGATCGTGGACAGCGCCGGGTTCATACCCACGTTTACAATATCTACTATGATCTCGTTAGTAATGATCGGGATTTTAGTATTTTTAGTGAAGGACCCGCGCAAAAATAAGACCATAGACGGTGGACCATAGACCGTTACCGTCCATAGTCTACGGTCTATCGTCTACCATCCATCATCCAAAAGGAGAATCAATGTCCCTCATTCAAGAAAAAGTAAACCAAGCCGTCCAAATCCTCAAAGAGCAGGATATCGACCTCTGGCTCACCTTCGTCCGCGAGACGAGCGGAGTGCGCGACCCTGTCCTCAGCTTCCTCATTGGCGAAAGCGATCTGACGTGGCCCTCCGCGCTCATTCTGACAAAACGAGGCGACAAGATCGCCATCGTTGGCAACCTCGAAAAAGAAGCTATTAAACAGTTGGATGTGTTTGATGAGATTGTTGGGTTTGACACCGCAGTAAGCAAAATCTTGCGGGAGACCATCACCCGTCTTGACCCGAAACAGATCGCTGTCAATGTTTCAAAAAACAATGTCCATGCCGATGGGTTGACCCATGCGATGTACGAATTCCTCGTTGAATATCTCGCCGGAACACCCTACCCAGAGCGCATCATCAGCGCCGAGCCGATCATCAACGCTCTGCGCGGACGCAAGACCAGGACCGAACTGGCTCGTATTCAGAAAGCTGTCGAAATCACGGATGAAATCTACAAAAGGACCTTCGCTTTCATCAAAGTCGGCATGACTGAGATTGAGATCGCGAATTACATGCATGATCTGATGAAAGAATACAGCGTCGGCTATGCCTGGCCCCGCGAAAACAACCCGGCGGTTAATTCAGGTCCAAACAAAGTCGTCGGACACAACGGACCCACTGAAATCAAGGTCGAGCCGGGTCACATCATCCACTTTGACTTTGGCGTGAAATACGATGGCTACTGTTCAGACATTCAACGCATCGCCTACGTTCTGCGCGAAGGCGAGACAGATGCTCCCGTTGAAATCCAGCGCGGATTCATCACCATTCGCACCGCAATTGAGAAATCGCGTGAGGCAATGAAGATCGGCGTCACCGGCAACACCATCGATACGATCTCGCGCGAAATCGTGACCGACTCCGGTTACCCCGAATACATGTATGCTCTCGGTCATCAACTTGGGCGGGTGGCGCACGATGGCGGCGCGTTGTTAGGTCCGCTGTGGGAGAAGTATGGCGATTCACCCAATCAAAAAATAGAAGCTGGTCAGGTTTTCACCATCGAGCCGGGGCTGGCTCTCTCCAATTATGGCTACATTGGCTTGGAAGAAGACGTTGTCGTCACTGAAGAAGGTGCCTTGTATATCGGCGACCCGCAACGCGAGATTGTTTTGCTGAAGGGATAAAATGAAAAAAGTATTCTCATTCATTTTGCTTGCCGCTTTATTAGCTGGCTGTTCACCCAAGTCTGCGCAGGCGGAAGCAGAAGAAACCATGCGGGCTTTTTTCACCGCCCTTGCAAGCGGAGATTACGAAACGGCCGTGTCCATGTACGGCGGCGGCTATGCTGAACTCGCGCAAATGAACCCGGATGTCTCCCCCACAGACTTCGTTACCCTTTGGCAGCGCGCTTGCGAACAAAACGGCTTCGTTTGCATAGAAGTGATGGATATCGTGCTTAAATCGGAGAGCGATTCACAAATCGATTTCGGCGTTACGTTTAAAACAAAGGATGGTGAGCTTTTTGAGTTTACCGGCTGTTGCGGCGAGACATTTCCGGAACCGATTGTGGAGTATGCGGTCATCGTTCGACTGGATAAGGATGGAGTTTACAAGGTCCTCGCGCTGCCGCCTTATGTGCCATAAACCTGAATTGGAAGAATTCAAATGTATCGGAGTTGATCTTCCATCTCTTCGGCTGTAACGGCATCCAAGAGAGTAAGCAGTTTAGCGACCACGTCCGAATCCTTTGGACGGCGTTTGGCAACAATAACCCCGTAATGTTTCATCCCATTCTTCAAGAACTTAAGGTGTTGGGCTTCAAAATCTGAACGGTTATGGGTAACAATGGCTCGCTGCAATGAAGCGGCGTATAGCATTTGCTCGTCATCAGATTTACTTTGCATATCGGCATCGCGGGATGAAAGCACATCAAAGCCGCGTGTTCGCAAATTATTCACAACACCTGCTGAAACATCCTCATCAAAATATAGATGGATATATAAGGAAATTGACTCTCCCCCGCTTTGTTCAGTCATCCACTGGCACTCGATTCAGTTCAATGTATTTTTCGATCTCTTCACGATGATCGTCATAATACCCCAGTGCATCGAAGATTTGTGCCAGGCGCAGGTGAGGCAGATTACGCGCAATTTCCTCCGCCGCTTCGCCGAATTTCCAACGCTCCACAATCGCGCGGACAGGGGTGCGGGTGTCCTTAATGATAGGCTCACCGCTCAGTATCGAAGCGATGCTCTCAACATACGGATGCGCAGCAAGGGGCTGGGATTGAGTTCTTTCCACAGGTTGAAGCGCCAGCCGAAGATGCTTAAGTTCCATTTCGAGCGCTTCAAGCCGCTTGAATATCGTTTGAAGGTCGGGTGAAAACTGGGTCATGATAAGTGAGTATAGCACAATGGAAAACACCCTGTTTGTGAAGAAAAGCTTCCAGAAAACCGAATCAACCCCAAATTTAAAGAGGAGGCGGATTGTCCCATTTCCTATATGACCTCCATCACTGGCTTGTCTGACATCCGATGATATACTCTTGATTGTGAAATTTATCACCAAAAGGAATTAACATGACCCAAGAAGATCCTAGAATTTTGGAGTTGCGGCGAGTCCGCGCGAAGGTGAAGGAAGGCGGCGGCGAGGAACGCAACGCCAAGCAGCGCGCCAAGGGAAAGATGACGGCGCGTGAACGCATCGATGCCCTGCTCGACCCGGGCACATTCAACGAGATCGAGCCGTTCATCACTCATCAAGGCGATGAGCTGGGTTTATTGAAGGAAAAGTTTTACGGCGACGGGGTTGTCACAGGCTACGGGCAGATCAACGGGCGGACAGTTTACTTATATTCACAAGATTTCACAATTTATGGCGGAACGTTAAGTGAGATGCAATCGCACAAGATTTGCCGCGTGATGGATCTGGCTGTCCGCAATGGTGTGCCGTTCATTTCGTTGATCGACTCGGGCGGTGCGCGCATTCAAGAAGGTGTGCGTTCGATGGGCGGCTATGCGGAAATCTTCAGACGCAA
>JACPVC010000099.1 GCA_016191955.1 Chloroflexota bacterium
CCCTTTTTTGCCGCGAATTTCGCGAATTCGCACTGATTTTAAAACCAATTCGCGAAAATTCGCGTAATCCGCGGCTGAAGCTCTTGTTTCTTTGGCTTGGAATGGCGATCCCTTTCCGCCGTGGCTTTACTCAGCATGACATATTATCAAGAGAACAATAATTTAAACGTCTTATGAAGCGAGTTCTGAAATTGCTCACGAGGTTATTTTTTCTTGCAGTGGTTTTATCTTTATCAGGCTGCGCACCCATCCGCTGTGACGATGCCAGCGGGGATGAATGCCTGCGCGTGTTGTTCGTGGGGAATAGTTATACCTACGTGAACAACCTTCCAAATACGTTCTCAGAACTTGCCCGCTCGGGCGGTCACCAAGTGGAAGTTGGTATGATCGCCGAAGGCGGCTTGACCTTTGCGGATCATGCCAAGTCGTCGCAGCTTTCCAGCGCATTGACATCCAGCCAGTGGGACTATGTCATCCTGCAAGAGCAAAGCCAGATTCCATCCGTTGAATACTCGCGTACGCATTTCATGTACCCATCCGCGCGGGCGTTGGTAAAGCAGATACGAGCGCATAACGCGACGCCCATTTTCTTTGAAACCTGGGCGCATCGAAACGGCTACCCCGAAAATGGGATGCCGGATTACGAGTCCATGCAGTATGAGACCAGTCAGGGCTACCTGCGCATCGCGCGTGAACTTAATGTGCCGCTGGCGCGGGTGGGGTTTGCATGGTTTCGCGCCTTGAAGATGTACCCTGATCTGGAATTATGGCAGGAGGACGGCAATCACCCCTCCGAGCAGGGGACATACCTTGCCGCTTGTATTTTCTATGTCACCCTCTTTCACGAAAGCCCGGTGGGGTTGGAATATCGCGGAAATTTATCGGAAGAAGTCGCAGGTCAATTGCAAGAGGCTGCGAATAGTGTGCTTGTGAACCCTTAATGGTAGGAGAAAAGATATGCCCGCTCAAACTGAATTTCACCTTGTTTTTGAAAGCCTCAAGTCCATTCTCAAACCCTATGCGAAAAAACTGACCATCAAGACCGATACCGCCGATACCTTTTACCTCGATGCCGCTTACATCGAAAGATGGAAGAAAGAACTTTTCTTTGCCTCAGCACAGATCAAGAAGAACTATGTCTCGTTCTACCTCATGCCGGTTTACATGTATCCCGACCTGCTGAAAAACATCTCGCCGGAACTCAAGAAGCACATGCAGGGAAAGTCCTGCTTCAATTTCAAGAAGGTCGAAAAAAACCTGTTCGAGGAGTTAAGTCGACTCATGGAGCAGGGGTATGAGAGGATGATGAAGGAAGAGTATTCGTAGGTGAATGAGAAGGGGGGCGTCGCACTATACAAGTAGTCAAGTCCTATTATTCAGGCTAACATAAATCACCTTACAAAATATCACCCTGAGCGCCAGCGAAGGTCTCTGGGATAATCGTAGAGATGCTCACCGCACTGCATCCGCACTACGATGCACGTGTCGCTACCGCTACTAAGAAACAAGGATTTTCAAACCCTTGTTTGCCGCGAATTTCGCGAATTCGCACTGATTTTAAAACCAATTCGCGAAAATTCGCGTAATCCGCGGCTGAAGCTCTTGTTTCTTTGGCTTGGAACGGCGATCCCTTTCCGTCGTGGCTTTACTCAGCATGACATACTCAAGAGTTAAGCAATTAAGGTTAACCTGAATTTCGTGCGACGCACATTGCACAGGCTAATTCACACTCATGAACCCGAATAACTTCCACATGCCGCGCATGAATTTGTGACCGCCGTCGGGATCCAGATATTGGTTGGGGCAGGAGCCAGGGATGACCGTGATGCCATTGGCTTTGCACACGTCTACGGCGGATTGGGAGACGCTGGTCATGCTTGCGGCGAGACCGGGTTTGGTGCCCATCATGCAGTGCATCCAAACGTGCTTGATGCCGAGGTCCACGCACTGCTGGATGATCTGGTCCGTCACCTTGGGGTTGGTGAGGATGAAGACGGCATCCGGCTTGGTTGGAATCGATGCCAGGTCGGGGTAACAGGCGTCGCCTTGGAAAGAAGCGATGCGCGGGTTGACGGCGAAGACTTGATAGCCGCCATCCTTGAATTTTTGATACGCCGCATTGCATCCCGTTTCGCGCTTGTCGGATACGCCTACGATGGCGATCCGCTTTTGGGCGAGGAAATCTTGAACCATTGTATCCAGTTTCGACATGAGAATTCTCCTTTATCCTTGTATCCTACGCGTGCAGTTAGTGGAGGTTGTGCTTCTGTTTGCTGACAAGGATTATAAGGAGAACCTGCACCCCTTCAAGATGACAAATATCATCGAATCTTACAACATCTTTTTCTGGGGCCACGGGGCGAGCGGCGCAATGACGCCTTCCCCGGCTTGATTTGCCAAACCGTCGAACAATGCATGGGTATGTTTGTCGAGCGGCAGGTATTGGTTAAGGAATAACTCTCCGTGCGGGGTGATGGAGACGGTGGTGGAGGTGGCATACTTCAACGGACCGAAATCGGCATGGGTGTAGGAGAACACGTCCACGTTGGCTTCGCGATCTTGCTCGAAGGAGGAGACCATCCGCCAGTAACGCTGGAATAACGGATACTCTGTTGGGTTGCGAAATGCCTTCATCAGATATTGGAAGTACGGCTTGGGGCGGTAACGCAGGCTGTTCTCACGTACAAAACGCATCGACCCCACGGCGTACTGGTCCCAGTTTTCGATGATTTTGGAGCGGATGGTCAGGTCTTTGCCAAACATCATGCGGACGGTGCTGTACCCACCGGGCACACGGGGGGCGATTTCCAATATCTCTGGGGTGACTTGAAAGAAGCCTGCTGCGATCCGGTTGATGGCAAGCACGTCCGAATACACATCCATGATGAAGGCAGGCAGGCGCAGTTTTTCGATGATCGTGACCATTTTTCCGAGCACTTTGTCGGCATTGATGGTGTCGGTGGCGAGGGCTGCCGAGGGTTGGCGGATGACCTGCGATTCGCTTATCCCGCTCGAGGCAAGGAAAAATTCGCGGCGTTCGATGGTGGTCAGGTGCAGGGCATTAGCAAGTTGAAATAGAAGCTCAGGGTCGAAATATTTTTTCACGCCCCGTTCGACCTGACTGATGACTGCGATGTCTATGTTGGCGTTTTCAGCCAATTGGAACTGGGTCAAGCCCAGGTCTTGCCGAAGGAGTGAGACGAGAAAACCGAATTCCTTGCGATCCATAAAGCGCTCCTGCCTTTAAAGTGACTCAAAAAAAATTTAGAGTTAAGTCTAAACTCTTTTACTGGACTTTTCAAGCCTCAGTTGTAAAATAAATCCATTACATTGCCATCTTCGCCGCATGTAGAAACGAAGGGGAACTACATTTGGAACCTCAGCCGAAAGGCTGAGGTTTTTTGTTTTTTGAGAGTGTCTAAAAGAATGGGCTAAGAGAATCTTTCACCACGGAGATCACGGAGCCCACAGAGATTTTTTGAGGGTTTTCTCCGTGATCTCTGTGGGCTCTGTGATCAAATCTTTTGGAAAGCCAACGAAATTAGACACTCCCTGTTTTGTGTTCTTACGAAATTTTTATGCTCCCGTACTATAAATGGGAAAAAAACAAGTATTCGCTGCGCCGGAGACGGCGCAGGGAGCAACCTTGTGTTGTGATACTATAAATGATGAAAAATCCCTCATTCTCAGGAGGCAACCATGACGGACGCCCAAACACCCCAGCAATTTACTTTTAAAGCAGAGACCAAACAACTGCTGCATATTCTCATCCACTCGCTGTATAGGGACCGCGAGGTCTTTTTACGCGAACTGCTTTCGAACGCATCGGATGCGATCAACCGCCTGCGCTTCGAGATGCTGACGGACCATAATGTGCTCGACCCAAAAGCGGAGTTAAACATCCGCATCAAAGCGGATAAGGATGCCCACACCATTACCATTCAGGACACGGGCATCGGCATGACACACGACGAGATCGTGGATCATCTCGGCACGATTGCCCAGTCGGGGGCACGCCGATTTTTGGAGGCGGCAAAGGAAAAGAATCAAGACGCCTCGCAGATGATCGGTCAGTTTGGGGTGGGGTTCTATTCGGTCTTCATGGTGGCGGAGTGGGTGAGGGTCACCTCGCGCTCGTTCCGTCCTGATGCGGAGGCGGTGACTTGGTATGCCACGGGCGATGACTCATACCAGGTCAGCCCGGCGGAGATGACCGAACGCGGCACACGCATCGAGATCAAGCTGAAAGAGGATGCGGCGGAATTTGCCGACGACTTCCGCCTGAAGAACATCGTCCACAAGCATTCGGATTACATCGGCTTTCCCATTTACGTGGGCGATGAAGAAAAACCGGTCAACAAGCAGACCTCGTTGTGGCGCACATCACGACAGGAAGTGACGGAGGAGCAGTACAAAGATTTCTACCGTCAGACCACGCTCGATTTTGAAGACCCGCTTATGCACGTCCACATGGTGACGGATGCGCCGGTGCAGTTGTATGCGTTGATATTCTTCCCTGCCAAAGCCGAGCGCGGAGTCTTCTCACTGCGCAAGGATGATGGATTGAAACTGTACTCGCGCAACATCCTGATCGATGAATACAACAAGGACTTGCTGCCCGAATATCTGCGCTTTGTGCAAGGCGTGGTTGACTCGGAAGACTTGCCGCTCAATGTCTCCCGAGAAACTGTTCAGTCGAGTGGGCTGATGCCCAAACTGAAGAAAGTGCTGACCAACCAGGTCATCAAGGAACTGGAAACACTGGCGAAGAAGGATGCAGAAAAATACGCCTCTTTCTGGAGTGAATTCGGTGTGTATCTTAAACAGGGTATCGCCGCCAGCCCCGCGGACACAGACACGATCACGCCGTTGTTGCGGTTTAAGACCAACATCAACCCAGAGGCGTGGTCTTCGCTCGATGATTACGTCTCACGCATGAAAGATGGGCAGAAGGTCATCTATTACATTGTGGGTGAAGATTCCAAGTCTGTGTTGCGAAGCCCGCATTTGGATGCGTTCCAAGCGGACAAGACGGAAGTGCTGCTGCTCACCGACCCGATGGACTCGTTCATGCTGATGGGCTTGCACAAGTTCAAGGAGTACGAGCTGAAAAGTGTCGCCGGGGCAGAGGTTGATGGGGCGAGTCAGCCTAGAGCGGAGTCTGAAGCGGAGAAAATTCCGGAGGGCGATTTTAATTCGCTCATCGAAAAGTTCAAGCAGGTGCTCGGCGACCGCGTCACGGACATCCGCGCGAGCAGCCGCCTGGTTCAATCTGTTGCGCGTTTGGTAGACGCGGATGGTTCATCCAACCCGGAGCTTCAGCGCGTGTATAAATATCTCGGCAAGGAATATGAAACGCCGAAGAAGGTTTTGGAGTTGAACCCTGCACATGCGATGTTGAAGGATCTGTTGGCGCTTGAAACAGAGTCGTCATTGCAGACCATCATCATCGAGCAAATCTTCGATAGCGCCTTGCTGGTGGAGGGTTTGCACCCCGACCCTTCGAGCATGGCTTCGCGTGTGCAGCAGATCATGGAAGCGGCGTTGAAAGGACGAGGATGATTCAATGGGTGTTTTCCCCCATTTGCATATACTTATCAAAACATTCTGCTGTAATTGTCCTGTAAGGATGCAGATGTGGATGGATATGCTATAGTAACTTCAGACATCCGAAAAAGGCAAACCCGGTGAAAGCCGGCGACGCAAAGCTATGGGTCTACCGTCACGCAAGGCGTGACCAGGACCGCCAGGCCGCCGAAGATCACAATGCTGTTGTTCTATTGGCCTGGCTTTTTAAAAAGCCAGGCTTTTTTATTCGGATGGCTGTTTCAACCTTCATGCCCTATTCATATCATAAGGAGAAAAGCCATGTTCAAAAATCTGAAAGTCCTGTTCGCTGTTGTTGCAATCCTTTCCATTGCCGCCGTTTCGTATGCATTCGCAGCGGCCAACACGGTGCCTGCTACCAAGGCTGGTGACGGCACCGGCACGGTCAGCGGTTATACCCTGACCAGCGTTGTGTACACTCTCAATGGTACCGACCCGACCACGCTCGATAGCGTCTCATTCGACCTCGGGGCGGCTGCCGCCACAGGTAAGGTCAAGGCTCAGCTTGTGTCCTCCGGCGGCACCTGGTATGGCTGCACGCTCGATACCGGCACGGTTTGGATCTGCACTACTACCGGGCTTACCGTTTCCTCGATCGATCAGCTTCGTGTGGTTGCCTCCAGCAACTAAACCAATACCGAGTCTATAGCGCCGAACCCGCTCCGAAGCCCGAACCTGCTTTGAAGGTTGGCAGGGAGTAAGCGCGGAGCGGGTTCTGGTATTTCCGATAAATCCCCATGATGAAACTCAGCAAAGAACAACTCTTTTTTATCAAGGCTGCTTTTTTGCTTTTTTTTCTTTTTGCATTCTGGTTCATATTTGCTCCCGTCCAGCTCGGCGGACCGCTGACGTACGTGATCGTGAACGGTAACAGCATGGAGCCGGGTTACCTGCTTGGCGACCTGGTGCTCGTGCGCGAAGAAGCCGCTTACGGATTGGGAGATGCGGTGGTGTATTCCGACCCGAACATGCAGCAATTTGTCTTTCATCGCATCGTCGGCATGGAACTCGACCGCTTCATTTTGCAGGGCGATAACAACGGCTGGCTTGATTCGTATCGCCCCACTTCGAATGAGATCGTCGGCAAATTATTGCTGCACATCCCAAAATTTGGCAAGGCAATCGAATGGGTACGAGCGCCGACCCATGCCGCAACAACGGCTGGATTGTTTGGAGTTTTGCTTATGTTGGACATGTTCAAAAAAACGCCTCAAACCAAACGGGAGGGCGGGTCGCCGTCCATTCGGGCTGGCGCTAGCTCCCAGCTTCCTCTTGCCAGCTTTGCCTTGCTCACCGTCCTGTTCCTGGTGCTGGGAATCTACTCCTTCACCCGCCCGGTGGACCTGCCCGCAGAAAATGTCCCATACCAGCAGACGGGCGATTACTTCTATTCCGCCACGGGCACGCCCGGCGTATATGACTCGGACGTGGTACAAACCGGGGAACCTGTCTTCCCGAAATTGACTTGTTTCCTCAACGTTGGTTTCACTTATGCCATCACAGGCGACCGCTTGCAGAACGTGACCGGCACCCAAAGCATGTACGCTCGCATCATGGACGAGCAAAGTGGCTGGCAGCGCACCATTCCGCTGTACCCTGACACCCCGTTTAGTGGAGCAACCAATTTCACGATGGCAACCCTGAACTTGTGCGAAGTGGAATCCATCGTCAACCTGGTTGAGGCGCAGGCGGGTTTGAAGCAGATTTCCTACACTCTGGAGATCGTCAATGAAGTAAAGCTCACCGCCAGCGTGGACGGCGCCGTCTTCAGCGATACATTTTCTCCCAGCCTCGCCTTCCACTACGACAAGATCCATTTCTTCCTCGCCGAAGATGCGGGCGTCGACCCGCTGCACTCGGTTCAATCTGGCATGGTGGGCAGCGCCGCGGTTCAGGCTAATTCGACTTCGATGTTTGGCTTTGCAGTTCCAGTGTGGATGCTACGATTCGCGGCTGTGTTCGGGTTGATCATTTCGGTGATCGGCTTGAGCATCGCAGGGATGGGCTTGTATCGTACCGCCAGCGAGACCGAAGAAGGAATGATCCGTTTGAAGTATGGCGGGATTCTGGTCAATGTGCATGAGCAGAATCTCGAACCTTATTCCACGGCTGTGGATGTGAACACGATGGATGATCTCGCCCGTCTGGCGGACCGTCATGGCGTGATGATCTTGCACATGAAACGGAATTTCCTGCATTATTACTTTGTTCAAAGCAATGGCGCGACGTATCGATATGTCATTACGGCTGGTAAAAAGGGAGTGGCAGCGGTGGATGAGCCGGAAGGGATGCATCGGGAAGTGATCGAGACTCCGGCTCTCGATCCGCTTTTTGCTCGCGCGCCTGTGGAGCCCGTCACAGAACCTGAACCGGTTAAAGAGAAAAGAACGAAGCGACGGGTATATGAACTTTTACCTCGCAAGGAAATAACGCGGAACGTCTCAACTCACAGGGTGGAACCGGCTCGGGAAACCGTGAGGCAGGCTCCGGCTGAGGAAGAGGCGGTGAGTTACGTCATCGATACGGGCGAGATCGATTTCTACGTCCCACAACGGGAAGATGCCGTCATCATCGAACGGGTGAGGTTTTAATGCGTTTTGTGCTGCGGGTCTTCGGGTTTGGTTTGGCAGCATTGACCATCATCACTGCACTGACCGCGATTGCTGCAACGAACACCATCCCGTCCACACGAACGGATATCGAGACGATTTCGTTCCAGATCAACCACCTGCGCCCTTCGGCGTGCGCGAGTCTGACGTTATCGAACCTGGTCACCGGCTCTGGCACGTTGACCGGCACCGAAGGCAATGACCTTATCCTCACCAGTTCCACCGCAGACACGATCGATGGCTTGGGCGGCAGCGACTGCATCGTCGGCGGCGGGGGAGATGACGCTATCACCGGCGGCAACGACAGCGATATTTGCGTCGGCGGCGATGGCAGCGACACCTTCATCGGCTGCGAAACCGAGATACAGTAATAGGACTTACGCAGTTCAAAATCTTTTGCCGCGAATTACACAAATTGTCACGAATTTTTTAAACCATTCGCGAAATTCGCGGCTTGCCCTTGGGGTTTTGCGCAAGTCCTAAGTAACTAATGTTATGCACTTGCGCTTCGACTACGAGCGGGAGGATGCTTCGACTTCGCTCAGCACCCGCTCTCCGCTTACATCGTCCCGGTGTATTTCGGGAGCGCGGCAGCCGCCCTGAGTGGAGCGACGAGTGAATCCTGAGCTTGTCGAAGGACGAGGAGCGCAGTCGAAGGGCGAGGGACGCAAGAAAGTAGAAATCGTGTAACATCAGTAAGTAACTTACCTTACGCACCCGCGCTTCATCAAACTCGCCCGTGAAATAGTTTTCACGGGCGAGTTCGTTGTACGGGCTTAGCCCCTGCCAAAGTTTTGCCTTACTTTGCGTACGCGTCGAGGAATTCGTCCCAGCCGGTTTGCAGGGCGAAGTCAATTGTGGCTCGGTAGTAGGTGTAATCTGAATCCTTGCCCGCCGCACTGGAGACGTAATAGATCGTGATGCCGTGTGAATCAGAATAGGCGTTGGTGTGATATTGATGCAGGATGATGCCGTTGAGAGCATCCATTACGGCTTGACTCTTGTTCTTGATGTTCGTATCTGCCACGTTGCGTTTGATCTCGTACGCCATGTCGTAGAGGTCCTTGTCCATGGGCGCCTGCCAGAAATCTTGAGTAGCACCGAAGGCGCGGTCATATTTCTTGCGATGAGTGGCAAGACCGCCATGCAACGCGGATGTCCAATTGTTGAAGGCGGTCAGAACCGTGTCGAAGCGGGAGTCTACGGCGAGGGCTGCCCAGGTTTTATCCGCGCTGGCGCTTTGGCTGAAAGCAACCGCCACTTGGTCGGCGGTCATACTCGGGTTGGCGGCTAATTGAGCAAGCACCTGTTCGTATTGCAGCCCCTCCCAGCCGACGTATTCCTGCGAACCTGTCACCGCCGTGGCATGACCATGCCAAAGGTTGAGAATTTCAATCGATGCCATGTTACAGCCGTCATACCCGACCACATCGATAAAGCCGAGCAAAGGCAGAGCCGCTTTTTCTTCTTCGTAATCTAATGTGTCACCATCGGTATCATCTGCCATCACGTAACCGGGATGCCAATTCCAGCCGTGACCCCAAAAGATCAACGCATAATGGTCGGCGGGATAATTAGCCTTCGTCCATGTTACAAAATCAATCAGGGTTTGCGGGTCGCCCATGTTGCGTTCGCCCCAATCGGCAACGGCATTCGCGCCATCGGCTGTCATGCCCTGCGTGACGTGAAATAGCTTGGTGGTCTGCCAGCCGCCATAGCTCGTGTCGTAGCCGGGACCCCGGTCTGCCAGCGCAACCACTTGCACATCCGCACTGGAGCCGATGGGCGCGAGTTCGGTCTCGATATCCTTGACAACATAATCTTCGAGATTGTTATCCCCTGAGATGTAAACCATCACCGTCCATTTGGCTTGCGGCGCGGGTGGAGCGGCAGAGACGGTCCCCGCAAGGGCGGTGAGCAGCACGAGAACAAATACGAACGTAAAGGTCGAGCGGATTTGATTGCGCATGAACTCCTCCAAAAGGTTGTTGAATCAGTATAGCATTCCGAATAGGATGATTCAAGTCGTTGTGTCGAGTGAGGCGCAAAAGTATCGGTAAGTTTGCTCCCTGCGCCGTCACTTCGACACGGTGAGCGAAACACGAACCGTCAGTGCAAGCCTCGGCGCAGGATTACTGCGCAATACGCCGCCGAGGGCGGGCTTCGTTCGTGTTTGGGAGGGATTGAATACAGATCACTGCACGGGCTTGTAAACTTCCACGTTGTCGAAGAAGACCTTGTAGCCGCTCACGTTGGAATAATCAAAGGTGTAGACGAAGAATGCCATATCGCCGTCTGCATCGAAAGGCTGCTGTACGCTGACTTCAGTGACCCATTCATCGTTTACGAACAGGGTGATGAAATCACGATAGCAACTGATGGCAATGCGGTTGGTTTCGTTGGGAAGCGTCTTGAGCGGACCAGCGACCTGCCAGGGGTTATCAGAATTCTCGGTCAGCAGAATTTCCTCGCCGTCCACAAATTCTCCAATGATGTAAGATCGGGTTTCCAGATCGAACTCGAGATAATACTGGCTGTCTTCGTCTTGATATTGGCAGAACACGCCGAAGGTCCCGTTTTGAGCGCCGGGCGGTCCCACCACATCAAAGGAAATTTCGAGCGGTTTGAAATCGACGGGAATGTATGCCCAGTCGTAATAATCCGGCTTGGTGATCTGGATGCTGTATTGCCCGTCTTCATACCGGGTGATGGTCGTGCCATCGTCGAACTCGGGCCAGCCCAACGCTTTGGTTGAAAAATCGTCCACGAGGTAATTTTCGCCTTTTTCCTGATTGCCTGTGTGGGGAGAAGATTCCACGGGTGGAGCATCTGTGGCTTGAGGGATGGGCGGCAATTCGGTCGGAGGAGGCGCTTCCGTCAGAATTACCGCGGGAGGGAGCGGAGCTTTTTGAGTCAGGGATTGCAGGAAGTAGAGTGCCGTCCCGCCGATCAGGATAGCGCTCACACATACCATGCAGATCAGGGCAAGCCCGAGAAGGATAGTCCACCACGGAAAACCACGTTTTGCTGACATCATTCACCTCCTTTGAGCGTTATTCGCATGTAAACGGAAATTAAGCCCGGTCGTGTTGTACAACGTCCCGCCCCTCATCTCGCAGAAATACTCAGGCGAGAATTCCTCCTCATAGCAAGCCAGTTGGACAAGCATAACCAACCCCAGCCCCAATCGTATCCTCTTCATGCAGCCCTCCGATCATATAAAGGATGCTTTTGTATTTAAATTGTACGGCAGGGGAATGTGGAATACAAGAAGGGCGAGAACTTAAAACGAGACAGTCACCTCGTATGAATCAAAAGGTGACTGTCATATAAAAAGGAGAACAAGTCTCCCTCTTGTGGAGGTTACGCGATTTCTATTTTGTGGTGATCGTGGCGATACCGTTGCTCCACGTACTGATGCCGTCTGAGTTTAGCCAAGCCAGGGCTTCTGGATAGCCGCGCAGGTAGGCATCGAAAAATGCGATTTGGGTCGCTGCCACATAAGGTTCCAACTCCAATGCGCCCTCGGACCCCAGCGCAAAGGTGACATGGTTTGCTTCGGGAGAATCCACGTAGAGCAAGTACTTGTCAGGACCAGACATATGTTGGAAGGCATCAAGGCGGTCGCGCGGTTGCTCGTTTGGGGTACTGTCATTTTGACCGGTGGTAACCAATAAAGGACGTGTAATTCCATCCCAGGAGATCTCTGTATATCCGAGGGCGCCAATGCCTTGTGGGGAGTTGGCGTTAAAGGCTTTGATGCGTGGGTCAGACCACGCGACGTTTTGCAAACTAGGGGAGACGTTACGAACTGCTCCAGCTAAGCTCATCACCATGACAGTTCCGCCGGAGTGCCCGGCAGCGCCGATGCGGTCGCGGTCAAAGGTCAAGTTAACGGCGCTCTCGATGTTATCCAGATCGTCCAGCACGGCAGTGCCATCGAGCGGTTTGTTGTACCAAATGGACATCAACGTACCGCCTTCTGAAACTTCTATTTGGAAATCTGAGGCTTCACACTCATCGGATGGGATTTGCAAGAGAACGCAATGAGAGTCGAGCGGAGCCTCCACGTGCCCGATGTGGATGACTACATATCCGGCGCTGGCAAGCGTATTGCCCCATTCTTTGTTGAGATGATGTCCGTTGTTGTTATACCCCCCGCCATGTGACCAGATGATGAGCGGCAATGGACCCGCCGCACCGACCGGATAGTAAATCACGATCGGGAAGGTTCGGTCTCGTTTCGCATCATGGACCTGGTAATTATCGAAGACCTGAACTTTGTACGTAACCGGTGAGACGTACATCCCCTCGGGTCCCGGTGTAGAGGTGCTCACGGCGACGGTTGGGATCGCGGTTGTGGGCGAGGCTGCGTCGGTAGCGTCACGATTTGGGTTTTGACCGCGACCGAGCCTGCAGCCGGTTAGAAGCAAAATGAGCATAACAGTAAACAGCAGGCGGATGGATTTCATGAGCACGTTCTCCTTTGGAAACCAATAAATTGAAATCAACGTTCCATATCATGTATTATAGCCTTGCAATCTTTACTCATGCCACTGCTTTCAATAAGAGAATGAAGATTTGATAAATAAACAAAATCGGAGCCTTTCGACTCCGATTTAGACTGCAATCGCCTGTTCTTTTATTATCTGTTCCCAAAAAGGCATTACTTTCTTCAGCTTAACTTCCCTCGGTGTAAACCCTTGTGCTTGAACAGGTTCTAAAATTCTTGCCGACGCAATGCCCAGCAGTTCCAATCTTTCACGATAATTATATTTTTTCCAATCGCCAGAAATGACAATTAGGTCAATATCGCTGCCTTCACGCGCGGTGCCAGCGGCTTGTGAGCCATACAACATAATCGTCTCTGGATGAATCCCCATTTTTTTCAATTGGGTGCGGAATCGCTTAATTATTCGTTTAAGTTCGGGTGTTGTTTTAGCCATTGTAGTGTCTTTTCGGTTTGTTCCAAATAATCACGCGCAACGGGTTCGGGATATTCCTTCAAAGAACGTTGTAAGTCATCGGGATAACGAGTTGGAATGCTTGCGGTATTGATTTTACCGATGAAATCGAGATATGCCTCTGGAATGTCCAACTCACTTTTCTTGACCAGATAGATCAGGTCATGAGTTTTGATCGGCAAGGTTTGTGTGACTTCTGCAACGTGCGCTTTGAGTATTTTCTCTAGCGAAAGGTGACAAAGGAAGATTACATAAAGATACCGTCCCGTTGCCAGCATGTGACGGGCAGTATCGATGTCGTAATCTGTAAGCGCAATCCAGTTTTTGGTGTCTTTACGCATGGATGAAAGCCTGCTCAAATTATACACCAGCCAGTAATGAGTGCAAAACCTGACAGGTCTCATCAGCACCGTCGTTGACCATAACCCGTGCGTGGACATGGGTCATGATTGATCAGCCTTTCGTGGAGACCTGTCAGGTTTGTTTTGGGATAAAAAAGAGACACTCGCCTTTAGGTGAGTGTCTCTTGGTAAAGTGGTTTATTTCTTCCTCATTCACTCAAGGTTTTCTTATGAATCTTTTCGAGTTCTTTAAACGCCTCATCTCGAATACCATTGAAGTTTTTTCTTTGTCTAATATCGATAATAAAGAATAAGAATGCCAGAACAAAACAAATATTGAGTGTAGTGGATGACCACTCTGTTGCTGCCGTATGCCTTAGCCAATTGGATAAGGCGATACCCAATAAGGGAAGTGAAACAATCAGTGAGGTGAATAGAGCAAATGCACCGTATTGCAGGTCGATTTCCCTATGCAAATATTGCGAACCATATTGCTGCAACAGGAAGTTCATTTTCTGAAAATTCGGCTTCGAGTCGCCAAGGACATTGAAATTCACTTTTAGTTTTTTTAGGGCAAGATTTATAAGATATAGAACTGGAAATTGCAATAATCTATGCATCAACATCCCCAAAACATAGGATGCAAATATTGCCAATAGGGAAACCAAACCGATATAGTCTTTTGCATCATTCATGAATTGAAGATTGTATATACCCGCTTTATTCAAAATGAAGAAAACCGCCGCAAGCAAATAAACAAACCCTGCAATAATGATTTCAACCCAAAGTGTTGGTGGCAACATGTTGAGCTCCTTGTCTGCCGAAGATTTTATTGCGATTCTAAGTCTATTTTTCCAAAACCAGACAGATCCCATCTGCGCCGTTGCGAACCGTAACCTGTGCATGGACATGGGTCACGATTAATAAAATAGACGTTATCGGAAATAACCTACAAGCACCGTCCCGAAGGTTTCTTTCGAGTAATTTGAGCGCCTGCGGGAAGCCTTCGGGACGTTTTTTCTAATTACCGATAACGTCTACTATTTGTGGACGCGTGCCCTTTAGGGTAGATATGTCAGGCTTATTTTTCGGATCACAAGTGGCAGCCACCTTGTAGATGACTGTCACTTGTGAGTAGGCAAAATTGTAATTACAAATATCTGACCGCATTAATCAATTCCTCAGCAGTGACGTTTTCCAAAAGCTTCGTTACCCGTCTTTTGAGTTCCCCGTGAGAAAGTTCTTTTGAAACCACAACTCCATAATGTTCTTTTCCATCTTTAGCATATTGAATTGCCATTGGAACATAGTCTCTCACATTAAACGTCACAACTGCCCTATGTTTGCCAACGGCATATTCCATAATTTGCTCATCAGGTGTGGCATCCAAGTTAACCTCATTGACATGAATCACATCAAAACCCTGCTCACGCAAGAGTTTGGCAAGATATTTCCAAATTTGTTCATCCAGAAGCAGTTTAGGAGCGTTCTTCCCCATCTCAGTATTCATCCGCCAGTAATTTCCTTATATTTTTTCTCGCCGAGTTTTTCCAACAACAGACGGCGGCTGGCTTCTTCCGTGTTTTCTTCGCGTTCCTTGTCAATCTCTGCCTGATGGACAAAATAATAGTGGATCGCCTCATACACTTGAGGCAAGGTAACATGCGGGACGGTCTCGTTCGCTATTACTTCGGGTGTTTCACCAACCTGTAAAAAACCGACGATATGACTTACTTTAATACGCGTCCCACGAATTACGGCGCTTGTTCCACCCGTGAATTTGACCACTTCAATATTGGGGAAAGACCAATCCAAGCTTGATGTAGACTCTTCCGCTGCATAACTGGCAGGCTGTTCCTCAACTTTTTTATCGTCAAAGTCGGGCAACGGAGCGTTGAAGTCTGGCGTAATCTTTACTTTGCCTTTGTCAATTCCAGGGCGGCGGGTTTTCCACTCCACATTTACCAGAGTAGCAGCGTACTTTACGCAGGCTTTTATATCCGTTTTTTTCAAGGATGGATAATGCTTTTTTATGATTTGTTCGACAGCAACGCCTTCTGCCAATAGTTCAAGAATAGAATAAACAGGAATGCGCGTCCCTTTAACCACAGGTTTTCCCAACATAACTTTTGGATTAATTTCAATACGCGCGGGTAATTTGGATCGAGTAGCCATAGTGGACTCTCCTGTTCAAATTATACCCCTCTCAAAACTAATTTTTCTTATCGTCAAGAACCGCCTATATTATGCGGACCACATACGCAACATCATTCTCCACCTGACCATAACCTCAATGTGGAAATGGGTTACGATCAATCGGCTAACTGCGGAGATAGATCAGGTTTCCTCACTCTCCCCGCCATCCCTGCCGCGCACATTATTACATCCAACACGTCTCGCAAGTCTTAATTTCCTACAAGGATTTCGACATAAAACTTCTTTCCCTGTATTGTCTGTTCTCCATTTAAAGTTAGGAAGTTTTCTAAATCCCGCGTCTTGTTTTGCGGATCATAAATGTACATAAACAAGTGCTTCAATTCAGCATACCTATAATAGGATTGAATATCAATCTTAAGCTGTTCAACAAATTCTTTTTCATCCCTATCCGAATCTTTAATCATTTTTACTTCGACCATTATTCCTTCTTCTTTGACAAGAAGGTCAATCTTGTTGAACTTTGGTCCAACCTGAGGTGTCGGTTCTTCATCAATCATTTTTGGAAATATTGGCTTAAGCATTACATAAAGTAAGTCTTGAACATCATACTCGTCTTTAATAGAGAACGATTCGTGACCTTTTCTACGATTCTGTGTAATCTTTTTTACGGAATTTCCAAAGTTAGACAGCACTTGTTTAACTAAATCAATGGCTGTTAGATTGTTGTAGGCGATAAGCAATTCTTGAGAAATGAACTTTGCTCTTAATTCTTCAAGAATTAACAGGTCGATAATGTCTAAATTCTGCAGCGCCAAATTGCTTACAGCGGTTTGAATATCTAATTCTGTGTTCAACTCAAACAAGAAATTAAAAATAGTATAGTAAATATCTTCTGTGTCCGGCGTAAACTCAAGATGTTTCACAAAAACTTTTTTATATTCGGGAAAAACTCTTGCAATTAGGTATTTGTAATTAATTGATGAGCTAATAAATTTCTCGCTCAGTTTCTTGCTTACTTCTGTAGGAGCAGCGAGAGATATTCCTAACAACTTGAATATATTTGATGTGTAGTCAATTTGTTTTATTGGTTTTCTTCCTATTATTAGCTCGACTTCACCTACATCAGGCTTGATACTCAAATAACCTTTTATTGCAAGGCTTTCTTCGTCGCCAGTATTTTCAAATATGTTTTTGGGTAAAGAGCTTTTGTCAGTTAAGTAGAAATAACAAATGACATGCAAAGACTCGTCGTCTTCAAGAATTTGCTTCTTGAGATTTTTTATAACTTCATCTAGATAAACCATAGCTTCTCTGAAATCGCTTTCAATCTATCATAATCCCATCCATCTACATACTTCAACTTTTCAGTCAGGGCTGCCATCAGAGATGGATAAGTGATAGTTACCGTCCTTTTAGCTGGGAGATAGCTTCGGTGGGACAAACTCGAAAACCAATATACTTGTTTTGACAAATAATACAAATCCGTAAAAGTAGAACGTCGATCTAACTGTACATATAAGGGCAATGAGTTTTCAGGGACAAAGTGTATTAAAGCTGAATTGCTATCTAGCCGAATAAAAGTCCCCCGATTGACTTTTAGATTGCCATCGTTATTGAAAACCCTAAAATTGTGACCGTATCCAAGATGCAATAAAGCGTATTTAAAACTCAGGTGGTCGAATTTTTTTATAACACTATTTATTGCGGGGATTTCATACTTATTACTTGCCCCTTTGTACAAATGGAAAATCAAGCGAAACTCAGATTGCTTATTGATCTGATTGTCAATAATTGTGTTTAGGGTTTGCCCCAAATACTTTTCTAAGTTTTCAGCATAATTATCAAAGTTTGAAAGAGGAGCACAATCACCAACTAAGTATTTGCCATCCGAGTTAAATACTTGGGCTATTCCCAAAATATGTTTTCCGTTTTCGTCAGTTGATGACCCAACTCCAACAATTAATTCTTCTCGCCTCTTATCTTCTTTCTCAATTGTCCAGGCAGTGCCTCCTAATTTTGCATAAATATTCAAGGAAATATTATTGAGAATATATTGGTTTGGGTTTTTGATATTCTTAATTTGAATATCTTGCGTGGGTATCCCGTTACCAAGAAATTTTGCTTTGCAAATGAAATAAGGTGACGCATGAGGAGGAATCTTTTTGTGTTCCTCAACAACAACTATCATAACAACCTGACTATTAAGTAGTTCTTGGTTGTATAACTCGTTTTGATAGGATGCCAAACTTACATCATCAACATAGTGAAAATTAAAGTCGAGTTTTCTCAAATGCAATTCATTCTTCAATATTCGCTCGAGTTTGCTAATGAAGCTTTCTGTTATCCCTTCAAACTGTTTTGGGCATAGAACACCGATTTTCACAGATTTATTTTCAAACAAATCATAGGTAAATGGCTTATACTGCTTTACTTGTTCGTTATATGAAGCTCGGTTTTGTTCATTTGTTTTAGAGCCGAAATAGTATCTTTTTGGATTCTGCAAAATCTCAATATTGATTCCAGAAAAAGGTAAATATTTTTTCGAGATTGATTTAATTTTATTCTCATCAGGCAAGTAGAAACTTGTTTTTTGTATCCAATCGAAGAACTTGGAAACCACAGAAAACTTCTGTTCGTTTGAATCCAACTTTTTTATTTCCTCAACATATTCTTCAGTTCGACCTAGGGCAAGAAGATATTGTTTTAGAGCAACTTTATTGGCATAGATGATGTTATCTTTTCCACCAAGGGTAGAAGTGTCAATGCCATGCTTTTGAAAATCCGCTCTATCCCATGTAAATTTATTTTCAATTTCGGACGACAATACTATTCCAAATGAAGCTTTCCCATCTGAAAATCTGTAATAGGTATTTAAACAAATCTGACGATTAACTTCCAGCCCATCAAAACTTGAATCCAGAAGGTCTTTTTTGGAAATAATCTTCCAAACCTGGCTATACGAGTCTTTATAAACGCGATAATTTTCTAAACTCCTCAATCGATAAACAATGGCACGCTCAAGAATATTGATAAAAACCCTTGGATTTTTATCGGCAGATATTGATATCGCCTGACCGCCAAGGTCATCCTGTGCAGACTTTTCTAGCTCCCAGTAGAATAATTTTTCTCTATCCCGAGAGAAATCAAAGTTTGTGTGACTTGCCCTGAGACTCTTAAATTCTTCCCTAGTTGGATATTTTTCGTAAGGAAGGAATTTTATGTTATAGGTGTATTTCTCAAATTGACATTCGAAATAATTGACGAATAGCCCGCTCATATTATGTCCTCAATTGAAAAACGACGATGGCGGGAGTATAGCATATTTGAGATTATTTATTATTCTAAAACCCCTGCGCCACATACTCGCCCCATACCCCCCTCAGCGTATTGCAAATCTCACCAAGCGTCACATCGTTCTCCACACATTCAATAAAGAGCGGCATCAAATTCTCGGTGCCTTTCGCGGCTGTGACCAACCTGCCTCGTAACTCGGTCACTCGTTTCTCGTCCCTCGCAACTTCCTCAACTCCTCGCACTGACCGATCACAGGTAACTGTCACCTCGAGACGTTCTATCATGTATAGAAAATCAAGAAAAATAATCATGATAAGGCGATCATGGATAAAAAACGCGCTTTTCTATGGGTGCGGCGGGTAACTGTGCGTCTCCGTAGACAGAAAAACCATTAAAAAGATTATAGCCGATGAATTCTAAAACCCCTCCGCCACGTACTCGCCCCAAACACCCCTTAGCGTATTGCATATCTCCCCAAGGGTCACATCATTCTCCACACATTCAATAAAGAGCGGCATCAAGTTCTCGGTGCCTTTGGCGGCTTCAACCAATTTACCAAGGTACCGCTTTACCGTTTCCCCATCCCTCGCTTCTCGTAACTTCCGCAACTCCTCCCGCTGCCCCAGCTCAATAGACGTATCCACTTTCAGGCGTTCGAGGGTGATTTCCTCGTCCACTGCAAATTGATTGACTCCCACAATGACCTGCTCGCCGCGTTCGATGGCTTGCTGTGCAGCATACGCGGCGTTTTGAATTTCGTTCTGCATGAATCCACGCTCGATGGAGGGGAGTGCTCCGCCCATTTCGTCGATCTTGGCGATGTAGTCGAGCGCGCCTTTTTCGATCTCGTCGGTGAGATGCTCAATGAGATACGAACCCGCCAGCGGATCGACCGAGTCTGCTACGCCGGATTCATATGCGATGACTTGTTGAGTCCGCAGAGCCACGCGCACCGACTTTTCGGTGGGGAGCCAGAGGGCTTCGTCCATGGAATTCGTGTGCAGGCTTTGAGTCCCGCCGAGGACGGCGGAAAGAGCCTGCAACGTAACACGCACCACGTTGTTCTCTGGTTGTTGAGCAGTGAGAGTCGAGCCAGCCGTTTGCGTATGAAAGCGAAGTTGCCAACTCGATGGCTTCTGTGCCTTGAATCGTTCGCGCATGATCCTTGCCCACATGCGGCGCGCCGCGCGGAATTTGGCAACTTCTTCGAGCAGGTTGTTGTGCGCGTTGAAGAAGAATGAAAGCTGACCCGCGAAATCATCGATATTCAAGCCAGCCGCAAGGGCTGCCTCTACGTAGGCGATGCCATTCGCGAGCGTGAACGCCACTTCCTGTACGGCGGTCGAACCGGCTTCGCGGATGTGATAGCCCGAGATCGAGATCGTGTTCCAATACGGCACTTCTTTCGAACAGAACTGGAAGATGTCGGTGATGAGTCGCATCGACGGCGCAGGCGGGAAGATATACGTCCCACGCGCCACATATTCCTTCAAAATGTCGTTCTGAATCGTACCGCGCAACTGACGCATGTCCGCGCCCTGGCGTTTGGCGACGGCGATATACATGGCGAGCAAAACACCCGCAGGCGCGTTGATGGTCATAGATGTGGAAACTTTATCGAGGGGAATCTGGTCGAACAATTGCTCCATGTCTTTGATGGAGGAGATGGACACGCCCACTTTGCCGACCTCTCCTTGCGCAATGGGATCGTCCGCGTCGTACCCGATTTGAGTGGGGAGGTCGAATGCGACCGAGAGCCCCGTCTGACCTTGTTTCAATAAATAACGATACCGTTTGTTCGATTCTTCCGCCGTGGAAAAGCCCGCATACTGGCGCATCGTCCAAAAGCGCGAACGATACATCGTCGGCTGAACTCCGCGGGTGAAGGGGAATTCTCCCGGGTAGCCTAATTTCTCTATATAAGACTCATCCGCGCTGAGCGGAGGGACAGTGCTCTCCTGTCCCGTAGTCGAAGCGCTGGGCGGGGTAGCGAGGCGCGGCACTTCGATCCCCGAACTGGTCTCGAAGCGTTCCTTCCGCTCCTTGAATTTATCCAAAGACTTCTTGAGGGTGGTTTCTTTCCATTGGTTGAAGCGATCGATGAGGGTCATGTTAATATCCTTTTGGAACCGCAACACATGCGAAGGTTGTGAAGAAAACTCTGGCGCTCTGCGCGGTTATTTTTCACTTGTAGAATATCCATATTATATATGCGGGCGATTAAACCTATTCAAGTATAAGGGTTTGGTTGGGTTTAGGGAGCGGTACAAATATAGGTTCCTGGCGGATGAATGTCACGCGTATGACGAAAATAAGTGGATTTACATTTTTGTTAATGCGAAAGTATCTCATCCCTTTCATGTAGACAGTAAAATGTCAGTGTGCAAGCGTATCGGATTCGCACCTTGGCATTGACGTAGTGCATCGCATCGATAAGGTAAACGAAGAAGTTTGAGAAGAATTATCGGGGGAGGGGCAGACTGTTTCAAATCCATCGTTGGTATCGATTTGACGAACTTAGTTTTAGCGCCGCAAGCCTGGTCTTTCAAGATTTGCTTCGAAAATTAATTTAAAAGCCAACAAGTTGGATCTATCGATCCATCCTTTTTGGAATTCAAGAGAGGAACTCATTGATGAAACGTATTATTGTCGCAGGAATCTACCGCAGTGGAACATCCCTAACCGCAGAACTTGTCCGGCGTTGGGGGGCGTATGCCGGGCGGGACGAGGATATCTTCAAGGACGATTACGGTTACATGGAGCACTTTGCCCTGCAGAAGTTGAACGATGAACTCCTGAACAACAACAGCCGCGTCCCCACACCTGTGGAAGTCCTGCTCGAAAAAACACAGGATGCTTCGCTGACCGAGTTTGCTGTACAGGCACTAAAGGATATGGATAAGGAAGCGCAGGATCACAAAGCCACTGCCTGGGTATGGAAGGACCCGCGTCTGCCGCTGGTCTTGCCGTTCTGGGCGAATATTTGGGGCGATGCGATCTATGTCATCCCCGTTCGCCATCCGGTGGAGACGATTTACTCCGGCGCAAAAATGGAAGGCTTGGACCCCGAACAGGTTCCGCTCTCGGCTGGTTTTGCATATTGGCAGTTCTGCATGTTGAACCTGCTGCGATTCACGCAAGACTCTCCCCGCAAGATATTCATTGCCTACGACCAGTTGACTCAGAACCCCGAACGCGAATGCGCGCGCCTTTGTCGGTTTTTAGACGAACAATGCGGCATGGATAGCGACCCATCCGAGCGCCTTCAGTACATGACCGAACAGGTCACGGCGGGGGAGCGCCACTTCAAACATCCGCGCTCTCTGGCAGAGGTGGAAACAGCCACTCGTGAACAACGTGCATTGTATGACTTCCTGCGGGTCAAAACCATGTATCCAGATGAAGCATATAACAAGGATGATTTTGCCTTATACCCCGGTTGGCTGGAATACCTGCAAACGATGGATATGTTCCTATCCTCGACACAAGGCTCACAGGAGACGGAGTAATGCGGCATTTGGATCGCAAAAATTCCCAAACCTGCCAATGGATGAGCTGGCGAAGGTCGTCCATTGGTGAAGGGATATTCTCCTAACAGCCCAACTTTTTCATATAACCCCCCTTTGCTCACACGTGCCGGCGCACGGTGTCGGCACGTGTGAGCGGGGCAACGAGCGAATTCTGAGCTTGTCGAAGGACGAGGGACGCAAAAGGTAGAAATTGCATAACATCTTGCATTTTTGTTAAATGATAGCCCGGTTCGGCGCAGTAAAATCAGAAAGTGACGAATCCTGACATGCAGGTGGCACACAGCGTCACCGAAGTGAATGAAACCGCATGGAATGAACTCTCTACCGGGAGACCCTTTCAAAGTCACCGCTGGTATGCTTTTGGCGAGCGTGTGATGAGCGACTGCAAGCCCTTCTATTTATTAGCGTTTCAAGAGGGGAAGTTGATTGGGCGCGCCACCCTTTGGGAGATTCATAACGAGCCGCTTCCGGCACCGCCCGGAATGGGTCGGGCGATTCTGGGAGCGATTCTACGCCGTTACCCTTTACTGGTTTGCCGTTCGCCTTTATCCAATGCAAGCGGGCTGATCCTGCCGTCGGATTCTCTGCGTGGAGGAGTGCTCGGCGCGATCTGTGAATCGGCATTGTCTCTCAGCAAGCAGACCCGCAGCCTCGCCCTCATGTTCGACTTTTTATCGAAGCAGGAGAGCGAAAATTGGCAAAACGGCTTTGCCTCCATCCAGATGCAAGACCCCGGCACCGTAATGCAAAACCGATGGCGCAGCATGGACGAGTATTTGCAAGACGGCAACAAAAAAGACCGCCAGCATTACAAGCGGACCTTACGCGAAGCCGAAAAGCTGGGCATCACCGTCGAAAGACACTCACAAGTCCAGGATATTGACGCCGTCCTTGCGCTAATCCACAACGTAGACAAACGTTACGGCAACGCTCCCAGCCCGTGGATGCGCCCCTTGCTTGAAAATCTGGGTTTGGTCAATGGCGTGTGGCTTGAAGCGAAACAAAACGGAAAGTTAGTCGGCTGTGGCGCGCTGCTTTTCGACAACGAAACGCAGTTGACCGCCGCGCTCGGTCTGGCAGACGATGTGCCCTATGCCTATCTAATGCTCGGCTATGCAAGTCTCGAAGAAGCCTTTGTTAGAAACGTCCACACCCTGCGTTGGGGCAGCGGCGCGTATGACGTGAAGCAAAATTTAGGCTTCACGCTGGAAGACAATAACTACATCACATTGGCTGGGACGAACCCGCTTACCAAATTAGCCGCGCGGTTCGCATAACACGGATAAAGACCATGATCTCATTAAAGAAATTCCAAGCGCTCCCCACTGAAGAAGTTGCCAGGCTGGTGCGTGCCAGTGGTTCGAAGGTGCTTGTCTTCCCGATCAACGGCACACGCCGCTGGTTCGCCCTCGAATACGGCGACCAGGAATTTGAAGACCCCATCCACGCCTTCATGGATATTGCCGGCAAGCGCCAGATCGACCTTTATCGGCTGTGCTTCGACCACGGCATCCATACCCTGCTCACCCCTGTGATCGGACCCGAAATCCTTGCCACGCGCAATACCTACATGCAAAAGATCGGCGGCGAGGGGTTGGCGCGCTTTGTTACACATCCTGATTTTGTTTCATTCTATGAAGAGTACGGTGTGCGCGTCCACTTTTATGGCGACTATGCCAGAAAGCTCAAAGACACGCCGTATGAGTATCTGATCGAGTTGTTCGACGACATCGGGGAAAGCACGCGCAAGAATAAGGACTTTCGCATTTTCTACGGCGCCTTCGCCGACGACCTGACTTCCTCCGAAGTCGTGGCGGAGATGGCGGTTAAATACCATGCCGAGCATGGAGTCATTCCCGACCACAGGAAGCTGATCGAAATGTACTACGGCGACACCATCGAGAAGGCACATATCTTCATCGGCTTCGACCGTTTCGCTGCCTTCGACTATCCCTTGTTGAGGTCCGGCGAAGAAGACCTATACTTCACGCTCTTCCCATCCCTCTACATGGACCAGCCTCAATTCCGTGAGATTTTATACGACCATGTCTTCACCCGCCGCACCCGCGAACCGGATTTTTCTGCAATGTCGGAAAGTGCTATAAAAAAGGTACAAGCCTATTATCAAAAGAACAAAGAAAAGACTTTAGGCGTAGGTAAACTGCTGCACAAAGTTTGGATACCAAAAACCAAGTAAACAACGAGGATAACATCATGCGCGAACTTGTCAAAACCCTGTTGAAAAGAATCGGTCCCGGAACCATGTCTGAAATGACGTACGACACGGCTTGGATGGCGATGCTCAAAGAGATCGACGTTGAGCTAAGCAACCATGCTCTTAACTGGCTGGCGAGTCACCAACTGCGAGACGGTTCCTGGGGCATGGAACAACCCTTCGATTATCACGACCGGGTCATCAACACCCTCGCCGCGATGGTTGCCCTCACAAAATACGGTCGCCGCGCTCGGGACCGCGCCCAGATCGAACGCGGCATGATCGCGCTCGAGAAGGTCACCAATAAATCTTTTGAGCAACACCTCGTCGATGCCGGGCGCGCCACCGCCGCCTTCGAAATGCTCGTGCCCGTTCTCATTGGAGAAGCTGAAAAGCTTGGGTTGATCACGCGTCAAAAAGAAACCATCATCGGTCAGCTCTCCGGCTATCGCCAAAAGAAACTGGAACTGTTGAACGGTAATAAGGTCAGTCGTTACCTTTCCGCAGCATTCGCGGCAGAAATGGGCGGCTTCGACAATGGCATGGAGATGCTCGACCTCACCCAGTTGCAGGAAAGCAATGGCTCCATTGGGAATAGCCCCGCTGCCACGGCGTACTACATCCTCAACTTCAAACGTGATGATTCTGCGGCATTGGCATACCTGCATAAATACGCCACACCCAACGGCGCCGCTATGGACCTTGTTCCCTTTGAGGTGTTCGAAGCCGTGTGGTTACTGTGGAATCTCACCCTCGTCCGGGATTGGGATGAGGAGACGATGAAACTCATCCGCCCGTGGCTCGATCACATCAAGAAGGGTTGGCGCAAAGGCAAGGGAATTGGGCTTTCCACCGAGTACAGCGTCCCGGATGGTGACGATACCGCCTTCGCCTTCTCTGTTTTAGCTCGCTTTGGTGAGCAGCTCGATATCGAGACCATCCTCGCCTTTGAAGAAAAGGACCGCTTTCGCACCTTCCATTATGAATTGAACAGTTCGAACAGTGTCAACATCCACATGCTCGATGCCCTGCGCCAAAGCGGCATGAGTGCAGATGCCGCCCCGGTGCAGAAAATATTAAAACATTTACAAACCGTCCGCACACAGGACACCTATTGGTATGATAAGTGGCATATTTCGCCGTACTACACCACCTCACACGCCATTATTGCCTGCGCGGGATACGCAAACCAGGTTGTCGAACCGGCACTTGCCTGGATTCTGGACACCCAACGGGAAGATGGCTCCTGGGGCTATCAATTCTCAAGCCCCGAGGAAACAGCCTACTGCCTTCAGGCGCTCTTTACCTGGAAAAGGCATGGAGGCAAAATCCCTCAACCGGTTCTGGACCGCGCCGTTAGCTGGCTCAAGGACCATGCAGCCCCACCCTACCCGCCGCTCTGGCTCGGCAAAGGACTGTTCTGCGCCGACCTGATCGTGGAGGCTGCGATCCTGAGCACCTTGATAATGGCAGAAAATGGATGACCAATGATTAAGTTCCTTGATCGTATCCTCAACGTAGATGTAGACGACCCCGAGGATTTCAGAAGGAGACGCCTGCTCAATACCATGTTGTTAGGCGCGCTCATTATTCTGATCTTGAACATTGTTTCCCTGTTCCTTTCCCCGGCTACGTTAAAGGAAGAATCGACGCCCCTGTTCCTGATGGGGATGGCTATATTTTTCATCGGCGTGATCGGCATTTATTACGTCAATCGCCGTTCGGGCAAATGGGCTGCCTTTCTCTTCCTATTGGTGTTGACCCTGGTGGTGAACCTGACAGATGCCCCCGACCAACTCGCAAATGGACGTTCGACTTTTGTGTATACGATTCCCATCGCCATTTCGAGCCTGATCCTGTTCCCATCCGCCAGCTTTATCTTTAGCATTGTCAGCGCCATCTGTATTGTTTTATTGGCTACCTCTTCCGATATTCCCGTTGTACCGAACTTTTTCGCGATTATCGGATTTTTTATGTTGGCACTGGTCTCCTGGCTCACCACCCGCTCGCTAGACCAGGCGCTCAAGGAACTCCGCGCCACCAACCTGAACCTCGACCACCTTGTAGAACAGAAGACTCGTGAACTTGCCGCCACCCTTTCTCGTGAATTGGTCGTGGCAGGCCGCAACCAGGCGATCCTCAACTCCATTGCCGATGGTGTGATCGTCTTCGACGAGCATAACATCGCCATTCTTGCGAACCCCGCCCTCAGCCGCCTGACGGAAATCCCCCTTGAAAATCTGGTGAACCGCAGCGTGGTAGACTTCATCCTGAACCAATCGCTTTCCTCTTCCCGTCAAAGCCTGCAAGCCCTCTTTGAAAACCCCGAAGAAACGGCAACAGGCATCCGTGTCAATTGGGCGAGCAAAACGCTTTCTGCCAGCATTGCCCGTGTTCAGGACGCGCACGATAAGAGCATCGGCACGGTGGCGGTCTTCCGTGATATTACCCGCGAAGTGGAACTTGAGAGAATGAAAGACACCTTCATGGGAGTTGTATCGCACGAATTGCGCACTCCATTGAACGCCATTCTCGGCTATGCTGAAATGCTTAAGGAGGGGGTTTATGGTGCGATTAATGACAAACAATCTGGCATTGCCCAGCGTGTGATGAACAGCACCCAAAGACTGCTCACCATTGTCAGCGACCTGCTCGACCAGGCGCAGATTCAATCGGGAAAATTGAAGATCCGCACTGTATCCTGCAAGCCCGCTGAATTGCTCGAAGCCCTGCGCGGCGTTATGGACAGGATTGCCCTGGACAAGGGAATCGAACTCAAGACCGAGTTAGACCCCGCCATGCCGCCCGTCATCATGGGCGACCCGCAGCGTTTGCAGCAGGTCATGATTAATCTGGTAAATAATGCCATCAAGTTCACGGAAAACGGCAATGTCAGCATGCGTATCCTGCGTTTGGATGCAAAAAATTGGCAGATCCGAACAACCGATACCGGCGGCGGCATCCCTGCCGATGCACAGGAATATATTTTCGAGACCTTCCGGCAGGTGGAGGGCGGCGCCATCCGTCAGCACGGCGGGGTTGGCTTGGGACTCTCGATTGTCAAACAGCTTGTTGAACTCATGCACGGCAAGATCGCCGTGGAAAGTGAAATCGGAAAAGGCAGCACATTTACGGTTACACTTCCCATCATGATAAACGATGACTCGCAACCAACCATCACAGATCCCAGACAGGAGAAATTATGAACGAACCCCTCGCTTTGATCATTGAAGACGATGAAGACCTTGCCGAAATTTTTGGGCAGGCGCTGACGGCAGCCGGTTATGTAACAGAGATCATCCGCGACGGACTTGCCGCGCAGACGCGAATTAAAGAGATCACGCCTGCGGTCATTACCTTGGATATGCACATCCCCCAGATTTCGGGAGACCGCTTGTTGCAGCAAATTCGGGGGGATGCCCGGCTTTCAAAGACCAGAGTGGTCGTCACTACTGCCGACGCAATCATGGGTGAAAATGCGCGCGGCACCGCCGACCTGGTGCTTATCAAGCCCATCACATTCTCGCAGTTACGTGACTTAAGCGCCCGCCTGCGTCCCCGCGACCGATAACCGTTACGTTCCCAGCTCAAGGTTAAGCATGGGGGATTCCGCTTCAGCAAGACCAGCCTCAACATAAGCCCCGGCGGCGATTTGAGCAGAAGCAACTTTGCGCACCAGCACTAAGATTGCAGCGTTATGAACATCCACCCGCCTTCAGGCATGCGCGCCTTTATCGTCTTTTGGATCGGTCAGGTCATCTCCCTAATGGGCAGCGCCATGACCTGGTTCGCGTTCACGCTCTGGGTCTGGCAGAAAACGGGGCAAGCCTCTTCGCTGGCAATAGTCAGCTTTCTTGCCTTTCTGCCTTCCATTCTTTTCATGCCCATCGCCGGCACATTCGTTGACCGCTGGGAACGAAAACGCACCCTCGTCCTCAGCGACATGGCTGGAGCAATCGCCACCTTCACCGTCCTCATCTTATACACCACAGACCAACTCGCGCTTTGGCATATCTACCTGCTCAGCTTGCTAACAGGCTTCTTCACCGCATTTCAATACCCGGCGTATATGTCTACCATCACGGCGATTTTGCCCAAGGAGGATTATTCCCGCGCCCAGGGCATGGTCGGTCTCGCACAAGCCGCTCCCAGCATCTTCGCTCCCATGCTCGCCGCCGCGCTATTACCAGCCATCGGCATGACGGGCATCATGACCATCGACCTGTTCACCTTCCTTGCCGCCTTCGCTGCTTTACTGTGGATAAAAATCCCGCCTCGTTCCGACGTTGAGCCTGCCCCCACCACCCAAAGCGGATTCACCCGTGACCTTTCCTTCGGCTTCCGAATCATCTTTGCCAATTCCCGCCTGCGCGCTTTGACCGTACTATTCATTGCCGCGAACTTCTTCCTTGCCATCGGCGCGACCTTGTTATCGCCAACCATCCTGAGTCATACGTCGAATAACGAACGCGCCCTTGCCGCAGTGTTGACGACAGGCGCAATCGGCGGCATTGTCGGTGGCGGACTCCTGTCGGTTTGGGGCGGACCCAAGCGAAGAGAGACCGGGATCCTGCTTGGGGGAGTAGGAGCTTGCTTAATGGGAATCAGCCTCTTCGGTCTGGCGCGAAGCGTGCTCGTCTGGTCCATCGCCGGTTTTTTCTTTTCCTTCTTCGAGCCGTTCGTAGAGGGAGGCAATGCCGCCATTTGGCAATCCACTGTGGACGTGAACTCGCAGGGACGTGTCTTCTCCGCGCGGCAATTGCTGACTCAGATTCCATATTTGATCGGTGTGGCATCTTCGGGCTGGCTGGCAGAGTTTGGCATAGCGCGACTCGCCGGCACGCAGAATGGGATTCATTTGTCGGTTACCGTGTTGATCGCTGGCATTCTCGGAACATTCATCTTTCTGGCGGGGTCGTTTCACCCTGCCATTCGTCACGCAGAATAAGGAGACCTCATGTTTACATGGATCGTGATTATTGCAATTGTGCTTGGAATTTTATTTTTGCTCGACCGTGAGATTTACAAATACGAAGGCATCCATATCGGTTCGCGTTTGCAGGCATTTTTGTACGACCGCTGGGCTGAAAAATATGACCACGGCAAACAAGCCGGGCAATTGCAGGATGTCGAAATGTTGGCACGCCCCTTGCTCGAAAAGCTTTCTGCCATCCCCGCGCCCTTCGTGTTGGATGTGGCAACGGGCACAGGCCGCCTGCCTTTTGCATTATTGAGCCAGCCCGATTTCAAAGGCAGCATTATCGCCATCGACATTTCGCATGGCATGTTGGAAAGAGCCGCGAAAAAACTTGAGCCGCATCGTGAACACGTCCGACTCATGCAATATGACGCGTTCCCGCTCCCGTTCCCCGATGAGACCTTCGATGTCGTTTGCTGTATGGAAGCCTTGGAACTGATCGGTGAAAAGCAAGCCGCTGTGAAAGAACTCGCGCGCGTCCTGCGCCCAGGTGGGACGTTGCTCACCTCGCGCGGCACTGAAGAATCTGGCAGAGGTATCGTCGTTATCAGCGCCGAGGCATTGACCGAACTTCTGCACAACGCTGGTCTTGAAGATGTGCAGATCACTCCCTGGTGGCGCGTGTTCAACCGGGTCTTTGCCCATAAGCCTGGCACGTTGATGCCGGCTGGTCTGCGAAAGGTTGGCGAAGTGTTGGTCTGCCCAAGCTGCGGGGGAGTGGGCACGTTCACCGAGTTGAATTCTTCGCTCACTTGCAAGGCGTGCAATAAAAGCATCAAACTGGATGCCGACGGGATTTTGAACTATCGATAACTGGGTGGGCTAAATTATCCTCACCACGAGACGACTGATTTCGTAGAAAGGTTTTTCCTCCGTGATCTCGGTGGGCTCTGTGGTTAAATCTTTCGGCAAGCCCGCAAAATTGTATATTTAGGACTTACACAATTCAAAATCTTTTGCCGCGAATTACGCGAATTGCCACGAATTTTTAAATAATTCGCGAAATTCGTGGCTTGCTCTTGGGGATTTACGCAAGTCCTATATTTATGACTTTCTCCAAATAGAGACTGACAAGCCTTGGAACTTGTGCAAAAGGCTTAACGCGAATAACGCAAATGGGGTGAACAACGCGAAAGGTAATTCGATCCCGCGCTATGTTTTTGAGGCTTTGTGAAAGCCATGATTGTATACTCCTCCGGTAATTTGCCGCCTCACCTTCCTGTGCTAAACTTACGAAATGGAGATTTGTTATTTAATCGCCTTTCCCGATACTGAAAGCAAAGTAGCGCCGGTCAAAGAATCGATCAAAGGGCTTAAAGATGCGCCATACTTCCAGCCTGTGGATATCGATCTCGTCAGCCTTGGCGATGAGACGGTGCTGATCGAAGGACATGCCGTATCGGTGGTACGCCATCAATATGATGAACGCGTGCAAATGGTCGAGGCGCGCTTCTCTCTAAAGGACCCCTTTGACTCGACCGCCTTACAGGAACGCGCAAAGATCGAAGAGTCTCTGCAAAGCAAATTCATTCCTGTCGAACACCGTCAGAGCGGGCTTTTCGAGGAATACACCATCCTGCTGGTGGATGAGGTCAAGCATGCTCCCGATAAGTGGATCGACAAAAATGCGCTCGAAATTTCGCGGTTTATCCGCTCGCAAAGAGACTCATTCGATAAGAACGAGATCGGCGAGATTTTGGTATCCCGCACGCGTTACTCTGCCACCGAGTTGACGCTGGTGGATTGGGAGGGCGCGGTCATCATCGCGCCGAACGGGGATTATGAGTCAGATATTGTCCTGCTCAAGATCGGCAACTATCAACTTCTGCGTTATCGCATGCTTGACTATTCCATTGAAAAAATGCTCGATAAGATCAATGAGTCGTTCTTCGAGAACAGACGTCGCCCGCGCGCCACACGCGGACTCATCCGCCAGATCGCGGAACACAAACTGGAAGTGATGCTCGACTTCGAGCGTACCGAACAAACCCTGCTGCTCATCGGTGACTGGTACACCGCCAAATTATACGAAGCCATTCAGTCTGAGCTTTATCTCAAAGATTGGAAGGGCAGCGTCCGCACCAAGCTCGATAATCTCGAAAGCATCGTCCAGACCATCAAAGACAATCTATCCGTTTCCTGGGAGAACCTGATGGATCAGATCCAGTTGATGCTTTGGATGCTCATGTTGCTAGGCTATCTTTACTTGTATTTTTTAGATGCCGGTTGGATCACCCTCCCGACGAATTAACGATAATGTCTTATGGAGGCGACATGTCGAGGACTGTTAACTTTATCGTTGTTTTATCTGTCCTTGTTCTCTTCTTCCTTGGCGGATTGTTCCTAGGCAGGCGGAGCCTTTCTCCGCTAAGCGCCGAATCTTATGCTGCCTGCGCCCTTTTCATGGATCATGTCATCGAAAGCGGGCAGGGGGATGTATATAACTTTCAGGGTGTTACAGAGTTCGAAGAACCGGAGACTCACTATCTCGTCACCTATTCGGTGGAAGGGAATTCACTCGTCGATCCGGCGCTGAAGGCTGTTCCTACTAACCTGCGGGATGAGCAGGATAACTCTGCATTGCAAAATGAAGCATGGGAGATATTCACCGAATTGATTCCCGCGCAAGACCGGCGCATGGTGACACAATTCAACATATTTACCGACGGATACTCGAACACGCTGGCGGCTGTTGACCAGTCCGAGCAGGACCTTTCAGACTGGGTGTTGGAAGTGGACATCGCCGATCTTGAGGATAAGGACGCGCTAGCCTTTACGATGATCCACGAGTACGCCCACCTGCTGACGCTGAACGATTCACAAGTCTCGCCGGATGCGGAGACCGTGAACGACCCATACAACCTTGAGCTGCAAAAGGAAAAAACCGCCGCCTGCCCTACCTATTTCACGGGCACAGGTTGCAGCCACGTGGATTCATATATCCAAGCTTTTTACACCCGCTTTTGGACGGACATTCATATCGAATGGGAAAAAGTCGATGCGCTTCAGTATGAGACGGATGATTTCATCCCGTATTACAACGCTCTTTATGATTTTTACCTTGCTCATCAGGATCAATTTGTAGGCGATTATGCCGTCACACATCCCGCCGAGGATATTGCCGAGTCGTTCACGCACTTTGTGTTCAGCTCCAGACCGGTGGGTAATTCCATTAAGGAGCAGAAGATTGCTTTCTTTTATGAATACCCAGAGTTGCTCCAATTGCGCGAAGAGATATTGAAGGGATCTTGTTCGCTGGGGTACTAATGTAGGGCAATTTGCTAACTTGCACAGGCAAGATGCCATCTTGCCCTACCAACCAACCTGGAGTTTGAATCTACTCCTTTGATAACTTTGTTGTTTCTTCGTAAGGTGAAAAGGTAATTTGTGGATGATGCGTTATGGTATCCTTGAAAAAAAGTTTCAGGGATATTTTTTATGCCGCGTTTAAAGATTTTCCTCGCTCTATCCACGCTTCTTCTTTCCTCTTTGGCTTGTGTCACCTTGTTTGGAGAAAAACCCGCCTCAGCCGGGGTTTCAGTAACGGATTTCGGAAAGCCGCCCTCTGTGGCGGTCCCTTCAGAGACAGCTTCGTGCCCGATCATCACCGAACAGATCGTCAGCGTGAATTCCCCGGTTGATCTTTCCAACGATATTTCAAAAGATTTCAGCGAATCAGCGGACGATGAGGAAACCAGCTATCTGGTCACGTACCTCGTTTCAGGAAACGAACTCCACGACCCGTATTATGAAGACGTCCCGGCAGATTTGAAGGACGAGCAGAATGATAGCAATGCCCACCAGCAAATTTGGAATTATTTCACGGCTTTGATCCCGCTCGAATACCGCCCAACTCTGGCGGAATTTTCGATCATGACCGACGGCACGGATAACATCCTCGCGGCGGTGGCGCAGACGTATGATGACCCAAATCGTTGGGGACTCGAAGTGGACATTGCCGATACCAGCGATTATTACTACCTGTCCTTCACCCTCGTGCACGAGTTTGCCCACCTCCTCTCGCTGGGACCCGACCAGGTTCCGCCCAGCATCCCTATCTTCAACAATCCCGAAGACAACGACATCTATGTACAGGAATCTTCCGCTTGCACAACCTTCTTCCCCGGCGAAGGCTGCTCGAACCCGGATTCGTACATGAATGCTTTTTATCAGGAGTTTTGGACAGATATATACGACGAGTGGAACGAGATCAACCTCGAAGAGGATGAAGACCTGTATTACGAGAAGCTGGATGATTTCTATTACAAATACGAAGACCAGTTCCTGACCGATTACTCCGTCACCCATCCCGCCGAGGATATTGCCGAGGCATTCGGTTTCTTCGTCTTTGCCGATCAACCCGATGGCGACACCATTGCCGAACAGAAGATTCTGTTTTTCTATCAGTATCCTGAATTGGTGCAATTGCGTTCGGCGATACTTTCCAACTTGTGCGTGAATTTCCCACAGTAGGCCACGCTTGTGGCGTGTCACGTTGAAAACGTGACCTACAATAATCTTCGCGAAAATAAAAATTATGACCCAAATCCCTATCATCGAATCTTACTGGGTGGAGGAAAACCTCTTCCTTGCCGGTGAATACCCCGGCAGCTATAACCCGGAAGAGGCTCGCAGGCGAATGGACGCCTTTCTTGAGAGCGGCATCCGTACTTTTATTGATCTGACCCAGTCGCACGAGCTTGTGCCTTACGAGCCTGTTTTGAAAGAGCAGGCTCGCATCTACGACACCCTGACGGTCTATCAGCGCTTTGCCATTCGCGACCACGGCGTGCCTTCGGTTCAGACGATGACGCTCATCCTCGACACCATCGACGCGGCGATTCAAAGCGGCAGCCCGGTGTATGTCCATTGCTGGGGCGGGGTGGGGCGGACGGGAATAGTGGTGGGGTGCTATCTTGTGCGGCATGGCATGTCTCCTGAAAAAGCATTGGAGCGGGTTAATGCGTTGTATAAGACTCGTCCGCATAATTATTTTTTGGTGCGCTCTCCCGAAACCGAGGAACAAGCTGATTTTGTGCATAACTGGCGTGAGACTCCCTCCGCTGCGCACAAGTCGAAACAGCGGTTTTGTGAGGGTTGAGATTCCATTGCAGGTGAAGTGTGAGGGCTGGGGCGGTGCTACGATTAATTGGATAAAGCCGAAGAGCAGTAAAGGTCTGAAGGCAAAGACCAGTTCCGGGTCCAGCGCTGAGGCGGGGCTTTATCCGAATAAGTAAGACTTAAGGATGGGGAGGCTGTCCAGAAATGGCATTATAATTTCCGGGCAGTTTGGAGGCATTTTGAACACTTTGGAACAAGAACCGCTGGTAGAAGAAGCCAAACCGGCGGAGGAAAAGACGAACTGGAAAC
>JACPVC010000108.1 GCA_016191955.1 Chloroflexota bacterium
ATAACAAGGGGGAACACTCAAAGTCTGTTAGTAGTTTGGCTCAAGCCGCCGTCCTTTGCGAAGCATCCTGTGGACGGCGGCGTTCTGCGAGTAAATCCTTCGCCGAGGACGGCGAAGGGAGCAGGTCATCTACAAACTTTTAGCGCACCCTAACAAGGGACAGACGGATGTATCTTTGCCAGACCTGCTATAATTTCACGAACTATGAGCTGGTACAAGACAACTATTGAGATAGCCACAACTGGCAAGGGACTTCACGATATCACCACATCCATTCGGGTGAAATTGAAGGAGTGGAATGTGCGCGATGGGATGTGTTTTTTATTCTTGCAGCACACCAGCGCCTCTCTGGTCACCAGCGAAAACTGGGACCCAACCGCCCGTGCAGATTTGGAAACCTTCATGGAGCGCTTCGTCCCCGAACGCGACACTTGGTACACCCATAACTTGGAAGGACCTGACGACGCGACCTCTCATATCCGCTCCATGTTGACGGATACCAGCCTCACCATTCCTGTGGATAATGGCGATCTCTCGCTCGGAACCTGGCAGGGAGTCTATGTTTTCGAGCATCGCGCTCATCCGCACCGCCGAAAGGTGTTGATGCGGGTTCTGTCGGTGGAATAAAAATAGCCGGCTCGTCTCTCGACAAACCGACTATTCTCCAATCCCCAGTCTCTAATCTCTAATTCTCTGCTCTCTACTTCTTCCCGAACTTCTTCATCAACACATCCGTCAACGTAGGCACGCCGATCTCCTGCAATTCATAGCGCACACGCTGGAAAGGCTTGTTGATCTTGATGACGCGTGAAAGATCAATCGGCGTACCGATGATGACCATATCCACGTCAGACTTGTTGATGGTCTCTTCGAGTTCCTTGGTCTGCTTATCACCGTAGCCCATGGCAGGCAGGATCGTGCCGGTCTTCGGATATTTCTGGAAGGTCTTGGCAATCGAACCAACAGCGAACGGACGCGGGTCAACGATCTCTTTTGCGCCGAAGCGGCGGGCGGCAACATAACCAGCGCCGTACGCCATCTCACCATGTGTGAGTGTCGGACCATCTTCCACGACCAGAACGCGCTTGCCGAAAATGGCATCCGGGTCATCTACGAAGAGGGGAGAAGCGCCTTCAATTTGAACGGCAGTCGGGTTTAACTTGCGAAGCGACTCGCGCACTTTGATGACCGCTTCTGCATCGGCAGTATCGACCTTATTGATGACGAACACATCCGCCATGCGCACGTTGGTTTCACCGGGGTAGTAGGTGTATTCATGCCCGGGGCGGTGCGGGTCAGCGACCACGATCTGCAAATCCGGCACATAGAACGGGAAGTCGTTGTTACCGCCATCCCACAGAATGATGTCCGCTTCGGCTTCGGCTTTGCGGATGATCTTTTCGTAATCCACACCCGCATAGATGATGACGCCATTGTCAATGTGAGGTTCGTATTCCTCGCGCTCTTCGATGGTGCATTCATATTCATCGAGATCGTCATAGCTGGCGTAGCGCTGCACTTCCTGCGCGACGAGATTTCCATACGGCATTGGGTGACGGATGGCAGCGACTTTGTAGCCCATCTCTTGCAAGATGGCAGCCACGCGCCTCGTGGTCTGACTTTTGCCTGATCCTGTCCGAACGGCGCTGATCGACACGACCGGCTTGTTCGACTTGATCTGCGTGTTCTTCGTGCCCATAATGCGGAAGTCCGCACCGGCGGCATTGACCATGCTGGCTTTGTGCATCACATATTCATGCGGCACATCACTATAAGAGAAGACCACCTGCTCCGCGCCATATTTCTTGATCAGATCGAGCAGTTCTTCCTCGGCTCGGATGGGGATTCCGCTCGGGTACAGCGACCCAGCCAACTCTTTAGGGTAGACGCGTCCTTCAATATCCGGGATCTGGGTGGCGGTAAAAGCCACAACGTCGTAGTCCTTGTTCCCCCTGAAAAACGTATTGAAGTTGTGGAAGTCGCGCCCGGCGGCTCCCATGATGATGGTTTTGATCGGCATAGGAAACTCCTGTGCATGTCACTCTGAGGAACCTGTCCCGCACAGCGGGGCAATGTCCGGAAAATCTCGGCTTGGGATTTGAGACCTCCGTTTTTACCCACAATGACATTTACGATAGTTAATATCTAATCTAAGGGAGTTTTCCACTCTGGTGAAGTAACGTTTAGCCTTATTTTGGTATGACAGATTTGTCCCGTTTTTCGACCTACTTCGTTATTAAGAAGGAATGCATTCACTTTGGAAATTTCGCGAAGGAAGGAACGCATGATAGGATTTAGAACTGTGGAAACGAAGCCAATGCCGCCAGACGGACTCTCCGAGTTGATCGCCGCCGCGCAGCAAGACCCTGCCGCGTTTGGCAAGTTATACGACTGCTATCTCCAGCCGGTGTATCGCTACCTATATAGCCGCCTTGGAAACGCGCACGAAGCCGAAGACATCACTTCGCTGACGTTCATCGCCGCGTATGAGGCGTTGCCGAAATATCGGGAGCAAGGTCAGTTCGCGGCGTGGTTGTTCCGAATCGCCCGCAGCAAGATGAATGATCATTTTCGCAGGAACAGGTACGAGGTCGATCTGGAAGCGGCGGAGAGAACAGCAGCAGGGGAGGATGCGCTCGGTGTGTTCATCCAGGATGAAGAGTTGAAGCGGCTTCGATCCGTCATCAAAGAATTGAACCCCGAAGAGCAGGACCTCATCCGTTTGCGTTATGTGGCGGACCTGTCTTTTGTGGAGATGGCAGACCTGCTCGGCAAGCGCGAAGACGCTGTGAAAAAATCTATGTATCGATTGCTGGCGCGCTTGAAGAGCCAGATGGAGTAAGCGATGGACGAAAAGCAGCCACCCCCTGAGTTTGAAGAAAAAATTCGCAAGGCAATGCACACGCCCGATGCGAACCCTGATTTTGCAAAACGATTACGAAATGAATTGGTGAGGAGACCAGTAAAAATGAAACCTCGATTTATGTTTAAGCCCGCATGGGTGATGGCGGCACTGATGGCGCTTTCTGTGTTCGCTGTGAGTGCGCCTCGTCTTGCCGCCGCCTTTGGAAGAATTTTTGGTTACGTACCTGAAGTCGGTTTGGTCGAAAGCACCAACGGCTTGCGCATGTTGGCAGAGCCTGTCGTTGCAACCCGCGACGGAGTGACGCTTACGATCACGAATGTGTTTGTGTACGAAGACCGCGTGGAATTGAAATATGAAGTCAGCGGTATCGCGCCTGAAAATGATGGCTGGCAAGCCGAAGACCGCAACGCGAACCCAACCGCATTTTGCGGCGGCGTGAACCCTGGCAGCACCCACAACCCCGATGGCGATGCGCGTCTGCGCCTGCCCGATGGCAGCATCCTCGAACGCGAAACTACAGGCAAATATCCGCAGAATGTGTTTGCGATGCAGCCCGTCTATGAAGCCGCCGTCGCTGCCGATGTGAACGAACTGTTTTTCATGCTCAAATGTATTCCGCAGGCAAGGCTTGGCGCCGCGCCCGAAAATTGGGAGATCTATTTGGAACTAGTGGATGTGCCTGCTGGGACTATCGTTGGCGAGCCTGTCATCGAAGTGTCGCCTGTGATGACGGAAGAAGCGCCCGCCTCCCCCTCAGCCGAAGTTGTCCCTGCTCCCAAAGTGACCATGACCCTCGAACGGATCATCCCTACCGACTCCAACACCGTCATTTACTTCCATCTCAACATGGAGAATGCCGACCCGTCCTTGATCTCCATCATGCCACTCAGTGTATACGTGGTTGACTCATTAGGGCAGCAATTTCGCATGATCGGTTCATTCGTCTGGCAACCGTTCGAGCATCAAGTTGGCAGTTCCTTTGAATTTGTCAGCGAAGGCAAACCGACTCCTGGTCCGTTGACAGTGGTGGTGGATGAAGTGATTACCTACTACATGCCACTCTACACCGACCCGCCGCAAAAGACTACCGAGGAAATGACCTTCATCTTCGATGCAGGTGAAGACCCACAGCATGGTCAGATATGGGACCTGAACAAGACATTCACCATCGCTGGCTACGGGTTTGAGATCGCCACAGCCCAAGCGGTAACCTTCTCTGATATCGAGACTCCCAACTTCATTGACGGCTCACAAGGCTTTGACTATGGCTATCAGTTCACCGTCGAATCAGCCCCGTCCCTTGGCTTGAGCGTTGAGATGGATATCATGAGAGATGACTGTTGGCTTTACGATGTGAAGAAGATCGAACCTTCGCCCTTGCTTTACACTCAACTTTGCAAGGACGGTTATCCGACCGGGCAGATCTCCGTCACCATCCGTGAAATGTCCATTACGATAGAAGACGATATACAAGTAGAGTGGAAACCATAGAATAAAAAAGCGAGCTGACCAATTTGGTCAGCTCGCTTTTTGTAGGGCGGGTTTGCCTGCGCCAGTGCGCATGCATAGGTGTAATCTGCCATAATATAGGGCGTCAGGCTAAATACCCATACTGGGCACATAGCCTGACCTACAAGAACCTGTCTCAAAAATACCATGCACCCTCCCGAAGGACATCGGGACGATGTTAGGGAGCGTTCTTCGCGACCGACACATGCACCGCGCTGCGGATGCAGTGCGGTGAGGATCTCTTACTTTGGGTGTAGAGATCCTTCGCTATCGCTCACGCGTGCCTGCTGCACGGTGCAGGCAGGATGACATTTTTGAGATGGCTTGAAATTATTACCGAACCAGTTTCCACGCTGCGGGCAATGCGGTTGCAGCGGCGATGAGTTTGATGGCATCGCCAGCTAAGAACGGCAGCAAACCTAATTCCAATGCTTTGCTGAAACTGCCTAGGACGATACTCAGCCACGTCACACCGAAGGCGTAGATGATGACTGTGCCGACCAAAAACGGCACGATGGAGGTTTTGAAACTGCGTTCCATGCCGCGCTCTGCTAAAAGACCGACGACATACGCCGCGACGATGAAGCCAGCGAGATAGCCAGCTGTTGCGCCGGTGAGAATGCCAAGTCCGCTAGCGCCGCCTGCGAAGAAGGGCAATCCTGCCGCACCTTGAGCGATGTATGCCAGCATGGCAGCCGCTCCACGCTTGGAACCAAGCAACGCCCCCACGAGTAGCACGGCAAATGTCTGCCCGGTAATGGGAACCGGCGAGAAGGGTAGCGGAATTTCAATTTGGGCAAAGAGCGCCACCAGCCATGAGCCAAGTAGGATAAGGGTGATGTCGCGCACGGTCTCTGAAATGCGCGGGAACGTGCGGTTGTAAATTGTTGGTGCAAGGGTAGTCATGAAAAAATCTCCTTAATAGGGTGAAGTCAACATGGATAACACGCAGAATGGCAGAAAGGTTTGAGCGTTATCATGTGTTTGGCAAATGACGTTTAACCGGCGCAGTCAAACAATGGACGGCTCCGTAGCCATCCACCAATTTAGCCAACTCTGCATATTTGACCGTAAACCCGCGCCTCTCCAACTCCGCATTCACACGCGGATTTGACGACAGCGCGGCGATCACTTTTTTATTGCCGAGGTTCAAAAGATTAGTGGCGAAGTTTTTCTGTTCGGCTTCGTCCACCTCAAAGATTTCCACGCCGATCATTTGCATGAATTCTCGAAAAGTTCCCAGCCGCTCAGTGAGGATGCGTCCCTTTTCCTGCCACACGCGAATGGCTTCGCGATGATCGAGTTCGGTGGTGTATGCCATGACGAGGTCTTGCGAGAGGGGAATCCAGAACATGTCCAGGTGCATGACTTGCATGTGCTCGCTGGTAGGGCTGATGAAGAAATTGCTTTCTTCTTCGTGCTGGCGATTGACCACGGCGATGAGTTGGATCTTGTACGCTTTCAATGAGTCGCCAACTTGACGGCAGACTTCTTTGACAGCGCTCAGATTCGTCCGCGCGCCGACGCCGATGAAGCAGCAACCTTTGAACATGGCAACGTCGCCGCCCTCAATGGTCCCTTCGCGGATGTCTGCCAATGCGGTGCTGTAGCCGAGGTGGTGAAGGGCGTCTTTGACGATGCGCACCTCGGGCTTGCGAATGTTCCAGCGCAGAGAGGAGAGAATGATGCGGTCCGCGAGGGCTTGCGATTGGTCGCGTCCGTAAAAGATATTTGCCATGGGCCACGGCTTAGAGAGGCTGAGCAAATAATTCAAACGCAGCGCACCTTGCTCGCCGTAATATGAAATATCTTGTTCGAGAATAAGATCGATGTCGCGTTTGACTTCGTTGTAAACGTCAATGGGGGAGATGTCTGCCAGACCGTCTTTAATGAGGTCGTTCTGTTTGGCGTGGCGGTATTGCTCAAAGGTAGAGTCCGCTTTGTGGTGGAGTGCCAGTTTCAGGTCATAGATGGAGGCGGGCAGTTCGGGGATGTCCCTGCTTTGGAGCAGCTCTGCAACCGCATCCTTCGCGCGGGTGATTTTGATCCCTTCATTTTCAATGAGCGC
>JACPVC010000109.1 GCA_016191955.1 Chloroflexota bacterium
ATAAGTAAGACTTAAGGATGGGGAGGCTGTCCAGAAATGGCATTATAATTTCCGGGCAGTTTGGAGGCATTTTGAACACTTTGGAACAAGAACCGCTGGTAGAAGAAGCCAAACCGGCGGAGGAAAAGACGAACTGGAAACGTTTCGTCCTCGATATTATTGAAACATTGGTACTGGCTGTTGTTTTGTTTGTGGGTATTAACTCGGTTTCGGCGCGTGTGCGGGTGGACGGGTTCAGCATGCGCCCTACATTGGAAGACGGCGAGTTTGTGCTGGTCAGCAAGTTGAGTTATAAGCTTGGTGATTTTCAACGCGGCGATATCATCGTTTTTCATTTTCCGCTCAACCCGGATGAAGAACTGGTCAAGCGCATTATCGGTTTACCCGGCGACCACGTGGTTGTGCAAGACAATCAAGTGTATGTCAACGGTCAGTTGCTGAACGAGACCTATATTGCCCAGGCGCCTCTCTATTCCGGCGAATGGACAGTGCCCGAAGGCACGCTCTTTGTGCTCGGCGATAATCGCAACAACTCGAACGATTCGAAAGACTGGGGTTTGCTGCCTCAGGAGAACGTGGTAGGCAAGGCAATCTTGATCTACTGGCCCCCGCCTCTATGGAAAGTGTTGAATCATCCAGAAGTGGCTGCATCACAATAGGGTTTGCGATGAATGAACCGAATGCATTAATTCCTTGTACCGAATGCCATGCAGGTCTTCTTCAACCGCGCCATGTTACCTACTTTACCTGGCTTGGGAAGGAGCTTATCACGGTGCCGCATTTTCCCGCCTGGGTCTGTGACGTGTGCGGAAGGCGCGAGTATGACGAGCGCGCGATCCAATGGCTGAACATGTTATTGGACCCGAACGCCGGTAAGCCGACCCCTGCGAATCGACGTACCCCGCCTCGCCCCCGACCTCAAACCGGTATCCACCCTCCGATTCCTGAATCTTAGCCCAAGGCTTTTTCATGGCACTCGATACTTCTCCCCGCACCTATCGCTTCATCCTCGCTGACATTCTGACATCGGGCTATCGTGTTGCGGGTAAGATCGCTGTGACCACTCATGGCGCGATGGGTTTTTTGAACGACCCCACTCATTCCACGCTCGATATACACGATGCGCGCATGGCTCGCCTGCACATGCCCACCAAATTGGTGGACCATTTCGAACTTGTGCGCACGATGAAGAATAAGGTGCATGCCGTCTGTCTGTCGCGGCGCGAGGACCTGGGTCCGCAGGCGCTCGTGCGCGGCGGCTTTGTGAGTGTGGTGGAATATCAGGTGCGCCTAACCACGTCCATGTTCGAGATCGACGGTGTGATGGAATTGCCGGGTCGTTTTGATTTTGCCGGGCTTGTCTCCGATGGGAAAGGCGATTTCGTACCTATTTTCAATTCCACACTGACCGCGATCCTCATCCCAAGCCTGCGTGTGCAGAGCGCGGGGATTCTGGTCAACCGCAAACTGATCGATCTCATTGCGATCCTTACCCAGCGCGTCAAACCGGAAACTACTCCCTAAATTTTCTTGACGCATCCTCAAGTGGATGATAAAATCCCGCCCGCTTAAGAAATGCCCCCATCGTCTAGTGGACTAGGACGCGGCCCTTTCAAGGCCACGACCGGGGTTCGAATCCCCGTGGGGGCACTTTTTATAGGTAACCGTTTCGCAAGAAGCGGTTTTTGTTTTTAAGAACTCACCTTACGCACCCAAGCGTGTCACCCTGAGCCCTTCGACAGGCTCAGGTCAGCGCGGCAGCCGCCCTGAGCGGAGCGACGAGTGAACGTCGAGGAGCGCAGTCGAAGGGTGAGGGACGCAAGAAAGTAGAAATCGCGTAACATCAGTTAAGAATACTGTTCAAGAAGTTGGTTGACAGTCACAATTCGTATCCCCTCATACTCTCTTAACTCAAGCAGATGACGATCCCCGGATGTAATAATCTCTGCGTTTGCGGTTTTCGCACAGGCGAGAACTTTATCGTCATCCGGGTCTGCCTTGATAACCGGTGAGATGTGGATCGAACGCACGGTGTTGGCAAGTGAAGCATATCCGAGCACCAATTCTTCTACGTTAGTATTTGCCCTGGCGAGCCTTTCCGAGAATTTTTGCCTGCCAAGTACATCTGCAAGCTCTGCAAGCAGTTCAGGGCTTGTAAAAAGTGTGAACTTACCAGAACGCGCCAAGTCAAGCACTTGACGTGGCGCGCCTTTCCAAAATAAACCCGAAATGACCGTATTTGTATCCAGGACGATTTTCATGCTGCGGTGGGTCTGCGGGCGAGCCGAATTTCCTGCGCGATTTCTTCATCCGATAGAATGGGTAAGTCCAAAGCAGCAAGACGGTCTGCCGCGGCGAATAGGTTGTCCACGCGGCGGCGGCGAATCTCCTCCCGCAGCAATCGCTCGATGGATTTGGGGCTAAGCAAGCCCGCTTCCTCCGCTTCTTTAAGCAATTGCTCTGGTAACGACAGTTTAAAATCTATAGTAACCATTTTGACTCACTTTCGATATTTTAATTTCTCTACCGTACATGATGCGCTCAAGCCGCCGTCCCCGGCGGCGTTTTTCCGAGGAAATCTTGCGCCGAGGACGGCGCAAGGAGCAATTTGTTTTTTACTCGTATTTGTACGGTAGAGAAATTTTAATTATACCAGTCTGAAATCGATCTAACATTTTGCTATCCATACTAAATTTTCATTGGTATAATCGCCGCAGTTAGTTTTGAAAGACCCGCGCAAAGACAAGTAATTCAGCAACGGTTCAGAGAGCCGCCGGACAGTGTGAGGCGGACCACCAGAGAATGAAATCCACTTTGCCAGCGTTGTTCTCGGAGAGGCATGTGCAGACTGAAGTCTGCACTCCATAAGAGAATCGGGAGCGCCCGTTAGCGCGCATCCAAGGTTACGCCAACGGCGTGACGAAAGCAGGTGGCACCACGAGACGCCCCTCGTCCTGCAAACGGAATGGGGCGTATTTTATTTAACACCGAAAGGTGTAATGCACGTGGAGGTACACATGCTCGATATCAATTTGCTTCGTGAAAATCCTGAGATCGTCCGCAAGGCGCTGCGAGATCGGCAAAGTGACCCCACGCCGGTCGATTCCATTTTGGGGCTGGACGAGAAGCGCCGCAGCCTGCTCAACGAAGTGGAGCAACTCAAGGCGGAGCGGAACGCCGTCTCGAAAGAGATCGGCAAAATGAAAGACGCGGCAGAACGCCAGTCCAAGATCGAGGCGATGCGCGTGGTGGGCGATAAGATCGCAGAGTTGGATAAGTTCGTGGCGGAGGTCGAATCCGAATTGAACTACCTAATGTCCATGCTGCCGAACATTCCTGATCCGCGCACGCCGTACGGCAAGGATGACAGCGAGAACCCTGTGATAAAGACAGTGGGTGAGCCGCGAGAATTTGACTTCACTCCGCTTCCACACTGGGACCTGGGACCTGCGCTCGGCATCATCGACTTTGAGCGCGGCACCAAGCTGACCGGTTCCCGGTTTTACGTGCTGCAAAAAGCAGGCGCGCGTTTACAGCGTGCCCTAATCGCATGGATGCTTGACCTGCACATCCGCCAGGGATATCAGGAGGAGTACCTGCCGTTTATGGTCAAGACTGCCACGGTATATGGAGCTGGTCAACTGCCGAAGTTTGCGGATAATCTCTACAAAGACCACGAAGAAGATTACTACTTCGTGCCCACAGCGGAGATTCCGCTCACCGGTCTGCACATGGACGAAATCCTCGATGAAGCCGTGCTGCCGAGATATTACACCGCCTACACTCCCTGCTTCCGCCGCGAGAAGATGAGTGCCGGGCGCGATGTGCGCGGCATCAAACGCGGGCATCAATTCGACAAGGTCGAGATGTATATCTACTGCAAGCCAGAAGAATCCGAAGCCATGCACCAGAAGATGTTGAAGGATGCCGAGGAGACTTGTGCCCTGTTGGGCATTCCGTATCGCGTCAAGCAGTTGTGTACCGGTGACATCGGCTTCGGCGCAACCATGACCTATGACCTTGAGTTGTGGGCTCCCGGCTGCAACGAATGGCTGGAAGTTTCATCGGTCTCGAACGATACGGACTTCCAAGCGCGCCGCGCAAATATCAAGTTCCGCCCGGCAGACGGCGGCAAAGTGAGGTTCCCGCATACGTTAAATGGTTCAGGCTTGGGCTTGCCGCGCGCGTTGATCGCCGTCATGGAAAATTACCAGCAAGCCGACGGTTCCATCGTTGTACCCGAAGTCCTGCGCCCGTGGATGGGTGGCATCGACGTCATCAAACCGTGACCTCGGAAACTCGAGCGGGTTAATATCCGTACATGAAGCGTCGGAAATTCCATTCATTCCGACGCTTTTAAATCTCAAAGGAGAACAATCATGGACCCGGCATTCTGGGAACAATTTGGACAAGTGTTCTTTACCACGGTGACATTACTCGTGCTGATCTTTGGTCTGTTGGGATTGTTGATCCCCGTATTCCCCGGGCTGACGGTGATGTGGCTTGCCATCCTGGTCTACGCGATCATTCAAGCTTCATTGGACAATATGAACTGGATCGGCTGGCTTATGTTCAGCCTGATCACCCTGTTGATGATCGGCGGCAATATCTCGGACAATCTCATCATCGCCAAACACGTCCGCGAAAAAGATGTGCCCTGGAGTTCCATTCTTTGGTCGTTCGCGGCGGGCATTATTGTCAGCATGTTCTTCACGCCCATCATGGGCATCATCGCTTCGCCCGTTGCGTTGTTCCTTGCGGAATGGCGACGATTGAAAGACAGAGATTCCGCCATGGCTCACACCAAGGCATGGATGACCGGCTGGGGCTGGTCCGTCGCCGCGCGGATGGGAATTGGCATGGTGATGGTCCTGTTCTGGGGGCTGTGGGTCTGGGCGATTGCGTGATGTTCGCGCAGAGCGGAGAGCGGTTGTTGAGCCTGGTCGAAGCATCCGCTCGTAGTCGAAGCGCGGATGTGCTAAGATGAGATGACTATAGGAGATAAAAAATGGATACCTTTCAACAAGTCCTTTCCGTCCTCGGCTTCATCATTCGCGCCATCGGTTTCCTCCTGCTTGGATTCGGCGTAGCCCGCTTCACATTGGACGCCTACTATAAAGCCGTCTGGCAGGTACAAGTCGCCCTCGCGGCTGGATTCTTCCTCCTGCTCATCGGGCTGACGCATTACTCCAGTCCCGCCTCGATGGGCATGTTTGCCATCGGCGCAGGCGCGGCATTGATGATGCGGTTCATGGGGAAGAAAGAAGAAGCGAAAGAAGAAGAACAAGGCAAGGAAGCGAAGAAGAAGTAAAAATGAAAAGGGCTTGAGCATATGCGCTCAAGCCCTTAAGACTTACGCAAAACCCCAAGAGCAAGCCGCGAATTACACGAATTATCACGAATTTTTTAACAATTCGCGTGATTTCGCGAAATTCGCGGCAAAAGATTTTGAACTGTGTAAGTCCTATCCCTTTTCATTGGCAAGCATGTCCCCTGAGTAGCATAAGGCACCATGAAGGGCTCCAAGATCATCGTAGAGATTCTTCGCTACACCTGCACTGCAACAAACGCAGTGCGGCGCAGTGTCGCTCAGAATGACATTAATAGAATTACATCTTCACCTTTTGCACCACCTCAATCAACGCGGACTTAAACTTTTCTCCTGCTTCATCCTTGCCCAAGGGCAGGAAGATCGTGCCTAACTCACTCGCATCCGTAAAGCGACCATTGACATTCATGCCTGTATCGGGAATCATGGCATTGAATGAACTCTTCTCGTAATCTTCCACAGTAATATCCCGCAACTGCATGGACTTGATATAAAGCGCATTCTGATCCACGTTGTCTGCGAGGATGAGCCAGCGGTCGGTCAGGATGACCGTCTGCACCAGCAGCTTGGGACCAGGTCCGCTGAACAACCCCTTCTTGAGTTTTTCAGAGGTAGACACGATGCAGAGCGAAACATTCGCGAGAATATCGCCGAGGTTATGTTTTTCGATGTAGGTGCGGACACTTTGAATAACATTGGCTGGAATTTCCCCGAATGCCACTTCCTTTGTCGAACGGTTGTAATCACCCATAATTCCTCTAAACGCTCGGTCGGGCGCTTAGCCCCCGACCGAGCGTGAAAATCTAGAACGAAACCGGCTTACTCAACATGGCGGTGAGCAATTTCACCGAATTCTTCAAGTCTTCCAAATCCACCATCTCTGAAGCGGAGTGTATGTAGCGGCAGGGAATCGACAATGCACCAGACATCACACCGGCGCGCGTAACCTGAATGGCTTTCGCATCGGTGCTGCCGACTAGTAAAACTTCACGCTGGTAGGGGAGTTTTGCCTTCTCAGCCGTGTTGACCATCCATTCGACCACGCGCGGATCAGAGAGCATGCCCGGGTCGCGCACCTTTACGCAGGGACCCTTGCCCAACTCCATCGACATTTTCAACGACGCGGGCGTATCGCCGGTCCCTGTCACATCAATGGCGATGCCGATCTCCGGGTCGATGCCGTATGCGGCTGTGCCTGCGCCGCGTGTGCCAACTTCTTCCTGCGTGGTGAAGACGAAATATAAATCATGCGGCGTCACTTTGATAGACTTCAATGTTTCGATGAGCACAGCCACGCCCGCGCGGTCATCCATGGATTTGGCGACGAGGCGGTTACCCATCTCCATGTACGAGCGTTCGAACGAGCCGAAATCACCGATTTTTACCGGGCAGTCGCTGCGGCTGGTTGCACCCACGTCGATGTACATTTTGTTCAACGCGGGAGCCTGGTCAACGGCTTCCAATTTATCGAAGCCGACCACACCCGTTACACCGTTCATGAAGCGGATGCGCGCGCCGAGCGTATAACGCCCGAACACACCGCCGTTGCTGGCGAAGCGTACAAAGCCGTTCTTGTCCACGTGGCTGACGATCACGCCGATCTCATCCATGTGAGCCGCGAGCATGACGCGCTTGGAGTTCTTCGTCTCTACAGTCGGCTTCTTGCGCACGATCAGGCTGCCCATCGCATCCACGTGAATTTCATCGGCGAATGGTTTCACTTCTTTTTGAATGATCTTGCGAACCGCGTCTTCGTACCCTGAGGGCGCAAAGGTTTCTGTAAGAGTCTTGAGTAATGGTTTCATTGACTATTTTCCCAGAGTGAATTTTTCACCAGCGGCGTAACTCTTGCTGTCGTTCTTCGTAAAGATGTGCGCTTTCGCGCTTCCCATCACCGTCCAGGCTTCGTTTGCCCTGCCGATGATGGCTGTGTTTTCATCGATGCCAATCAACATTTCACCGTCATGCAAACGCTTGCGGGCAGTGGCAACCAACGGCTTGAAGAAGATCGGAATGGCGTCAAAGTGAGGGATGATAAATTCGGCAGGTACCCGCCCAAAGACCGGGTTGGAGCGCGAACCAAGCATTCGGAAATCCGGCACTTCACGACCGAGGATCATTGCGCCCGCGGAGCACCCGGCATACACTCCGCCGCGTTCCCAAACTTTTTCGGCTGCTTGCCATACCATGCTGTCTTTCATGGTTTGATAGAGATACATGGGATCCCCACCCGAAAAATAGACGAGGTCCGCCTCTTTCACCGCTTCGGCATGATTCACATCATTGGCAGTTACTTTGTCTGTGACCGGAAGCCCCTGAACCTCCGCGCCGAGGGCTGTGAAATGCTCGACGCCCATCTTCAACCAACGGTTGACGCTCGCATCGCCTTCCTGTCCCGCCGCCGTCGGCAGACAGACCACGCGCGGCTTGCGTCCGTTCGCGCCGCAGTTGGCGAGCAGATAATTATCCACCTCGTTCATCACGGGTAGGTATTCGCCAGAACCAAGTAAAGCGATGAGACCATTCATAAGTATGTTTGTTATCCAAAAGTAATCAAGTAAACAAGTATGCAAGTAAACACGTTCCTACTTGTATACCTGTATACTTGTCTACCTGTTCACCTTTCTACCTTTTCAATAAAGCCGGGGTCATTTCCTGCAACGCCGCATACAATAAATTCAATGTATTCTTCCAGTCATCCACACGCGAAACGCTGATGGGACTGTGGGTATAGCGATGCGGCACGGAGACCGACACCACTGGCACGCCGGAACGCGCCTGCTGGATCGCGCCAGCATTCGTGCCGCCGCCGCCGGGTTGACGGAACTGGTACGGGATTTTATGTTTATCACCAACCCCTGCCAGAAAGCTGACGAGACGCGGGTCACTGATGACGGGCGAATGGGCGGGATAAATAGAAGGACCCAACCCAAGCTTGGTGTTGTAGGTGTAATTTTCCTTGCCTTCGTAATCGGGCAGGTCGCGGGCGGGGGTCGAGTCAATGGCGATGGCGAGGTCAGGGTTGAAGAAATATCCTGCCACCGCCGCGCCGCGCAGACCGATCTCTTCTTGAACACTGAAAGCAAGACAAAGTTCAATATTCTCTGGCGCATTCTTGAGCAGTTCGATCAAGATTGCCACGCCGATACGATCATCGATGGACTTGGATAGGATAGACGGACCGACACGCTTGAACTTTGTCGCAAACGTAGCGCGGTCTCCCACTTTGGCTTTGCCTTCAGGTCCCAGGTCGATGCGCATGGACTCAATATCCACGGGGTGACTGCGTTCGCTCGAGTCAGTCAGGTGAATGGGCTTCGCGCCAATCACGCCGGGGACGTGCTCCTTGCCGACGATGACCTGTTTGCCAACGAGGTGGCGTTCATCAATGCCGCCGACGGTTCGGAATTCATAGAAGCCGTCGCCGTCGTCTTTCACGATCATGAAGCCGACTTCATCCATGTGCGCATCAAGCAAAACGCGCAACGGCTTTTTTCCTGCGCCACTTCGCTCAGTGCGAGCCTTTCTGCGCACAAGCACACTGCCGAGCGCATCCACTTTCACTTCATCGGCGTACGGTTTGACTTCTTCCAGCACAGTGCGGCGCACTTCGCCTTCATCGCCGGAGACAGCCATAGCATTGCAAAGTTTTTCGAGCAGTTTGATTTGGGGGGAGCCAATGGTTAGCATAATGTTTTTGTCATGGGTGCGTCGCACCAGTTTTGATGAGACGAGTCTAACGAGTAGATTCTTCTGCTTAAGTTGATAAATCTACCCGTTTGGTGCGACGCACTCTGTGTCATTAATCCCAAACAATTCTTTCGATGAAGTCCGCTTCGAGCGAAGCGACGAATTCAGCCAGTAATCTTCCGGCGCGTTGGATATCTTTCAATGCCACCAACTCCACTGCCGTGTGCATGTAGCGCTGCGGAATGCTCACCACCATGGTGGGAATCCCTTCAGCGGTGAGTTGCATCGCATCCGCATCCGTGGAGGAGTATTCGGGCATTAGGTCGTCTGAAACGGGAATCTCGATTCGTTCGGCAACTTCTTTGAAGCGCTTATACAGGAAGGGATGCACAGTCGGTCCGATGCCGAGGGTGACACCTTTGCCAATGGGGAAGGTTTGGTATCCGTTCGCGCCCGCGCCCTTACCAAAGGTCATATCGAGCGCAATCGCAATCGTGGGGCGAAGTTGGAAGGTGCTGGTGTATGAACCACCGAAGGATGTTTCTTCCTGCACGGTTGCCACTGCCCATACATCCCAAACAAGAGATTTGGATTGGAGTTCTTCGAGGCAGACGGTGAGCGCGGCAACAGAAGCGCGATTATCCAGCGTGTGACCGCTGACGGTTCCCCCTGACATTTCAACTGGTTCTGTGCCGAAAGAGACTCTGTCGCCGATTCTGACTCGCTTCGAGACTTCGCCCGGAAGTAAGCCCGTATCGATGAACAAATACTTCATGGGAATCACACCGCTGCCTTCGCCTTCTGGAAGTAGATTGGCGGGCGGCATGGCGATCACGCCGTAGAGTTCTTCTTTCGTTCCCGAAGCATGGACAATGACAGGCGTGCCCGGCAGGACACGCGAATCGATGCCGCCAACGTTGGTGATGTAAATGAAACCGTCCACGATGCGAGTGACCATCATGCCGATGGCATCCATGTGGGTGGCGATCATCACCGAGGGGCGCGGAGATTTGTCGGCTTTGGAGAGGCTTTTCTTTAGCACACCCCGCTTCAGTCCATGAATCGAGCCGAGGCGACTTTGGGAGATTTCATCCACCAACGGAGTCCACTGTTTTTTGACGAGGTCCGCTGCGGGGGCTTCATCCCCGGAAACACCGGAGACGGAAATGATCGATTTTAGAAAAGGGAGTATGTCGCTCATGGAGTTACGGTTGGAAATGCTGTAGGTGTGTTGGGTGGAGTTGACGTATTTGTAGGTGTATTGGTTGGTGTGTTAGTAGGCGTATTCGTCGGTGTGTTGGTGGGTGTGAAGGTCGGCGTGGGCGTATTTGTCGGCGTGTTGGTGGGTGTAAAGGTCGGCGTGAATGTGCTGGTGCTGGGCAGGAAGAACGTCAACGTGGCGGTGGGTGTGGATGTTGTTGTGGGCGTAGCGGTCGCAGTTGGGGTGGAGGTGATGGTGCCCGTTACGATGGGCGGCGTTCCGCTGACCGTGGCAGTGGGAGGCGTACCTGTTACAGTGATGGTAGTGGTTGGGGTGACATCGCGCGGGTTGGGTGCAAAGGAAAGACAGACGAACCCGGCGCAATAGCAAGGAATGGAAGCAATAATTACAGCAAGAAGCCGCAGGCGGCGGCGTGCTTGAGGAGTGTCGGCATCCAGCATAGTGGTTCGATTATAATCCATGCGATTGGGTAACTTTCAATGATTCCCTTGCATTTGCGCATTGCCGGTTTTCTTTCGTATCGCGATCCTGTCGAATTGGATTTCGATGCGGTCAACCTTGCCTGTATCTCCGGTCATAACGGGGCGGGCAAGTCTTCGTTGTTGGATGCGTTCACCTGGTCTTTATTTGGCGAGGCACGCGGCAAAGGGACGGATATTATCAACCTCAGCCAGGATGTGAAAGCAGCGGAGGTTGCGCTGACGTTCGGGTACGAAGGCAATGTGTATCGGGTGCAGAGGACGCTGCCACGCAATAAGAGCACAGTGCTTGAGTTTCAGGTTTTGGACGGCGGAATACAGAAGGCAGAAGAAGGTCGCTGGCGTCCGTTGACGGAGAAGACCACGCGCGAGACTCAATCACGCATCGAGCAGACTTTGCGTTTGGATTACGAGACGTTCATCAATGCCTCTTTCTTTTTACAAGGCAAAGCGGATGAGTTCACGCAGAAGAAAGCCAGCGAGCGCAAAGCAGTTTTGAGTTCCATTCTCGGTTTGGAGATTTGGGATACCTATAAGGAACGGACTGCCGAACGTCGCCGCGAGTTGGAAACCGAAGCCACAGAAATTGACGGGCGCGTGGCGGAGATCGATGCGGAGCTTGGCGAAGAAGACGAACGTCGACGCCGATTGGGGGAACTGGAAGAGACGTTGAAACAATTATCCACGGCGAGGGAGGCGCAGGAATCCGCGCTGGAGAATATCCGCCGCAATGCGGCGTTGGTGAACGAACAACGGAAAACGGTTACGGCGATACAGTCGCAGTTGAAACGCTCTCAGGATGCGTTGACGTCCATTGAGGCGAAGATTGCCGTCAAAGAGAATGAGCGCGCCGAGTATCTAGGTTTGGTGGAGCGGGCGAAGGAAATCGAGTCGGCGTATAAGGCTTGGCAGAAGGCGCGCAAGGAATTGGAAGAATGGGACAAGACCGCGGCAGACTTCCGCGTGCATGACGAGAAGCGCCAACCGTTATTGCGTGAAATTGAAGTGGAGAAGGCGAAGTTGGAGCAGGAGGGGGAAGA
>JACPVC010000110.1 GCA_016191955.1 Chloroflexota bacterium
CCTTGCCTGGCAGAAAGCCGCCAGGCAGGAGATGCCCACCCGCAAGCAGTGGCTCTCCACCGCCATTATCGGTAACCTGCTCTTACTCGGCGGCAACGGACTGGTCTCTTGGGCGGAGCAATTCATCCCCTCCGGCATTGCGGCGCTCATTATTGCCACCGTGCCGCTTTGGCTCGTCATCATGGAGGCACTGCGCCCGGGTGGAATCAAACCCACGTGGCAAGCCATCGCCGGGCTGGTTGTGGGCTTCGTCGGCATTTTCATCCTCGCCGGTCCTGCGGAAATTTCAGGGAGTCAGTCTGAACTTAACACCTTCGGAGTCATTGCCTTGCTCACCGCCACTGTGCTTTGGGCGATGGGCTCGATCTACAGCAAAACCGCTGACCTGCCCAAAACGTCGCTGGTCACCACTGGCGCGGAAATGCTGATGGGCAGCATTGGGTTGTTCATCATTTCGCTGCTCACCGGCGAGTTGAACGGCTGGGATCCCTCCGCTGTTTCGGCGCGGTCGATTGGCGGTTTGATCTACCTGATTACCATCGGGTCTATTGTCGGGTTCGGGTCGTATATCTGGCTGCTGCAAAATGCGCCCATTTCGCTGGTCGCTACGTATGCGTATGTCAACCCAATTGTGGCGGTCATCCTCGGCTACCTTTTTGGAAATGAAGCACTGGAGCCGCGCACCTGGATCGCCACAGCGATCATTATCGGCGCAGTAGTATTCATCAATAGCAAGGGCAAGCCCCAGGTCCAGAAAGAAGCGGGAGAGATTCAAGCCGTTAGTAGTGAGTAGTCATGTCTATTCGACGGTAGGATTTCGCACGTATTCAAGGCATCCAGAGTTAAGTACTTATCCTAAAATTGCTCACGCCGCAGTCCTCGGCGGCGAGGATGTCGCCGTGAGCTGAAAATATTCGGATAGGTTGTAAGTCTTTGGGTACCTTTTATCATAGGGCAACCTGCCCGGGATAAACCAATACAATTAAAAAAGTAGGATTGCCCGTCAATGACGGCAATCCTACTTTTAATTTGTTACTACCCGCTCTACATGGCTTACGAAATATGTAGGATGGATTTCTGCACCTTGCTGCCTTTTTTGTGCATCCGCCGCCAACTGGAGTCATCGTTGAGGGAAATCCAGCGGCGCTCCTCGGTGCGGTAGAACCAGTCTTTATCCTGCTGGTAATAAACCAGCACGTCGGTCGATTCCCAGATGTTGAGAATCTCGTTGCCGTGGGCGTGGGTGTCGTCGAAGTCGGTAGTGGCGCGCTGCCCCATTTCGCTGTAGAGTTCGTTGAGTTCGAGCAGTTGTGAATTGATCTCAGGCGAAAGGTGGTTGACCTTCAAGCCGATACGCCGCGCTTCTTCAATAAGAATGGGATAGCCGTGCGAAGGATACTTCGAGTTAAGCGTGGAGGCAATCTTCTCGGCAACCTGTTCTTCCTTGATATGATAAGCAAGCAGCTCCTTGCATAACATGATGGATAGAGACTCGGCGCGGTCGACTGCCCCAATAACGAGCGGATGCACATGCTGGAAGAGCTGTTGATATGGGTTCTCGTTCGAATCGGACTTTTGAGCCTGCCACAACCGCACGACACGGTTCAATTCATCCAGGCTGACGCTGACGCGGTCGTTGTCGCGGTCGATGGGAGAGAGCGCGTGTGTGAGAGAAGTATCCACCGAGGTGAGATACGCCATCGGTCCCATGTGAATTTCGTTCGCGCCAAGCGTAATCATCGTCGCGGCGGAGGCGCATTCCAGCGGAATGACGGCAATGACCTCATCGCAATATTGCCGTAGAAGATTTACGATCCGCAGGGAAGCTTGCCCGTTGCCGCCGCTGGATTTAATGAAGAGATAGATCTTTTCCTGCTTGCCGATTTTTTCGAGCAGTTCAAATAAAGCCAGCACATCATCGTGGCACACCGCGCCGCGCGGATTGTTAAAATACGTGACGAGCGTGCCGCCAAGTCTTTTCGTCAGGTCTGAAATGATCGCCTGAGTCTTATCGAACAAAATCGGGGGTTGTTTTGCTTTATGCACTTTCCCGGATTTTCCAGCCTTGCTATTGGATTCCATTTATATTGCTCCTA
>JACPVC010000050.1 GCA_016191955.1 Chloroflexota bacterium
ATCGTGGCGGCACATGGTGGTAGAATTAGCGTCCGAAGTCGCGTAGGGGCGGGCACAACAATGGAGGTCATCCTCCCGCTCGCGCCGCCAAATGCGAAGTGATGTACTGCCGCAAAAGTCAAATGTAGGTCAGGTGGCGCCGTGGCGACACTTGTAGCCTGACACTTTCTCGAATATTGATGAATGGCGGGTTGTGCGCAGCACAGGCAAACCCGCCCTACAGTTGCAGGCACACATACCCGATGGCGAGTTTAATCTCGCGGAACACATGCGACATAAATGTCGCGCTACAAAAAAACATCGCCGCCTCTCATTGGCGGCGAAACCTTGCCAGAACCATGCCAGATCAACCCTCCGTCTCTATCGTCATCCCTTGTTACAACGAAGAAGCCACCATCCGCAAATTGCTGGAGGCTTTGCGTTCGCAGACCTATCCGCTGGCGAAGATGGAAGTGGTGATCTCAGACGGTTTTTCCACCGACCATACCCGTGATGTCATCGCTGCGTTTCAAAAGGAACATGCCGATCTGTCGGTTCGCGTGGTGGAGAATCAAGCGAAGACCATTCCCTCTGGTGTGAATCAAGCCATTCGTGAGTCGCGAGGCGAGATTATCGTCCGCCTCGATGCGCATTCCATGCCGATCCCTGAGTATGTTGAGAGATGTGTGGAAGCGCATCAGGCTGGCAAAGGCGATAACGTGGGCGGCGTGTGGGAGATTCAACCCGGCGCAGAGACGTGGATCGCGGACTCGATTTCATTCGCGGCGGCGCATCCATTAGGAGTAGGGGACGCGATGTATCGCCTCAACACCAAGCCGGGAGCTGTGGACACCGTCCCGTTCGGTTCCTTCCGCCGCAACCTGATCGAAAAGATCGGCGCGTTCGATGAAACCCTGCTCGCCAATGAAGATTACGAGTTCAATACGCGCGTGCGCGAATCAGGCGGCGTGGTCTGGCTTGATCCGTCGATTCGGTCTGTATATTTTTCACGCAGCACGTTGGAAAAACTGGCAACACAATACTGGCGTTATGGTTTTTGGAAGTTCAAAATGCTCAAGCGTTATCCGCACACATTGCGGTGGCGGCAGGCATTGCCGCCGGTTTTCGTCTTCATTTTGTTTGCTTTGATTGTGTTATCCTTAGGCTTATCAATAGCACAGCTATTACTTGCATTGCAATTATTCGCTTACATTTTCATTTTGGGGCTTGCCGGTTTACAACTGGCGATCAAGACAAGGAAAGGGTTTCTTATCTGGGGGCTGCCGCTTGCCATCGCGACCATGCACATTACATGGGGCGCGGGCTTTTTATGGAGCGGCATCACGAGCATGTTCAAGAATGGCTGATATCTATCGTCCGTCACTGCGATTACGACCTAGCGAACAGCGCACCGTCTTGTTGATCGGGGATTTTATAGCATCGGTTGCCGCTACAGCGGGCGCGATCTTTTTTTGGTATCAATATTCCCTCTATATCTTAGTACAAAGCGGCGTGAAACCGAATGTAGCTGAACGCATCATTCAGATCGAAGTTCCGTTTTGGTTCTATATCCTGCCTCTCGTTTGGCTGTTGTTGATGGTCGATTCGTACGAGTTGCATACGGCCTCGAATTGGCGCAAGACCTTGCGCGGCATCGCCGTCGCTCCGCTGGTGGGGTTATTGGGATACTCGCTGGTCTTCACCGTTAATACCGACCCAAACTCTTTGCCGCGTATCGCCATCGGCGCATTCCTCGTCCTCGCTTCATTCCTGACTTTGGGCTGGCGCGCCATCTACATCCGACTCTACACTTCATCCGGTTTGATGCGGCGTGTGCTGGTGGTTGGCGCAGGCAAGGCAGGGTGGACACTTGTGGAGGCATATCGCAAGTTGAATCCGCCGCCTTTTCTGGTGATCGGGTTTATCGATGACGACCCCGCCAAACGGAATAAATCCTATAGCGGTTTTGCAGTGCTTGGCGACAGCGAGCACATGTTCGACCTGATCGACGATTACCGCATTTCGGACCTTGTCGTTGCCATCAATGGCGAAATCAAAGGTGAGACCTTTCAAACCATTCTCGATGTGCAAGAGCGTGGCGTGGAAGTGACACGCATGCCGATCATGTACGAAGAGCTGACCCAGCGCGTGCCCATCGAGCATCTCGAAACGGATTGGGTCATCCGCTCGTTCGTGGACCAGGTGCGCGTGAGTGGGATGTATGAATTGACCAAGCGCCTGATGGATATCTTTGGTGGTTTCATTGGTACGTTGATATTCCTGTTCCTGCTTCCGTTTATTGCCCTTGCTATCATTCTCGAAACGGGATTTCCCGTCTTTTATACCCAGCCTCGTTTAGGCAAAGGTGCGCAGGCATTTAACATCCTGAAATTCCGCACGATGAAGCAGAATGCTGAGGCTGATGGTCAGCCCAAGATCGCAGAAGAGAATGATCCGCGAGTGACACGGATAGGCGCTTTTTTGCGCAAGACCCGCTTGGATGAACTGCCGCAATTTTGGACTGTGCTGCGCGGCGAAATGAGTCTCGTCGGTCCGCGTGCTGAACGCCCCGAATTGGTGGCGGAGTATCAAAGACAAATCCCATTCTATCGGGCGCGTTTGCTGGTCAAGCCAGGGCTGACAGGCTGGGCACAGATCAACTATGGTTATGTAGCAACGGTCAAAGAAACGGTAGTTAAACTCGAATACGACTTGTACTACATCAAGCACCGCACCCTCAGCATGGACTTTAGCATTGTGCTGCGGACGATTGGAACGGTCTTGAGAAGGACGGGTAGATAATGAAATATCTAGTCACTGGCGGCGCGGGTTTTATCGGCTCGCATCTTTCGCGTTCCTTGCTCGAACTCGGACATTCCGTCCGCGTCTTCGATAACTTCTCTTCCGGCAAGCGCGAGAACCTCAAAGGCATGGATGTGGAAATCATCGAAGGCGATCTGCGCGATACGGATGCGGTTGCCAACGCCGTCCACGGCATGGACATTATCTTCCATGAAGCGGCGTTCGTCTCCGTGCCTGAATCGATGGATAAGCCGCAGGAATGTTTTGACGTCAACGTGACCGGAACCTCCAATTTATTTGAAGCCGCCCGTAAGGCAGGTGTGAAACGTGCGGTTTTCGCTACGAGTGCGGCAGTGTACGGCGACTCGGATGCCTATCCGCTTTCTGAAGATACGCTGCTGCGACAGTTATCACCTTACGCCACCTCCAAACGCGTGAATGAACTGTACGGTCAACTCTACACCTCGTCATTTAATTTTGAAGTAGTTGCCCTGCGCTATTTCAACGTCTACGGTCCGCGCCAACGACCAGACTCGATGTATGCCGCCGCCGTGCCAATCTTCATCCGCTGCATGTTGGATAACAAGCCCATCACCATCTTCGGTGACGGCGGTCAGAGCCGCGACCTGGTCAATGTGCGCGATGTGGTGCAAGCCAATCTGCTCGCCGCTGAACATCCCGCCGCACCGGGACAAATCTTCAATGTTTGCACCGGCGTCGAGACTCGTTTACTCGACCTGCTCGACATTCTGTACGAACTCTTCCCGAACGCACCCAAACACGTCCACGCCGAGCCACGGGCTGGCGATATCTATCGCTCCATTGGCACGCCCAAGAAGATCATGGACACGCTTGGCTTTAAACCGCAAGTATCATTGGCAGATGGCTTGTATGAAGCCGTAGAGTCGATGAGAGAAAGTAAGTAACAAGAAATAAGTAACGAGTAATGAGTGACGTGGTTTTCCTCGTTTCTTGGTTCTCGTTACTCATCACTAACATTCCCCCATGTCCTCCCGTCCCCACGTCCGCAACCGCTTCGTCTTAATCGGCGACCTTGCCCTCACCATCGTTTCGGTGCTGGGCAGTTTTGCGTTACGGCTGGACGTGAGCGAATTGCCGTTTTACTTTCCCGCCACGCTGGTGATGTGTGCGGTGGCATTGATTGTCAAAATTCCAACCTATTACTTTTTTGGACTCTATCGCCGCCTCTGGGTCTACGCCAGCACGAATGAACTGCGACTCATCACCTTTGCGGTCTCTACCGCCTCGGTGCTGACCTCGGGAGTCATGCTCCTGCTCATTGGCTTTGACCTCATCAAGCCGGGCATGCCACGTTCCGCCCTCGGCATTGACTGGCTCATTTCGCTTATCCTCATTGGCGGCTCGCGTTTCGTTCTGAGAATGCTTGCTGAGCAATCCTCGGCGCAAGCCAATGCCAAGACCCGCCATGTACTCATCCTCGGCGCGGGTGATGCGGGTGCGCTCGTCGTCCGCGAATTGCAGAAGACTTCCCAACTCAACCTCATCCCTGTTGGTTTTCTCGACGATGACCCTGCCAAGCAAAATCACAACATTTACGGCGTCTCGGTCATCGGCAAGATCGATCAACTCGCAAACACGCTCGACACCAAACAAGTGGACGAAGTCATCATCGCCATTCCCTCCGCGCCGGGGCATATCATCCGCCTCGTCAACGATGAATGTCGTAAACGTGGAATCACCTCGCGTATCATCCCCGGCTTTTATGAACTTCTCGGCGGCAAGGTCAGCGTGAACCGCCTGCGTGAAGTGGATATCACCGACCTTCTGCGCCGCGAACCTGCGAAGATCGACGACCGCCTCATTGGTGCGACGCTCGGCGGCAAACGCATTCTCGTCACGGGTGCAGGCGGCTCGATTGGCAGTGAACTCTGCCGTCAACTCGCACGCTGGAATCCCACTGAACTCGTTTTGCTCGGTCACGGTGAGAACAGCATCTTCGAAGCCTTGCAAGAACTCAAGAACGATTTCCCCGCACTCAATCTACAAGCCGTCATTGCTGATGTCCGCGATTTGAACCGCATTGAAAAAACCTTCAACATACACAAACCGCAAGTCGTCTTTCACGCGGCGGCGCACAAGCATGTTCCGCTGATGGAAGCCAACGTCGAAGAGGCAGTCACGAACAACGTTCTCGGCACAAGAAACATCGTCGAAACAGCGGTCAGGCATGGCGTAGAAAGACTCGTGCTCATCTCCACCGATAAAGCCGTGCGCCCGGTCAGTGTGATGGGCGCGACCAAACGTCTCGCCGAACTCACCGTCCTCGACGCGGCGCAACGGGAGAACCTGCCGTATTCCGTTGTGCGTTTTGGCAACGTGCTTGGCAGTCGCGGTAGTGTGGTGCGCACCTTCAAAAATCAAATCGCGCGCGGTGGTCCCGTTACCATCACGCATCCCGAAATGTATCGTTATTTTATGATTATTCCCGAGGCTGTGCATCTCGTTTTGCAAGCCGCGTGCATGGGCGCGGGCGGCGAGGTTTTCATGCTCAACATGGGCGAGCAGGTTCGCATCCTCGACCTTGCCGAAGACCTCATCCGCCTTTCCGGACTCGAACCCTATCGCGACATCGATATTCAAATCACCGGCATTCGCCCCGGCGAAAAACTGCGCGAAGACCTGCTCGAAGACGGCGTCGATTTTGAACGCACGCAGCACTCTGAAATTTTTCGCATGTCGAAAGAGGAACATGTGGACGGCGCCGCGCTTGCCCAAACCCTCGATCAACTCGCCGACCTCGCGCTTCACTCCCGTACCGGCGACTTGATTCAAACCATCAACCATTTTCTCCCCTCCGGCTCGGTGCAATCCTCGGAGGTCGAGTAGTCGCGAAGCGGCGTATCGAGACCCCATGACCGAAGTGACGCTTGCTGAATGGAATCAATTCCTGACGAAGTTCCCCGACGCACATCTCTTGCAGATGGGCGAGTGGGGAGAATTAAAAGAGGGGTTCGGCTGGAAACCCGTCCGCGTTGTTTCAGGGGACGTGGGCGTTCAAATTTTGTTCCGTAAGTTGCCGTTCGGATTTACGATCGCGTATATTCCAAAAGTAAGCAGTGAACAGTTATCAGTTATCAGTGAACAGTTTTGGCGCGAAGTTGATTCCATCTGCAAAAAGAACCGTGCCGTCTTCCTCAAAGTCGAGCCCGATGTGTGGACCGAAGAATTCATCCTTCATCCTTCATCCTTCATAATTTCCCCCCATAACATCCAACCTCCCCGCACCATCACCCTTGACATCACCGCCAGCGAAGAAGATATCTTGGCGAGAATGAAACCCAAGTGCCGCTACAACATCCGCTTGGCTGAGAAAAAAGGCGTGACCGTCCGCGCATGGGACGATATCGCCGCCTTCCACGAAATGATGACCATCACCAGCGGGCGGGATGGCTTTGGCGTGCATTCCAAAGAATATTATCAACGCGCCTATGACCTCTTCCATCCCAAAGGGACATGTGAACTGCTCGTCGCTGAATACGAAGGCAAACCTCTGGCTTCACTCATGGTTTTTGCAAACGCCAAACGCGCGTGGTACGTTTACGGTGCTTCCAATAACGAAGAACGCAACCGCATGCCAACTTATCTTTTACAGTGGGAAGCCATCCGCTGGGC
>JACPVC010000111.1 GCA_016191955.1 Chloroflexota bacterium
CACGTAAAAGCCGGGTCTATCGGCGGCGCTGAACTTCTTCACCCATTGCGGGTCGCCGATTTTTGTCGCAAATGTCGAGCATGGGATGCGAGGCGCGGTTACTTGTAGAGACACGTCACCGATGTAAAGATAATCGCCAATGTTGAATCCGCCGCATTCCAACCCGCTGATGGTGAGATTCTCGCCGAACATGCCGGGGTGTATTTCCCTTTGTAGTTCATCCTCCCACCAGTGATAATCCCCCTCGCCATAGACGTAAAGCGCCTGGTCTGGTCCGCCATGATGGTCGGGACTGCCGATAAAATCCTCCGCGATACCAAGCGGAGTAAGCTGCACAGGACCTTCCAACGCGGTTTTATAGATGCCGGTGATCTCAGCTTTATCTTTATTGATCTGGGTCTGTTCTTTCCCCGCGTTGATGCTGATTAATTTCATGGTTTTCTTAGCTCCTTTAAAAAGTACGTTGCACCGCAAAGATGAATTACAGAGTATCGCATAATTTACTAAATAAAACTTTTATTTTCCTTCGTAATTTTCAACAAAAGTTTACTTAATTATAAGACAAGCGATATCTCATCAAGTGCGATGCGACGCATCCCCTCCCTTCGTTTTCTAATAATTCGTCGTCATATCGATCAGACCGCGCTCACGGGCGATGCGGTCGCACCAGCGGAAGACGTACACACTAATGGTGCCGAAGAAAATGCTCAGCCCCAGCATCACGCCGAGGATTTGTAGATTGCTGAAATTCGCCAAAGTTGGGAAGGCTTGTGCCACATTCCCAACCAGGGAGCGGCGTAATAGTTCCAGCCAGTACGTTGTCGGCATGAAATAACCGATGGGTCTCAGCCACTCCGGAAGCACATCCAACGGGAAGATCGCGCCGCTGAAAATATAGAGCGCGCCCGCCGTCGCTTCGCCGATAAAGCCCTCGTGACGAGCCAGCGTCAATGTTAGACCAGCCAACAGCAAGCCCAGAAGCGCAAGCATCACCACGCCGACGAACAGCGTCACAAAGAACAATAGCCAGTTCACTTCCGCAAAGTTGATTTTTACATTCAGGAACAAAATCCCTGCCGCGATCGTGATGAAGACGGCAATCGAACCTGTGATAAAACGTGCCACGCCGCGCCCCAGCAAATACAGCGGGATATGAATGGGCGCAATGTACATATATTTCAGTGTCTTGTAATGCTCGCGGTCATCCACCACTGCCCATGAGACGCCCGTCATCACCGCGCCAACGTAGATGTAAAAAGCATTGCCCAGGTAAATGTATGGGAACAGGGCGTTGTCGAAATTTCCGCCAGAGATGATGCCATACATGATGACCAAAATCGCCGCGCCTGAGATCGGCTTGACGATGGAATACACCGCGAACAGGAACGGGTCGGTCCAATTGGACTCGATCACCCATCCCAGCCACGCCGCCATGCGGAACGAACGCCATGAAGTTGAGGTTTGCATAATTTTCCTTTGCAAGAGTGACGAGTAACAAGTTACGAGAAACGAGGAGGAAAGCTCTTCCTCATTACTCGCATCTCTTAACTCGTTACTTACCTTCTACTTTCTGTAATCCTTCCCTCACGCACAGCCAGCTTCTCGATATGCGCGAGCAGGACCTTTGCCGTCACAATGAAGACCACAGAAAGAACGGCAAGAATAATGATCTCCAATTGCACCGTTAGAAAACCAAACTTAATTCCCGTAGGGAAGATCAACTGGCGCATCGCGTCCATGCCAAGCGTAAGTGGAATGATCGACGCGCCTGCTGCCACCCAGAACGGCAGCGACTTGATCGGGAAGTAAAAGCCCGAAGCGAGGAAGATTGGTTCTTGTGCAAGATTTGCGATATGCCAGGCTTCGCGCCCAAACATCAAAAATGCGGATGCCATCATCATACCCATGCCATACAACGCCACCATCGCCAGCATGAACACGAGAAATAACTGTAAATAGCTCGACACGGTGAACGTCACATCAAAGAGCCAGACGCCGAGCAAGGTTACAGCTATGGCGCGCATGGCGGTTGCCAACATGCCGCCGAGCGCCATGCCCAGCAAGATCGCCATCATCGAGTTCGGCGCCATGATGTATAAAGCGAGGTTCCCCTGTTCCTTCTCCCAATACAACTGACTCGACATGCTCCACAAGATGTTCATCCAAAATGCCGTCATCGCGCCGCCCATCACCACGAAGCCGATGTATTCTTCGGGCGCATTCAACGCGCGATAGACGAACACATACGCGATCACCGCCAGCATCGGCATAATCACCTCAAACAACATCCACGAAATTTCGCGCTGCTGCCCGATGACGCGCGGGTATGCGCGCGCGATGATGGTCGAAAAGAATAACCGCCAGCCCGTGTTCTTGTGCGAATATTTTCTACTCACCACGTTCATTTCTTTTCTCCTTGGCAGCGCAAGATGCCATCTTGCGCTACGTTACGCAGGCTCACTGACTTCTTCCTCCGCCATGCTGCGACCCACCAGATCAACGAACACATCTTCGAGCGTGGGTTCGCGTTTGCTCAGGTTCATCACCTTCACATCCTTTTGCGTGAATAGATTGATGACTCGCGCCAGAGCGGACTCTTCGACCAAACCGAGACTCAACTTCGCGCCTGTTTCTGTCTCTGAGATCGCCGCTTTCGTAACCTCGGCCTGGTCGAGCAGCATTTGCTGACTCAACCCGTTGAGCGGACTCACTTCGATCTCGAAGAGCACATCCTTCTGCAAGCGCAGCTTCAAGGCAGAGGGGGTATCACAAGCCAACACTTTTCCCTTGTTGATGATGGCGACACGGTCACATAATTCATCGGCTTCGACCATGTAATGGGTTGTTAAAAGAAGAGTGCGTTCTTTATCTGCCTTCAACCAATCGAGGATGAAGCGGCGCACATCGCGCATGGCGCCCACGTCCAGCCCCAGAGTCGGTTCGTCGAGGAACAAGACTTCGGGTTCTGTCAGAAATCCGCGCACGATGTTCATCTTCTGGCGCAAGCCGGTCGAGAGGTCGGATGATTTCGTGTTTATTCTATCTTTCAACCCGACCATTTCGAGCAGCGCTTCAATCCGTTCGTTTGCTTCCTTCGACGGCACGCCGTAGAACTGTGAGAACATCCATAAGTTTTCACGCACGGTCAACAGACCATAGCCTGAAGACTCGCCGCCTGAGACCATATTGATCTTCGGGCGCACAAGCTCGGGCTCCGCGTGGACGTCGGCTCCTGCAACGCGCGCCCAGCCCGAGGTCGGGGAGAGAAGCGTGGTGAGGACTTTGATCAGAGTCGTCTTGCCGGCGCCATTCGGACCTAAGAGTCCAAACAACTCGCCGCGTTCAACGGTCAGGTTCACATCTTGTAATGCGACCAGTTCCTTGCGCGTTTCCTTCTTGCTGCCGCGCAATTTGTAAATGCGACCGAGGTCTTTTGTTTCGATTGCAAGTGAAGCGGACATTTTTCTCCTTAACTGTAGTTTCGCCAAAAGATGGCGAAGGACCTTAAAAAGCGAACCAAAATACGGCATAACCTGAGGTATTCAGGGAAGCAAAGAGGAGGGAAGACAAGCTGTTGTCATCCCAATCAC
>JACPVC010000085.1 GCA_016191955.1 Chloroflexota bacterium
CTCAGGTGAAATAGAATACGAAGAAAAAAAATACCCAGGAGCGGGGACATGCAAAACAAACGAAGCCCCAAATTCGACCTTTTTGAACCCACAAAAGTCTTTTTTGTTTTATGGATCGTTGCCATCCTTTGGATTGCGCCGGTGGCATTTCCGCAATGGGAGACAAAGCCCGGCGAGCCGGAAGTGAAATCCCTGACCGTGCTCTCAGTTGTGAGCGCGAATCCACCCGACGTATGTAGCGACGAATGCAAAGTCTGGTATTGTGCAGAAAAAATCCCCGGCGGCGGATGTCTGGAATGGACCTTCCACTGTGCAGGCTGTGATGGTGGCGGAGGGGGCGGGGGACCGGTCTACCAACCGCCCACGATCTCGCATGTGCTCAACTGCTCGAATATCGGAAGCAACGGCTGGTGTATCGGTTCGCTCAGTCTTGATCTGACCGCCTCCGACCCACAGGGACAATCGGTCGTTATCAGTGGCGATATTAATGGCATAACCTTTGCCTGCACCAGCGGACAAACGACTTGTTCCATCCCTTTATCCGAAGGAACGGGGACAGCAAATTACAAAGTGGACTCCGCCACCGGTCTCTCCGCGAGTGGTACCACGACGTATCAACTGGATGTCACCACCCCGCAAGTGGATGGCAATATCAACGGCTCTTCCGGGACTTCTGGCTGGTACATCTCCCAAACCTCTGTCACCGCCTCGGCTTCAGATGCACTTTCCGGTCTGGCGACCTTTGAAGTGAACGCCGATAATGCGGGCTGGTCTAACTATACAGATACCACCTTCACCGACGGCGCGCATACCATTCAATTCCGCGCGACAGACAATGCAGGCAATGTCACCGAAACTGCGGCGCAGTCGATCAACGTCGATACAGTGGCGCCGACTCTCAACCTCTCCACTACAGGGACAACAGGAAATAACGGCTGGTATGTCTCTGCGGTGACGCTTACCCCCACGGCAAACGATGCCACATCCGGTCTTGCCGCGCTCGAAGTGACCACGGATGGCGTCACCTGGTCATCGGTCAGTGGAGCCATCACCCTCAACGATGGAATCTACACCGTGCAATTCCGCGCCACGGATCAAGCGGGCAACATCTCTGAAACCACAGCCCAACAGATCAAGGTGGATGCCACCACACCCAGCCTGAGCCTGAACATCAACGGCACGCGCGGACAGAACGATTGGTATATCTCGTCGGTCACAGTGACGCCGAATGCTTCGGATGCAGGATCAGGCATAAACAAGGTTGAAGCGTCCGTCCATAGCGGCGCATGGGAGACGGTCAGCAGTCCGCTGTCCTTCAGCGATGGAACCCATACCTACTCGATCCGAGTGACCGATAACGCGGGCAATGTCACCGAAACGTCGGTCTTGCCGATGATGGTGGATACGGTCCCGCCTGCGATTGCGATCTCTGACGACCAATTGAAGTTGGGCGACATCTTGAACTACGACCTCGAAGATTCACTCAGCGGACTATGGATCAATCGTTCGGTCATCGAAGACGAGGACGAGAAATACAAGAAGATCGTCTGGCTCGAAGAGTTGACGGGCAAGAAGTCCAATGACAATGAGATCCGTTGGGACGGGGTCTTTGCGGATGGAACGCACGCTGCACCGGGACAGTATTACATCACCTTGAAGATCAGCGATCAGGCAGGCAATGAAACCATGCAGACAGTTGTTGTTGAAGTCAATGCCTTCAACTCCCTGCTGCCGATCCCTGCCTTCACCCCGCCTGCCAGCATGGTCACCGAGCCTGTGCCAAGCGGATCGTCGACAACGAATGAACAGTCCTTCGGCGGGGCGAACAATGGGAACGTGGGCACGGAAACCACCACAACCAATGGCGAGACGGTCTTTGCGAGTGTGAACCTTCAAGCGGGAGGGACGAGTTCGTTCACGGCTGGGAACCAGATGACAAGTTCGCCCATTGCCAATCCGAACATCCTGTGGGGAGCGGCAGCCGCTGCGGTGCTGGGAGCGACCCTCGCGGACTGGCAGAAGAAACGCGAGGAGGAAGCGGCTCGCCTGGCGGCGTTGAGAAACAGCGGTGGTGGCGGTGGGGATGAGGATGAAGGTTCAAGCAAGAGGAAGAGTCCCGGTCGCATCGCGTATGAAAAGAAGATGCAACAGAAGCATATCATTGGGGCGTTGCAGGCTGCGGCTAAAACCTCACAGGCGAAACCTGTAAATCAACTCGCCAAAATCGATACCGAAGAGGAACGGCTGGAGGCTTACAAGCAAACGGCTGGGTACCAAGCGCGTCAAGAAAGCTATGCAGAGTATTATGCCAAAAAGGAACAGGAGAAGCAGAATGCGGTCAGTGCTGCACGGTGGGCAGGGGCTGCGTCGGTGGCACAGGCGAAGCAGGATAGTGAGAAGGAGAATACAGGCGGCAAGGCGCTGGCTATGCCTATTCGAGATGATGATCCGCCGGAAAAAGGAAGTAATTGGTGGGATAAAGTCAAACAAGCATGGGAAGATGTAAAAGTATGGACAAACGACCATATTGTTCAGCCAGTTAAGGATACTTTTACAAAAACTGTGACAACAGTTAAAGATTTTGTAATCAATACCGCTATTGCTATACAAAATAAGTATGAAGAAACAAAGAAAGCTACAATTCAAAAATGGGAAGACACAAAAGCATGGGTAAATGACCATGTAGTTCAGCCTATCAAGAATAAATGGAATGAAAGTGTTCAGACTTTTACTAATACGTTAAATATGATTTATCCAGAAAGAGTATGGAATGAGTTTTCGCCAAGTGAAAGGGCACAGCTACTTAACGATCTTAGAAATGAAGGCGACTTAGGAAAAGCCACAGCAGACTATATTGTTCAAGAAGAAATTCGATTGGGATATCTCGCACAGCCTAAAAGTGGTGCTGGATGGACGTTTTTGGGGAACATTTCTTTTCCTCCCAACATGAAATTAAAAGAGCCACGAACTCTAAGTTTAGTAGAACATGAGGTTTTACACATAAGCACTCAGTCTATTTTCACAAAACTCTCTGTATACGGAGAGCTACAAGCTTGGCAATTGGAATATTGGGCTTATCATGAATCGACAGGTAAATATTATGGACAGACAAAGAGCCCCTTTGGATTGGATACATACGATAAATGGAAAGAACTGTCCCAACTCTCAGTGACTTCAAGAGATGATCTTGAACGTGCCCAGATTCTCATGAGGGAGATTTCACCGTCGTATAGATCGAACGTTTTACCCCTTGAACCCGTACATAAAGAAATACTATACTTTTTATCAAAAGGTGAAATTGACAAAGCATTTGGCGTTATTCCCACACTTTTGAGTGGAAGGTAAGCAAGGAGACTTCAAATGAAAATGAATACTCAACTAATATTAACAGTTTTTATTTTGTTTTTTCTGGCATGCAACACACTACTACCGACGCCAACAGAAATCTCCAGTGAGGAAACATTATTTCAAGAAAGGGGTCTCTATGAATTAGAACCGCCCGGCGAACCGCAATTTAGCAATTTGGTTTGGTCCCCAAATAGTAGTCAGTTACTATTGTCGTATTCTCGTGCTTATATGGGAGAATTTTCAGAGCCATCACTTTACCAAATGCAGATATTGGATATCAATCTGCGAGAATTATCGATATTATTAGAATCTGGGGAAAATATCCTGACTCCACAAGCATGGCTACTAAACAATGAAATAATTTATTACGCTGACTCGAAAGGTTTTTGGGGAATACAAACGGATGCAAAGCAAAAACATTTTTTACTAGAAAGCGATCAGGCGGTTTGGTCGGTAGATGGCACAAAGATTGCATATGAGGTGCCTTCATCGGGCGATCAAGAAGAATTCAGTCAATTCGGTTTTTATGACAAAAAATTGGATAAAGAAGTAACTAGCCTTACATTAGAAATACCGAATACTGCTCCATTCTTGATGCAATGGCATCCATACAAGAATCAGGTTCTGTTTTTGCTAAAAGGGCTTGCAAACGAAGATCCAGGGATGTATATTTTTGAAACTGAAAAAATGGATGGCTACTTAATAGGAACTGGAGGTTTTTACGGAAATGCTAGCTGGTCTCCTGATGGAAATTACATCATTTATTCATATCAGGAGGCGCTTGGTAATAATCATAGAAAGGATTTATTTTTAATGAAATCAGATGGATCCTGCTCCACAAAAATATTAAGTGGAAATGGACATGATATTAATTCTTCTACTTGGTCACCGGATGGCAAATGGATAGCCTTTACAAGGAATGGCGGTATTTACATTTTAAATGTGCAAGCGCTCGGAAATTCGAATCTGGAGAATATTTTGATATGCAATTAATGATTCTCCTTTCCTTATTCGAAAATAATAGAGACATATCTCGTGAAGAAGCCATAAGAATACTAAGTTGTTGGGGTATTAAGTATCCTTAATGAGGAGAAAGTTTCATTTAGCACAATCTGCTATATATCTACTGTGCAAGGTGCATGAAATGAGCTGGTTGCGCCGGAGTTATAATGCAAAAACACCTGTCAATTATTTCGATTTTTCTCATTGTTGTTACATTATTTTTCATACGGTTTTACCCAATAGTCAGCCCGATTCTAGGAACCATTTCTCTATTGTTTAGCCTCGCCTATTCCACCTACGCCATTTACAACAAACACAAAGATACCGAAAACGCCCGCCCGAAAATCCTCAAAGAAATGGGCGTGATGGTTCTTACGCTTGTAATCATCCTCTTCCTCGGTGGGATTGCCGCCATGCTGGCGAATTACCAGGTGGGCATGAGATGGGGCGAGGTGGCGGGGCTGCTGTCCGCGATAGGTTCGAGTGTTCTGGTCGGGTATTGGGTCCGCAAGGGGATGATGAGATTGGTGAGGTAAATATTCAAGCGGGAGGGACGAGTTCATTCACGTACGGCTGGGAACCAGGCAACAAGCACTCCTATTTCCAATCCGAACATCCTGTGGGGAGCGGCAGCTGTTGCGGTGCTGGGAGCGACCCTCGCGGACTGGCAGAAGAAACGCGAGGAAGAAGCGGCTCGCCTTGCTGCCATGCGAAGCAATGTAGGAGGAGACGAGGAAGAAGGCTCAAGCAAGAAGAAGAGTCCCGGTCGCATCGCGTATGAAAAGAAGATGCAGCAGAAGCATATCATTGGGGAATTACAAGCTGCGGCGAAAACCTCACAGGCGAAGCCTGTCAATCAACTCGCCAAGATCGACACCGACGAGGAACGGCTGGAGGCCTACAAGCAAACGACTGGGTACCAAGCGCGTCAACAAAGCTATGCAGATTATTATGCCAAGAAGGAACAGGAGAAACAGAATGCCGTCAGTGCTGCGAGATGGGCAGGGGTGGCGTCCGTGGTGCAAGCGAAGCAAGAGGCCGAAGAGAAAAACACAGGTGGCAAAACATTGGCTATGCTTATTCGAGAAGATGATCCGCCAAACCCGCTTGAAAAATTTAAGATATGGGTTGATAACAATATTATTCAACCTGTAAAACAGTGGGCTGAAAATAAAATTGAACAAACTTGGCCAGCTTTGCGGGCAACCGGACCTGGGGAAAATGGCATAGATTTGATTAATAAAAATAGAGACCTAATTCTTGGAACAGTATCGTCTTTTAATAGTTTCATTAAGACGTATGGAGGTATTCCGTATAAGTATGAGTACATGAATAGAAAAGGCGAAACTACACAGGAACAACAACTACATTCGATTCCCATAAATCCAACGTCCTTGGCAATAAGTATGTCTGTTCAAGCTGAAGCGCCGGGTATTGTTGATTTTTTTCAATGGGTGTTCAGCCCGTTTAATAGCCCATCTTACGGCATGGCTCAAATTGAGCCTGATAAGTATGAGCTAATAAAGAAAAATATTCAACCTTATGTCAATTTAAATGGAATATCAAATAATCCATATTTTGCTCTCCGAAACCCCCAAGTATCTACTGCGGCGATGATAGAGAGAGTTTCCCCATCCCTTGAAATATGTCAAAAATATGTCTGCACACCGACTGACAAAGAAATCGTGATTGCCCTTTCTCAGAATGGACCTGGTTTTGACGCTAAAAGACTTGAAGGAATATTAAATGATATCGAATATGTATCTGAAAACCCTGAGACTATCATTAATTGGCAGAAATATTTTAATGACCAAGAAGCATTCTCCAAGGAGGATGGAGCATACAGGTACTATATCCTCAATTGGCGGGGGAGTGGGCATAACTTTGACACCTGGTTTATGTTGAATCGGTACTATAACAACGCAATGGTTTTTGAGGATGCAGGAAATTGGTCTATGCCCGAAGGCGTTAATTGGGAGTATCTTGAATCTTTGATCGAAAACACACCGCCAGCCCAGCCATGAAAGCAGGAAATAACATGCCTGAATTGAAGAAGAAAATTCTGTTTATTACCTTGATCGTTGCGGGGATTTGCCTCGCGTTATTCTGTTGGCTTTTTCTGTATTTGCTTAAGGAAATTAGCCTTCAGGAAACCGGCGAAACCGTGATGTGGAGAGATGGCGGGGTTTATGCGATTCATTCGCAAACCTTATTGCAAGATATTCATCAAGGGCATAAGAACATATTTAAATTTCTCCCCGACGGGGAATTAACAGTGCGCACAGACTTAGGTTTGCCCCCGATTCGATGGACAAGCAAAGACTATGTACTAATCGCAGATCAATTTAATGAGTTTGTTTCAGGTGAATCTTTAAGTGGTTGGAAGTTTCATGCCATGTTTTACTCCATGAATTGCGAAGATTTTCAGTATGGATTTCAGGGAGCCAGTTTCGATATCGTCAAATATACAACTCCAAATACCCGTATTGAAAGGTCAATATGGGTATATCCTTTTGAAGACCATATTGCGTGGAAGGAAACAGCTTATGAAGATGAATACAGTTATGCATCATTTGACCTTTCGCAAATAAGTATCTCACCGGAAGAAGCTATGGAAATTGCTGAGGATCAAGGTGGTAGGGCATTTAGAGTTTCTGAAAATAATGATTGTAAAATCGGCCTCAGGATTATTGCTGGAATTCGAGATGGAAATTGGCAAGCGACATACGATACGGGGGAAACTGAATATGTCATTGACATTAATAAAGAAACTGGCGAATATAAGATCGTTGAGCCATGAAATTAATTTGGAGCTAAAATGCAAAAATACTTGCCAGTAAGTTCGATTTTGCTCATTGTTGCTACCCTGTTTTCGATATGGTTTTACCCTGAAATTAGTTCAATTTTAGGGATCATTTCACTATTGGCCAGCCTTGCTCTTTCTGTTTACGCCATTTTCCACAAGCACAAAGGGACCGAAAACGCCCGCCCGAAAATCCTCAAAGAAGTGGGAGTAATGGTACTCACCCTTGTAATCATCCTCTTCCTCGGCGGGATTGTTGCCATGCTGGCGAATTACCAGGTAGGGATAAGATGGGGTGAGGTCGCAGGACTCGTGTCCGCGATAGGGTCAAGTTTTTTAGTGGGATATCTGGTCCGCAAAGGGATGATGAAGTTTTCTCCGAGCTTGTCTTTATGACCGTGATATAATCCCGCCATTCATCACTCGAAACCCTGCCCGGAGGAGAAATTATGGAAATCACGACCCAGGAATTCAAGCACTGTGACCTGATCGCAGTAAAAGGACGGGTTGACAGCGCAACGGCTCCCCAATTTTCAAAAGCGCTTGAAACCGCCAACGATAATGGACGCTTCAAGCTTGCCCTCGACATGAGCGAATTGGAATATATGTCCAGCGCCGGTTTCCGTGCCCTGCTCGCCGCCCAACGCAACTGCAAACGCTACAACCGCGGCGAAGTGGTTCTTGTCCGTGTTCCAGATCGCATCCGCGAAGCCCTCGAATTGGCAGGCTTCACCGAACTCTTCAAAACCTTCGATGACCCCGTTACCGCGGTGGGCAGTTTCTAAAAGAAGGGTTCTAATCAAACCCAGGAATGCCGTCTCTTTTTGAATTGGAGACGGCATATCATTTTCTTTATGCCAGCATATACATTTCCAGCCAGGTTTGAGTTTCTGGACGAGATCCGCGATATGGTCGCGGAGGTCGCTCGGGATGGAGGGTTTCCCGAAAAGACCATCTACTCTCTTCAACTTGCCGCCGATGAAGCAGCCTCCAACATCATCGAACACGCCTATGAGGGCGTTACGGATGCTTCTTTGTACATTACTTGCGATATGCGGGGGAACGAGATCGTCATCACCATGCGTGATACCGGAAGATCATTCAACCCCACCTCCGTCAAGGAACCTAATTTGAAAGCGGACCTTTCCGAACGGCAGATCGGCGGGTTGGGGGTGTATCTCATGCGCAAATTAATGGACTCCGTCCATTACGAATCTTCCAGATCAGGCAACCTGCTCACTATGACCAAGCGGAGAGAGTAACATTATGAGCGCCGCGACCCGATCCTCATGGGATTGGCTTCAACTCGCCAGCCTCGGTGAGCAACTGCGGAGCGAAGACTCTCTTGGCGCGCAGCGAGACCGTATCGCTGCCATGGCGAACCGCCTGATCGTAGGCAAAGTGGATGTCTGGCTGCAAGAAGGCATCTTCCGCCTGCCTGATTGGGACGACAGTCATTTATTTCCGCCCCAGCCCACGCAGGATGGAATGAAGCGCGCCGTCAAAGCAGGGAAGCTCGTCAAAAAGAATGGCAAGGGGAAGAAGACCACCGCTTCGCGCTCGACCTTTGCTGCCATCCCCCTCGAAGACCAGGGGATTACGCTGGGAGCGCTTCAAGTAACCCGCCCCAAGGGACCCGAATTTTCAGCCGACGAATTAAACCTGCTCCAGGGTTTGGGGCAGATCATATCCGTGAACTTGTTCGCTTCGCACCGCGCCGAAGTGGAACAGTTCCGCCTGCGCCAGCTTAATCTAGTGCGTGAAGTCAGCGCACAGATCGCCAACGTGCTCGATGTAGATGACCTTGCTTCGCAGGTGACCAAACTCATCCAAAAGACCTTCAACTTTTATTACGTCGCCTTCTTTACGCTTGAACCAAACGACAATACCCTGCACTTTCGCGCCAGCGCCGTCGCGCCGCGCAAAGGCAAACGCAAAGCATCCATCGCGCTTGAAGTGGAATTTGGTCAAGGTCTCATCGGCGAAGCGGCAAAGACCGGGAACGAGATCGTCTGCGATGACGTTCAAACTGACCCGCGTTATCGCTTCATCGACAGTTTGCCCGAGACTCGTTCCGAAGTCGTCATCCCTTTAAAGATCGAAGACCGCATCCTCGGTGCATTGGACGTGCAAAGCAACCAACCAAGCGCCTTCCATCCCATCGACTTGCTCATCCTACGCGCGCTTGCCGATAACGTAGCCCGCGCCGTGGAAGGCGCTAAGCTATACAGTGACTTGAGCCGCCGCGCCAATCAGCTTACCCTGGTTTCCGAAGTCAGCAAAAGCGTCACATCCACCCTCGATCTTTCCCAACTGATGCGCGATGCCGCGAAGTTGATCCACGAAAAATTTGGCTATCCCCACGTTTCACTCTTCACCGTCCACCCCAACCGGCGCATGATTATGTATGAAGCCGGGAGCGGCAAACGCAGCAAGAAACTCGAAGGCTTTACGATTCCGCTCGACGATGTGGAGGGCATTATGCCCTGGGTGGCGCGTCAGGGGAAAACCGTCCTTGCCAACGACGTTTCCAAAGATGACCGTTATGTCGATTCGCCATTGCCGCCCAAGAACACACAGTCTGAATTATGTGTTCCGCTGATATTCGCCGACCGGGTAATTGGCTTGCTCGATATTCAAGCGGACGAACTCAACGCCTTCACCGAAGATGACCGCGTCATGTTCGAAGCCGTAGCAGATACCATGGCAGCCGCCATCCGCAATGCAGACTTATACCGCTCCGAGCAGTGGCGGCGTCAGGTTGCAGATAGTCTGCGAGACGTGGCGGGTGTGGTTTCCAGCAATGCCGGCTTGGACGAAGTGCTCGAAATGATCCTCGCCGAGCTGGACCGCAACCTGCCTGTGGATACGTCGTCCATCTGGTTGTTGCAGGATGGCGAGCTATGTCTCTCCGCGGTGCATGGTATTGATGGAAGCCAACTTGAGAACACCTGCCTTGCATATCCTGAATCCACATATGGGATGGCAGAGGCACTTGACTCAGATATACCGATCATCCGCCGACCCGAAGACCCAATGGGACCGGCAGGTTTAACTGCTAACTACGATTCCGATTATTCCTCCATCGTTGCGCCACTGAGGGTGGGAGACCGTCCGCTGGGTGTGTTGGCATTGGCTCACCATACCTCGGGGCGATACGGTCACGAAGCGCGCGCCATTGCAGGGACGTTCGCAAACTACGCGGCGGTTGCGATTGAGAACGCCCGTCTGTTCGATGCGGCGCAGGAGCAGGCATATGCGTCTGCGGCGTTGTTGCAAGTGGCGCAGGCAGTCGTCAGCTTGAGCGACCTGGATGAAATCCTCAGCTCCATCATCCGTATCATGCCGATCCTGGTCGGTGTGAAGCGCGTCGTCCTTTATCGCTTGGACCTTGAATACCAGACCTTGCAAGCTTCGCAGGAATATGGCTTCTCTGAAGAAGAGGAAACCATTATGACGGAGAAGATTTTGCCATTGGCAGATTTCCCCTTCCTCGTGTGGGCGCTGGAGCAGAACACACTGGTGACGCATCCGCTTAAGGCTGAGGCGACGCCTATGGATTGGTTTGCGATTCAACCTACGGCGTTGGGCGAGGCGGAAGTTATCGGGTCGGACCGTTTATTGATCGCCGTCCCGCTTTCTATCAAGAGCGACATCTTCGGTGTCATGTTGATCGAAGAGGATGAGAACGCGCGCCGCTTCCGTACACGGCGTTTGGAAATTATCAACGGTATCGCGCAACAAGCCGCGCTGGCGATTCAAAATGATTTGCTTCAGCAAGAGATGGTCTCGCGCGAGCGCCTCGAAACGGAAGTTCAACTGGCTCGCCAAATTCAGCAGACGTTTATCCCGAGCGTTTTGCCGACCCACCCCAACTGGCAGATTGCGGCGCGTTGGCGCACGGCGCGGCAGGTGGGCGGTGACTTTTATGATGTGATCGAATTGCCGAATAACAAACTGGGAATTTTCATCGCCGATGTGGCAGACAAAGGCATGCCCGCCGCCTTGTTCATGGCGTTGACGCGTACGTTGATCCGCGCGGCAGTTGTGGAAACTTCTTCTCCCGCCGAGGCGTTGCGACGCGTGAATGACTCGCTGCTGCCGGATACGCAGCAAGGTATGTTCATCACCGCTGTGTATGGCGAATTGGATTTAGGGTCGGGAATGTTTACCTACGTCAATGCCGGGCACAACCCGCCATTTTGGGTCAAGACCGATGGTAGCCTTGTGAAGTTGACGCGTACGTCCATTGCGTTGGGCGTGATGGAGCAACCCGTTATCGAAGAACGCACGGTGTCTATTTCTTCAGGGGATACTTTGCTGCTTTACACTGATGGTCTGACCGAAGCCTTCTCCCCAGGCGGCGACCTGTTCGGTGAAGTCCGCCTGATGGATGTGATGGATTCGCTGGCGGCGGGTACCGCGGAAGAAGTCATCAAGTCTATCGAGGAATGCCTCAATGATTTCATCGACCCGCTTCCATTAGCCGATGACCTGACGATGATGGCAATCCGCATGGTGGGGTGAGTCGGTGTTCGCTTTATATTAACTACTTCATCCAGCCGGATAGCCTGGTTCCAGATCCCTCCAATCCGCAAGTTTGGTATAGGTATGGTTATGTGTTCAATAATCTAATCCGGTTTACCGAATTCGATTCCGCCAGAAATAGAGATGCTGTATGAGTAGTTTTTACAGCTGCTGGTGTAGCGGACCCACATATTGCTGAGGTTCTTCAATTTTCTTGGTCGGCAGAGACTTATCTGGTGGGTCGGGCAAAACGTTGGCACCTAACAAGAAACTACTCATAGGTCTCCGGTGACTTTATTGCGATGGTAAGTATGGTTGTTGATATAATTAAAAAGGGATTTTAAATGACAGAAGTTATTAAATATTTTCTCTTCCCCATCTTTATATCTATGCTACTCATTATACCGGCAATTCTTTTTGATATTTGGTTGTGCAAGATAGGTATAAGCCGCGACTCGAAAGCAGCAATAATATTAACCACATTCTCCTTAGCTTATTTGAAACAAATTTTCCTCCCGGATCTTTCCTGGCGAGTTACTGTAATAATAATATTATTTGCATCGACAATAGTAACTCATCGCATTGACTTTGGTGAGGCTTTAAAACACGGAAAGTGGTGGTGGTTACAAAAAAATTAAATCACAAGAAAAGCGTATACGCAAAAAATAATGTTGCAATTCGCTATACCTAAACTTTAACACCTATTTTTTCTTGTAATTGCTGAGTTTGCCTTATACAAACCAAATAATAGAATCAAAAAGCGCCTCTGAGAATTCAGAGGCGCTTTTACTATCAAACTAAGCGACTGCTCGACCAACAGACTAAAGTCCAGCAGCGCTCTTCAAAGCCGCAGCCTTGTCGGTGCGTTCCCAGGGGAATTCGATGTCATCACGACCGAAGTGACCGTAGGCAGCCGTCTTGCGGTAGATCGGCTTGCGCAGACCGAGGTCGCGGATGATCGCGCCGGGGCGCAGGTCGAAGTGTTCGTCGATGAGCTTGGCGATCTTTTCATCGGCGATCTTGGCGGTGCCGAAGGTTTCCACGTTGACGGAGAGTGGGCGAGCCACGCCGATGGCGTACGCGACCTGAACTTCCACGCGGTCAGCGAGACCCGCAGCGACGACGTTCTTCGCCACATAACGGGCAGCGTACGCAGCGGAGCGATCCACCTTTGTGGGGTCTTTCCCAGAGAAGGCGCCGCCGCCATGACGACCCATGCCGCCGTAGGTATCGACGATGATCTTACGCCCGGTCACACCGGCATCGCCCATCGGACCACCGACCACGAAACGCCCGGTCGGGTTGACGTAGACCTTGAGATTTTTGTCCACGAGATCTGCGGGCAGGGTCTTCATGATGAGTTCTTCGGTGATGGTCTCGATAAGTTCATTCTGCGAGACTTCAGGGGCGTGCTGGGTCGAGATGAGCACGGTGTCGATGCGCTTGGGCTGACCCTTGGAATATTCGATGGTCACCTGGCTCTTGGCATCGGGGCGCAGCCACTTGATCGCGCCGCTCTTGCGAAGCTCGCTCTGCTTGCGGGTGAGCTTGTGGGCGAAGTAAATGGGCATCGGCATCAGGGTGGGGGTTTCGTTACAAGCGTAACCGAACATCATGCCCTGGTCACCGGCGCCGACCGCTTCCACTTCGGCTTCGGTCATTTCACCAGCCTTGGCTTCGAGAGCCTTGTCCACGCCCATGGCGATGTCGCCTGACTGCTTGGCGATGGCGACCAACACGCCGCAGGAAGTGCCGTCAAAGCCTTTCTCGCTTGAGTCGTACCCGATCTCATTGACCGTCTTGCGGACGAGTTCATCGTAATTGAATACCGCATTCGTGGTGATCTCGCCGAGCAGCATCACATAACCGGTCTTGACGGCGGTTTCGCACGCCACGCGCGAGCGCGGGTCCTGTTCGAGACAGGCATCGAGCACTGCATCCGAGACCTGATCGCAGATCTTATCGGGGTGTCCTTCCGTCACCGATTCTGATGTGAACATCAGCTTGGAGGAAGTCATAAAAGTATTGGACATTGTTTTTTGTTTCTCCTTGTAGAATAAAAATTGCCCTTTCAGACATGCAGAAAGGGCAATTCAAGCTATGCTTATTTACCCTCTCATCTCCCAGAACATCCGTCTGTCGGAATTGGCACCTGGTCAGCGAATCTATTTAATTCACTTACTGGTTGTCGAGGCATCAACGGGCCGTTCCCTCCGCCTCTCTGGATAAGAGCGTCTTTTAGGACTATTCGATTGCGGGGGGATAATACCATAGCAAAAATTCGCAGTCAATAAAAAAAACAAGCCGCCGGGGAGAACCCGGCGGCTTGTCATTGAAACAACTTGCGGCTTAGTCTGAAGCGCAGCGGAAACCGATTTTCGGTGAGAACTCGCCCAAATAATCCTCAGAGTAGGGATCATTCGCTTGTGGATTCGATCCACGAACGGAGGCGCGATTCGCCAGGCGAACATCGATGAAAGCATCCTGGAAAGTGCCGCCGCGCACGACGCGATTGAAGAACTGGCTGCGCGCGCCCGGACCGGTCGGGTTCACATTGGCGCCCTGGGCGTAGTAATCGCCGTCAAAATAATCCGCGACCCATTCTGCCACGTTGCCAGCCATATCCAAAATTCCAAAAGGACTCGCGCCAGCCGGGTAATTCCCAACGCGCGTGGTATCGCCCACGAAGTAATTGAAATTACCGCGCGAAGAGTCGGGGCGTTCGTCACCCCACGGGAAGGTGCGGAAGTCGGTACCGCGTGCGGCGTATTCCCATTCCGCTTCGGTGGGCAAACGGCGGCCCGCCCATTTGCAATAGGTGTCTGCCTGAAGCCAGGTGACGTACACCACAGGATAATCGTTAAACTCGGCGTTATTGAAATAGGATTCGCGCGCCTGCGACTTAAAGGTCTGCGGAGGTTCACATGCGCTTGCCTGTACACACAGCGCATACATGGCATTCGTCACTTCAAGTTTATCCATCCAGAAGCCCTTCATGGTCACGGTATGATCCGGTTTTTCATCCTTCTGTTCGTCCGGGTCTAAAGCGCCCATACGGAAGGAACCGTCGGGGATGTAGGCGGCGGGCATACCATCGACTTGAGAAGCTCGTTCTTGCCCGGCTTCGGCGTTATTCACAGCTTCAGCAGTTGGGTTAATCGCTGGAGGCGTAACTGAGGGAAAGGCAGTGGGAAGGGCAATGGCTGTAGGTTCAGCGCTTCCCATACTGCATGCAGACATGAATACTGCAATAACAGTAAGGATAGGGATGATTTTTTTCATGGAGACTCCTTTTTCTTGTATACCTCCCAGTATATGTAGAGGGAAGAATAGCCTAATCCCCCAAAGGTTGTGCAATCCGATATTTTTTTCTTACATCTTTGTTAGCTCTTTCTTATGTGTTGAAAGTGGATAAAAAGCCCGCCTCATTCTTAACCTCAGCCTGATTCAGCGACACCAAACTTTATCGCCCTGTAGCGCCGACTTAAGCCGGTATTACTCTCCTTCCGCACATCGGAAGCCAATACGGTTCGTGCTCTTTCCATAATAGGCTTCAGTCTTTGGGTCTGCTCTTGGGTTGGGACCTTCAAGGAAACTGCGGTTCACCAGCCGTAAAAAGATACCGTCTTCCTGAAACGAACCGCCACGGATGACGCGATAAAGATTTTGAACCTCTTCGGCAGAAGGTCCCTGCGGGTTTTCAAGCGGAGACTTGCTGTAATAGTTGGGCTGGTAACGATCTGCCACCCATTCCCAAACATTTCCAGCCATATCCAACACCCCGAACGGACTCGCCCCCTCCGCATACGAACCCACGCGAGTCGTATCACCGACGATGTTTAGCGAGTTGGAATTGTATTCATTCGGCAGTTCATCGCCCCAGGGATAATTACGCTTGTCATCGCCGCGTGCGGCGCGTTCCCATTCCGCTTCGGTGGGCAGGCGGCGACCCGCCCATTGACAATAGGCATCCGCATCGAACCAGGTGATATAGACTACAGGATAATCGCGGAACCCCGGGTTGCCATAATATTCTTCGCGGTTATCCGAGCGGACTTCTCTCGGCGGGCGGCAATCACCGGCGTTGACACAGAGTTCATACATGCCGTTGGTCACTTCCACTTGATCGATCCAATACGCATCGAGGGTCACTTCATGCGGCGGCTGTTCGTCATTTTCGCGATAGACATCCATGGCGCCCATGATGAACGTCCCGGCGGGGATTTGGATCTGGGTCATGCCGTCTTTGGTAGAGATTTTGACGGTATCGGGTGTCGCAGTTGCAACCGGCAAGGGAGTTGAAGTTGGCGCAGGGACCGCTGTCTCTGTCGCAGGAACGGATGTGGCGGAGGCAATGGTAGTCGCTTCGGCTGTAGCCGTCGGTGCAGACTGGCATGCGGCAAGGAAAAGAAAGAAGAGAGAGAATATTTTTTTCATTATTGGCTGTATCGTTTTTACGAATTACGAATCACAGTCTATTGCACCAACTGCATGGCTTTGCGTGCCTGATCTTCATAGAAGTTCGGGTTGATGGAATCGGCTTTTTGCCAGGCTTTGAGCGCGCCGGGATAATCTCCTTGGCGGTAGAGACCAAAGCCATACCAAAGCCAGGCTTCCTCAGACTTGTCCGTCACACTGAGAGCGTAGCTCGCAAGGGTAAGCAGGTCTTCATTCCGGTTCGAATGGAAATAAGCCAGGAATGGACCGAACTGATAACGGAACATGCGTTTGGGTAGCCCTAACTCACGGGCTTTGTCGTAAGCGCTGGCGGCTTCGTCGTAGCGCTCGAAGTAGACGAGGTTGCTGCCATAGTTGAACCAGTCGTAGCCATCGGCGGCGGGGTCGGTGGTGACGGCTTCAGTGGCAGAAAGGACTCGTTGGCGATTCAGGTTCGGGTCCCAGTCTGAACCGAGCAGTGTTTTCACTTCCTCTTCGAATTGCGGGAAGTACATCAAAAGATAAACGTTGTTGAACGGTTTCCAATCCTTTTCAAGCTGTTCGTAGGAGATGGTCAGATCGGCTCCGTGATAGGAGTCTTGAACGGTGAATTGTTGTGTAGCGTCATCATAAGCTGTGACGAGCAGATAATGCGCTGCCCAAAGATCATCGGTGGGTCCGAGCGCGTCCGCGGGGTTGAGCGAAGTGACCGTTTCCACAATGACCGGGTAATTCGATGCCAGCAAACGTTTGAGCAATTCAAGGCTTCCACCCACGCGATATTCAAGGTTGAGCCAGCCTGCCTGCGTGCGGACGTAATAACGCAGTTCCTCCGGGTTGACGTTGCGGTCGCCGGATACAGGCTTGATAAGGTTCGAGATGTCGGATTGCTCGCCTTCCCAACCATATAGATGCAATGCCATCGAAAGCGTAGCCGGACCGCAATTGTTGGCGGTCTGTTTTTCATACGGCGGAGACTTGATGGATGCCTGCGCAGGCAGTGGGGGGAAGGTCGCCATCGCTGTGACGGTTGGCAGGCTTTGCGCGACCGTCGTATTTGTTGCAGCAACGGTGGGAGTGAAGGACAGCGGCGTGACGGGTAGTGCCGTCGGCACGGGACCGACCGGGTCGATGACGTTTTTTACGTAGATTTGAAAAACATCGATACGCCAATCAAGGCGGGATTTTACAGCGGGGATTTGATAAACCAACACAGCCAGCAAGAGCAGCCCTGCCAGCCCAAGAAGAATGTTTCTGACTTTTGGCGACATGCGGGTGAGTTTACCACGCAAGAATGAATGACGATTAAGGTAAGGTTTTGCTTCGAAATTGAATCAAGGATGTGCGGTAAGAGGTCTATTTGAGACTTATGTAAAACCCGAGAGCAAGCCGCGAATTTCGCGAATTTTAAAACAATTCGCGTGAATTCGCGAAATTCGCGGCAAAAGATTTTGAACTGCGCAAGCCCTACAAATTTGTTTTTCTGGCTTGACTTACCTTTCCGCGACAATTATGATGAAATCGAGAAACAGATATGGAGACATCCCCCGTTATGACCCTTGACCCTGAAGCCTTGCGATCTGCCATGCGTGCGTGGACGGCTGGCGTGACCGTAGTTACCACTGTCTATGAAGGTGAGATGCACGGTATGACCGTCAACTCGTTCACCTCGATTTCGTTAATTCCGCCGCTGCTTACCATTTCTTTGCAGCAACATACGCGCACGCATGAGCTGGTGACGAAATCCCGCGTCTTCGGGTTGACGATTTTATCCGCAGACCAGGTCAGGGTCTCAGATTTATTTGCAGGGCGCATGCCCGAAGTGGAAGACCGCGTTGCCGCGGTGAAGACTGAAACTCTCGTCAGCGGCTCACCCTTGATCGTGGGCGGACTTGCCTGGTTGGATTGCCGCGTTGTCCAAACGTATGATGCGAGCGCAACCACGCTCTTCATCGCCGAAGCAGTCGCCGCGCGCGGAACCGGCAGCGGCGAACCGTTGATCTATCACAACCGCGAATACTGGAAGTTGTCTTCATTGAAGTAAGTTACCGCCAAGCATGCGAAGTGCGCGAAGTAAACCCTTTTAAACTTGGCGTTCTTTGCGGTGAAATGGCTCTTGATCGGAGGGTAACATGTCAACTTCATTAACCGATGGGGAGAAGCAAACGCTCTTGCGCATTGCGCGTGAAGCGATTGAAAACACTGTGCAGGGCAGGCGCTTACCGCCATTGGAAAAAGAATCACTCACGCCGGTTTTGCGCGAGAACGGCGCATCCTTTGTCACACTCACCATACACAATGACTTGCGCGGTTGCATCGGCGCATTGGAAGCGCATCAGCCGCTGGCAGATGATGTGCGCGAACACGCCATTGCGGCAGCATTGGAAGACCCGCGCTTCCCGCCCGTTAGCGAAAACGAATTGAACCGCATCCAAATCGAAGTATCCTATCTCAGCCAACCGCAGGAATTGCAATATTTAGATGCTGACGACTTGCTCAAAAAGCTGCGTCCGCACATCGATGGGGTCATCCTCAAACATGGATTCCGCCGCGCCACCTTCCTGCCGCAAGTCTGGGAGAAGATCCCCGAACCGGAGGAGTTCCTGCGCCAGCTTTGCTATAAGATGAACGAACGCCCAAATCTCTGGCGGGAAACAAAATTGCAAGTTTATGTATATCAGGTCGAAGAATTCCATGAATTGAATTAAAATGGACTCATGACCGGCGAACTCAAAGAGCATTTCAACGAGCCTAGTAACGAGCAGAACAACGACACCATCTTTCAAGATGCTGTGAATGCCCTGCGCCGCGGCGATAAACCGCGCGCCAAGGAACTGCTCACCCTCCTGCTTAAATCGGATCAGAACAACCCCACCTATTGGATCTGGCTCAGCGCGTCGGTGGATGCCACCAAGGAGCGTATCTACTGCCTGCAAACGGCTCTTAAACTGGACCCGGAAAATTCGATTGCCAAACGCGGCTTGATCTTGCTCGGAGCTTTAACCCCCGACGAGACCATCCAACCGTTCCCCATGAACCGTCCGCGCGCGTGGGAGGAGAAATTGCTCCTCGCGCATGAGAAGCCAAAAGAACGCGGAGTCCGCGTTGCACTGCGCAGCCCGGTTGTACGGCTTGGTGGTCTGGCGGCGATTGGCATTGGCATGTGTGCAATCATTTATTTTGGGGTCATCCTTCCGCGTTTGGGAACCGCCGAATTGGCTCCCACCAACACACCCGGACCTTCTCCTACATTTACAGCCACGCCCACCATCTTTGGCGCAACTGCCATTCCCACCCAGGTTTTCAGCGGACCCACTCCGCTTTCCGCCTTCTTGAATGCAACCTACACGCCGACTGCGTTATACGTCAACACACCGCGCTCCGCCGGAGCAGTGGACCAGTTCCGCATCGCGAAAGAAGCGTATGACAACAAGGAATGGGATGTCTTCATCGAAAATATGTTGCTGCTTCGCCCCGTTGAGCCAGAATCGGCGGATATTCCATATTACATTGGCGAGGCATACCGTTTCCAAGACGATACCACCCGCGCCGCAAGTTACTATCGAGAGGCGATTGACCTCAACCCGAATTTCGGTCCTGCGTATCTGGGGCTTGCCCGCGTCAGTTTGATGTCGAACCCCGATTTCAATCCCACCAAGTTATTTAATCAAGCCATCGAATCCGACCCGAACTTCGGCGAAACCTATCTCGAACGCGCACGCTGGCTGATTGCCCGCGGTGACTATGCCGACTCATTCGAAGACTTGGAACTTGCCGAAAAATTGTTGCCCGGTTCTCCTGAGGTCTATCTTGCCTATGCCTATGCTTATCTTGGCGAAGACGATGAGGACAAGACATTGGAATACGCTCAAAAAGCATACGAAGCGGATGTTCTCAACCTCCCGACCTATAAGCTGTTGGGTGACCTCTACATCGACCGCGAAGATTATGCAAATGCCGCAGAAGCCCTGCGTCTTTACACCACCTATGAAGCTGAAGATGCAACCGGTTTCGGGAAACTGGGTCAGGCATATTTCTATCTCGGTGAATACCAAAATGCCGTGGCTGCCATCGACAGCGGCGAAGCGCTCAACCGCAACGGCATGAAGAAGTACCTCATCTATCGCGGCTTGTCGCATGTTGAGCTTGGCAATTTCCAGGAAGCCGAAGGCGACCTGAACACGGCAGTTGAAGAAGAACCCGAATCTTTCGAAGCGCGGCTCGGGTATGCACAAGCCCTGTATGGTGTTAAAAAGTATGGCAGCGCTTTCCTACAAGCCGAGTCCATGCGCTCGCTTGCCGATACGGATGAAGAGAAAGCCCTCGAACTGTTTTGGCGCGCACGCATTCAGGAGCAGCGCAACGACATCCGTGATGCCATCAAATCCTGGCAGGACCTGCTTAAACTGGATGAAGATGTGATGACGCCGGAAATGCGTGCGGAAGCCACAGCGCGACTCAAAGTCCTCGTCCCACCGACGAACACCCCGAAGGGCGGCGGCTCGACATCCACGCCCAAGCCTGCTACGCCCACCCAGAAGCCCGGCACCACGCCGACAGTTTCACGCACGCCCACCAAGACTCCATCTGCCACGCCAAAGCCATGATGTAGACAAGTAGAAAGGAAAACAGGTAGGCTTGAATTTGTGCCTACCTGTTTTTTTACTTGTCTACTTGTCTACTTGTTTCCTTACTTCCTTGTTTACTTACTTCTACATTCCTTGCACGGACATAACTTTCGCAGATAGTACCAGTTGTAGATGCCGTAATCATGCCCATCTTCCCAGACGATGGTCAGCGCATACGAGCCGACAGCCACCACATTGGTTAATCGTGTGGATGCGTTATCTTCCATCACTCTCGTAAACATTTCTTCATCCGGCTCAGACTTCATATTCTCATGCCCACCCCTACAAGAAGCGCACGGACACGCTGCCCGCAGCAGCCCGAACGGATACACACTGACGTGCCCGCTATCCCACGTCACAGTAAATTCACGCTTGCTTTTGTTTGCTGTAATTCCAGTTGGTTTTTCGTTCATGCTTGTTTCCTTTATTGGTAGGGCGACATATTATGTCGCCTTACAGTTTTATGGCGGTGGCACCACTGTTAAAAATTCTGCTGCTGCCCAGCCCGCGCGGGTATCGTCATATGGTGCGACGACGTACCACCAGGTATATCCATCCGAGGTTTGCGGACCGTCTTTGACGAGGAAGACTTCGGACTCTTCGCCACGGAAAACTGTGTCGGTGTTCAACCCTGGCGCAGAGCGGATGCGCAAGCCGTCGGTGCCGGTGCCTGTGATTTGCACATAGCCGTCGATGTTGATGACGGTCTGGTCAATGATTGGGGTGGCAAATGGATCGGTCGTAGGAGTCACCGTTACAGCGGGGGTGTGGGTCGGGGCGGGGATCATGGTCAGGTCCGCTGGGGCAAACCCAACTTCAGGAGAGAAGCGGGGCGAAGTCCAGCCGATGAGAATCAGAGTGACCAGGATCAAAACTCCGGCAACGATCAATGAGCCGAAGATGACGAATCGATTTAGGTAAGGGCGTAAGTCCATGGTTTTATCGAGGGACAGGTGCGTCGCATATTATCCCTGATAAGGGACCAGACAGGTTGAGAGAGTCCTCAGCGTAAGGTGCGACGCACTCTTGTGTTATCTCTTTGGATTTTTCAATAAGTATAAAGCGTTTTCGGGCATCAATATTTTGAGCGCGCGATGCCTGACCTTGATCTCTGCCTTATGACTGCCGAGCATCGGGTCGCCATCGACTTGAATGGAGAAATTCGCAGCCGACTCGATGGTGACGTTGCGAAATGGAATGCAGCGTGCCTGGTCGGAGGTGAGATGCCTTCCTGCGAGCAGGTCGAAGAAATGACGGAAGGCGTCGGCGACATTATCACCGCTGAGGAGCCACAAATCCATTTCGCCGTCGTCGAGAAAAGCATTCGGTGAGATGAGCGACATGCCGCCCGCATAATGACGGATATTGGTGGCAACAGCGACGAGGATGCGCCCTTCTACCAAACTGCCTTCGGCGTGGACGCGCAAATCCAGCCCCTGCCAGAAGGTGGCTTCCCAAACAGTGGTGACGAAGAAATGCGGCACGGAGATATATTTGAAATAGCGCGGACGCGGCTCGATCTTGCTGATGGTTTGTGCATCCAGCCCGATGCCCGCCCAAAGTAGAAAAGGGTGGTCGTTGCAATCGCCCACGTCCACATATTGTGGCTCGACGTTCGCCAGTAAACGGGCGTTCTCGCGCAAGCTGCCAGGCTGAAGCCAATTGAAAGGTTTCTGCCCTTGCTCCTGCGCCCAGACGTTCGTCGTCCCGGCGGGGAGCACGCCCAACGCCGTCTCGGTGTGGACTAAGCCGCTTGCGACTTGCCCAACTGTTCCATCCCCGCCGATGGCGAAGACGGCATCGTATTTTTCCCGCGCGGCTTGATGCGCAGTTTGAATGGCATGGGTGCCGCTTAATGTCTCGGCGATATCGATCTTCCAGCCTGCATCTTCCAGCGGCTTGATGATGCCCCGCACATATCGTCGCACCGGGAACCGCCCGGCGGCGGGGTTGTAGAGTAAAAGTCCCTTACGCATGGATGGAGATTATACCCAGCGCGGTCATAAATTGCGCTTTTTAAAAGGTGGAAAGCGCAATTTATGACCGTGGGTATTATATATCTGATGGATGGGGGATTATCTGAGAAGTTCGTTCCGGCACTGGACCCTCTTATGACAAATGACAGATGATTTCGGCAACGAAAATACGTAGAATTTTGATAACGGCAAGAAAATAAACCGATCCAGCAAAAGGAGAATCCAACGTATGAAACTCGTCTTGCTCTATACCTTACTTGCTGGAGCTGTAGCGTGGGGTACCAGCCTAATTCCGGGGTCCTCTATTTTACTGACCCTGCTGGAACTGATTATGATTATCCATCTTGCAAAAGTCAATGAGTATAAACTTGGCTTGAGAGACCTTTTTGGGTTTGGATCATTGATATGGGCTTTCTCCACTGCATTGAAGGACCTGGTGGTCGAGTTATTTTTCCTTGTTGTGTGGCTGGACTTTGGCACGTCAAAGGTCATTGTGGCATCCGGTTTTGTGTTTCTTCTGGGTTGTATTTTACTGATCTACTTTAAGTATTTTGGAAAGGATCAAAAAAGGAACAAGGCCGGAGCGTAAACCCTAAAAATATCGCCAATAACCCATACCCTCAACTCACGGTATAATCCCGTCACAATGACCGAAGGCGCATTACTTAACGACCGATATCAATTGCAGGAAGTGCTGGGTTCCGGCGGCATGGCGAACGTTTATCGCGCGCGTGATGTCGTGTTGGACCGTCCTGTCGCCATTAAAGTCCTGCGCAAGGAATATTCCGCGAACGAGAATTTCCAGAAGCAGTTCTGGCTCGAAGCGCGTGCCGCTGCGAATCTTTCACACCCCAACATCGTCACCGTCCACGACTTTGGTTCTGCCGATGACCTGCTCTACATCGTTATGGAACACATCCCCGGTAAGGATCTCAAACAGATCATCCGCGATCGCGGGCGTTTCCCGTTCGGGCAGGGTATTCCGCTCCTGATCCAGGCGTGTGCGGGTGTTGGGTATGCTCATCGCGCCGGGCTTGTGCATTGCGACATCAAGCCGCACAACATGCTCGTCTCGAAGGATATGCGTCTCAAAGTTACAGACTTTGGCATCGCGCGCGCCCTCGCCACCATCAAGCCCGGCGAGCGCAATGATGTCGTCTGGGGCTCGCCGCTTTACTTTGCACCCGAACAAGCCGCAGGTGAAGCACCCACCCCTGCCTCCGACGTCTATTCGCTTGGCGTTGTCCTTTACGAAATCCTTACCGGCACAACGCCTTTCACCGCCTCCACCGCCGACGAACTTGCGCGCTTGCACATCTCCGCGCGCCCGCTGCCCATTAGCGAATACGTTCCCGATATTCCGCCCACCCTCGAAGAGATCGTCATGAAGGTCCTTTCCAAGGAACCTGCGGCACGCTATCGCACCGCCGACCAACTTGGACGTGTGCTGCAAAAATTCGGCACCGAACCTGCCCCCGCCAAAAAAGAACCTTCTTCTCAGCCGCCCATTATCACCATCAAACAGGATATTGCGGAGCGACTCTCCCCTCCGAGCCAGCCTGAACCTGCTCCGCAGTATTATCAACCCGCATACCCGCCTCAGACGATTCAGCCGGAGCCTGCCCCAGCCTACCAGGCAGAAACCTACACTGAACCTATTGACTGGGTAGCCGTCGGTCTGGGTCTCCTCGCTGTCCTCGCATGGGGTGGTTTGATCCCCTTCGGGTTGATGATCTATCTTTCCTACTTCCCACCAAGTTAATATAATTGCTCTCGACGCCGTCCCCGGCGTCGATGTTTATTATGACCAACTACCTTCTTGCCCCTTCTATTATTGCTTCAGATTTTGCACATATTGCCGACGAGGTCGCCGCGGTCGAATCTGCCGGCGCTGATTGGATTCACGTCGATGTCATGGACGGACATTTTGTGCCCGACATCACCGTTGGACCCTTGTTCGTCAAGTCGCTCAGGCGTGTTGCCAAACTTCCGCTCGACGTGCATCTCATGATCTCCGAACCGGAGAAGCACATTGACGCCTTTGCTAAAGTCGGGGCGGATAATATCACTGTCCATGTAGAGACCTGCCCAGATTTGCCGCGCATCATCGAGAAAATCAAATCCCTCGGCTGCACTGCCGGTGTGACGTTAAACCCTGCTACTCCCGCCTCTGCAATCGATTCCGCATTGCCGCTTGTTGACCTCGTACTCGTCATGAGCGTTGTCCCAGGTTTTTCCGGTCAGAAATTCATGCCGGAGATGATTGCCAAGGTCGAGGAAATCCGTGCCAAGCTGAATGTGCTTCGTTCTCACGCTCATCTCGAAGTGGATGGCGGCATCAACGCTGAGACTCTTCCGCTTATGAAGAAAGCTGGCGCGACTGTTTTTGTCACTGGCAATGGCGCGTTCAAACATCCGCAAGGAAGCGGGGCAGGGGTGCGGACGTTGAAAGAGATCGCAAGCAAGTAGGGCAGGTTTTCAACCTGCCAAATCCGTGTTTTAGAAATCGTCAGGCTGCAAGCCTGACCTACAGTTAAGAACTGATGTTATGTACTTGCGCTTCGACTACGAGCGGGAGGATGCTTCGACTTCGCTCAGCATCCGCTCTCCGCTCACATCGTCCCGGTGTATTTCGGGAGCGCGGCAGCCGCCCTGCCTGCACCGCCGTTCGCTGCGCGAAGACGCAGTGCGCCGGCACGCGTGAGCGGGAGGACGAGTGCATCCTGAGCTTGTCGAAGGACGAGGAGCGCAGTCGAAGGGCAAGGGATGCAAGAAAGTAGAAATCGCGTAACATCAGTTAAGAATTAAAACAAAAATCACGGCGCTGAATGCGCCGCGATTCTTGAGTCGAGAGGGGAAGATAACCTTACGAAGCCGATTTGCC
>JACPVC010000086.1 GCA_016191955.1 Chloroflexota bacterium
CGAGTGGCGCAAAAGTGGTCAAGGCATTCAATACGACCTACGCGGGCACGCTCGTTGCCGGTGAAGTTGCCGGGCAAAAGCTGGACGTCTTCATTGCTGGTGACGATGCCGATGCAAAGGCAAAGGTCGCGCAGTTGGTCACCGACGGCGGTATGCGCGCTGTGGACACAGGCCCATTGAGCCGCGCCCGCCAGATCGAAGGGATGCAATTGCTGCACATCGTCACACAAGGCACGCTCGGAACGAACTGGGGCAGCGCGCTCAAAATTCTCAGTTAGGTACAAACGTGTCCCAAAGGAATAAACTATCCTTTGGGACGCTGCATAACAAAACTTAGGAGATATAAAACAGTGTCATCGAATCAAAAATCTACATTACTGGTCACAGGCGCATCCGGTCAACTTGGACGCCGCGTTCTGGAGTTGTTATTGGAGACTCACAAAGGAACGATTATCGCCGCCACTCGTACACCGGAAAAACTGACAGATTTCAGCAATCGTGGAGTCATCGTCCGCCATGCCGACTTTGAAGATAACGCTTCGTTGTCGCAGGCATTCCAGGGCGTGGACAGACTCCTGCTCATCAGCACCGACGCGCTGGATGTGCCAGGTCGCCGTCTCAACCAACATCGCAATGCCATCAAGGCGGCGGAACAAGCCGGCGTCAAGCATGTGGTGTACACCTCCATCATCAATCCCGGTCCGGATTCGCCAGCCTTCGTTGCCCCCGATCATCGCGGAACGGAAGAAGCGTTGGCGGCGAGCAAGCTAGGTTGGACCGCCCTGCGCGAAAACATCTACATGGACTTACTGTTGATGTCGGTATCTCAGGCTCTTCAGACCGGAAAATTGTTCAACGCCATCGGTGACGGAAAAGCCGCATACATCACCCGTGAGGATGTTGCCCGCGCCTCTGCTGCCGCTCTCACCTCCTCTTTTGAGGGTCGGCGAACCGTGGAAATCACCGGACCGGAAGCTGTCACTCAATATGAGATAGCAGAAATCACAAGCAAGCTTGCCGGGCGTGAGATTACCTACGTCCCCATCACATTGGATGCGCTTGTCCAAGCCATGGAAGCGAACGGTTTGCCCCGCCCCGTCGCAGAAGGCTACGCATCTTTCGATGTCGCCATTGCACAGGGGAAGTTCAGCGCGGTGACCAACACAGTCGAAGAACTGACTGGGTTCAAGCCGATCAGCGTTGCCGATTTTCTAAGCGCTCATCAGGCTGAATTCAAACCGGTCACATCGTAATTGCAGAAGCTTATATGATAACAACACACCCCCTGGTACAGACGCCAAACCGGGAATTTGCCCAACTAGCAAACGAAGAACAAATCCAGAAGGTAATGCAAGCCTTGGAAGCCAATGAGATAAAAGCGCTGGTCGCAGAGAATGGTGAAGAAGCAAAACGGATCGTCCTCGACCTCGTGCCCCAAGGCGCGGAAGTTTATGCCAACGTATCCAAGACACTGGAAGCGCTCGGTCTATCCGCCGAGTTCGACAACTCTGGACGATATAATGCGATCCGCCCGAAAGTCTTATCCCTAAACCGCAAGACTCAAGCCGATGAAATTCGCAAGTTACGCACCATTCCCGATTACATCATCGGCAGTGTTCACGCGATCACTGAAGCCGGTGAAGTGCTGACCGCCTCCGGCACGGGAAGCCAGGTCTCTGCCTATGCCTACGGCGCAGGGAAAGTCATCTGGGTGGTCGGCACACAAAAAATCGTCAGCGACCTGAGCGAAGGATTCCGCCGCATCAAAGAATACAGTCACCCGCTCGAAGATGCCCGCATGCAGGAAGCCTTTGGCGTGAACAGTTCGCTCAATAAAATATTGATCTTAAATCGCGATATGCCGGGGCGCATCACCGTCATTTTTGTCAGGGAAGAATTAGGCTTCTAATTCGAACCGAAGGAAATTAATTCCGTGTTTGTATCGTCTGATAGGTACACCCGATTCACGGATGAAAGATAAAGGTAAAAATGACAACTCAAACAAACACCCCCGCCAAACAGGAATACTCGGTTCACCCCGCTACGAAGATGGGACATGTTGCCTTAACCGTTGCCAACCTGGAGAATCAAATCCAGTTTTACGAAAAGGCACTGGGGTTCAAAGTCCATTGGCGCGAGGGAAATCGCGCAGGTCTCGGCGCTGGCGGTGCGGATTTGCTCGTGCTGGATGAACAGCCGAATCTCAAGCGTTATCGCGGCGTGACGGGTTTATATCACTTTGCCATCGTGTTCCCAAACCGCCGCGAGCTTGCCATCGCCATGGCGCGTTTGTTTGCGTTGAAAATTCCTAACTCACCCACCGACCACGTCATGACCAAGACCACCTATCTCAGCGACCCTGAAGGCAACGGCATCGAACTGTATTGTGAGTCGCCCGAAGATGGTTCGTGGACGATCAAAGACGGCAACTACGAAGCCCGCTGGGCAGATGGTCGTTGGAGCGATGGACGCGAAGCGCTCAATGTCGATGCGCTGTTCAGTCACCTCAAAGAAGACCCTTCGACAGGCTCAGGGCAGGCTCGCCTCGATCTGCCCGCTCCCGTCGAAACCCGCATGGGGCACGTCCATCTGCATGTGCGCGACATCCCCGAAGCGGTCGATTTCTATCACGGCGTGCTAGGCTTCGATGTCATGGGGGTCTCTGCTGGAATTGGCATGGCGTTCGTCTCGGCAGGCGGATACCACCATCACATCGGACTCAACACCTGGAATGGACGCGGCGCGCCTCCTCCCCCGCCTGATGCTGTGGGACTGCGCTACATGAGCGTGGACTACCCGAATCCTTCTGTGCTCGCCGAAGTGACCGCCCGCGTGGAAAATGCAGGCATCCCCTACAACAAGACCGAAGACGGCATTCTCTTGCAAGACCCATCACAGAATGGGGTGTTGTTGAGAGCCGCGCCATAGACGTTACGCAACCGTAAGAATCACCTTCCCGCGCGCATGCCCTTCACCAAGATAACGAAGGGCATGCGCCGTTTCGTTTAATGGATAGCACTTGTCGATCACCGGCTTGACTTTGCCCGATTCGACCAACCCTTTCATGAAGACCAAATCTTCCTGTTTTGGCTGCGCAGTGCAAACACGCACTTTCCTGCCATCCTTTTCAGAGGCGAATGAACCGCGCAGTAACGCCTCGAACATCTGCTTTCCCGAACCGCCTGCCATCACATAAACTCCCCTAGAAGTAAGCGCGTGTTTGTAATCCTCCAGTGGGCGATATCCATTCGCGGCAAAGATCAGATCATACCGTTTTCCATTTTTTGTAAAGTTTTCTTTGGTGTAATCAATAACATGATCCGCGCCGAGAGAACGGGACTGCTCCACATTGCGGGTACTGCACACCGCCGTTACCTCCGTTCCGAATGCCCTGGCAATCTGCACTGCAAACGAACCTACTCCACCCGATGCTCCCTGAACCAACACCTTTTGCCCCGCCTGGATCTTTCCATAGTCGCGCAAGCCCTGCAATGCTGTGACTGCCGCCATCGGAAGGGCTGCCGCTTCTTCAAACGTCAGGTTGATTGGTTTATGCGCCAGTGCTTTTTCCGGCACAGCCACATACTCGGCAAAACTGCTGTCGCCGCTTGCGGCAAGATCCCCGAATACCTCATCACCCACCCGAAACTGTGTCACATTCTTGCCAACCGCCTCTACCCACCCGGCAACATCCGCTCCTAGGATTTTGTTTTTAGGTTTAAACAACCCCCTATTCAAGCGGACAAGAAAAATATCCGCAGTCAGCAAATGCCAGTCATACATATTCAACGATGCCGCAGCGACTTTCACCAACACTTCGTTATCTTTGGGCGCAGGTTTTTCCACATCTTTGAATTGCAAGACATCAGGGGTACCGTACCGTTCAGCTACGATCGCTTTCATCAGTGCTCCTATATCACATTTGGATAGACTAAGTACTTATCCTAAAATTGCTCTCGCCGCAGTCCTCGGCGGCGAGGAAAGTGCCCAGCATGGGTACGCCGCCTTGAGCTAAAAATATTTGGATAGGTTGTAAGCATATTTACGGCTGTCTATCAAATAAGGTTGCGGAAAATTGATAAACTGCTTTTCTCAAGTATGAAACCATGAACTTGCATCGTCTCAACGCCAACGAAAGAGAGACCTCTTCCATGCTCGCCCAATTTTCCGATTCCCCCAAAAAAGTCACCTTTAACCCCGAAGGCAACGAATCCGCTGATGCTTGTATCCCCAATATCAGTCCAGCCGAACGCCAAAAGCGGATGCGCTTCGGCATCATCCAATTGGCAATCACATTCATCATTCTCGCCGTTCTGCTCCTCCTCGGCGCGGATAAACTATGGCGGCTGCCACTATTCGCCTTATTCTCTGCCGGAACAGTTTCCATCTTCCAAGCCTTCGACAAAACCTGAGTAGCTCTCGCTACGCGTCGTGTACGCCGCACCTCAGAGAAATATGAACGGGTCAAAGATAACAAGGAAAACGCCCAGATTCAACGCCAGGCGATGAAAGTCGTTCTCAAAGGCACATTTGTTGGGCTTGTCATAACCATACTGATAATGTTTATTCCCTGACGATAGACTGTGGACGACGGACGATGGAAAAAGCACTATCGTCCATCGTCAAAAACGCGCTCTGCCTACAAAGCAGGGCGTTTTTGTTTGCCACCTGTGAGTGCGTCGCACCAGACTTAATTGGATTCTCTGACCCGTTAGATTCTGCTGGTTAATAAGATTCTCCCACCCGTCTGGTGCGACGCACACCGGCAAGGGCATGGCGTATAATTCAATCACTAATCGTAAACTTGTACTGAGCTTGTCGAAGTATCGTCAATCAGAAATCGGAAAATCAAATCATGCACATACTTGTAACCAACGACGACGGCGTTACCGCCCCCGGACTCCTCGCTCTCGCGCAGGAAATGCGCAAACTCGGCAAAGTGACCGTCTTTGCGCCGGATAAGAACTGGTCTGCATCTGGACACGTCAAGACGATGGAACGTCCACTGCGCGTGAAAGAGGTGACTCTCGCAGACGGTACAACCGCTTTCGCCTCGGACGGTGCGCCCTCAGATTGTGTTGCTTTACCACTGCTCGGTCTTATCGAAGAAACCATCGACATCGTCGTTTCGGGCATCAACCCGAATGCAAACGTCGGGCATGATGTGACCTACTCCGGCACGGTCACCGCCGCAATGGAAGCGGTCATCGCTGGCGTGAAAGGCGTCGCCGTTTCGTTGGATTCGCCCGAGGGGCACCGAGGTCCACTCGACTACTCAACTGCCGCCGTAGTCGGGAGGCGCGTCGTCGAACAGGTCATTGCGGATGGATTGCCCGAAGGCGTCGTCTTGAACGTCAATGTTCCGTATCTGCCTGAATCCGAACTCAAAGGTTACATGGTGACGAGACAAGGTTTGCGCGTGTACCGCGATGCGCTCGATGTGCGCAGTGACCCGCGCGGCAAACCGTATTACTGGATCGGCGGCGAAGCCCCCACCGGCGTGGACGAACCCGGCACCGACTTTGGTGCGCTGCGTGCAGGCATGGTCTCCATCACGCCGCTGCAATTGGACTTGACCCACGTCAAAGCGATGGATGTGTTGAAGAAGTGGAAGTTTGAATGACCTCCATCAAAGAACTCATCCCCGTCCTGCAAACCGCCATCGGACCTGTGATTTTGATTTCGGGAGTGGGCTTGCTTTTATTAAGCATGACCAACCGCCTCTCACGCGTCATCGACCGCGCCCGCAATCTGTTGGCGACCTCCGAAACCCAGGGCGGACCTCCGCGCCAGAAAACCCTCGCGCAAATTGACATCTTGTGGAGTCAGGCACGCTTGATTCGCCTGTCCATTCTTTTTGCGGCAATCAGCTTATTATGTGCCGCGCTGCTCATTATCATTCTGTTCATCACCGCCCTGTTTGGCATTGAAGATGCCTGGCTGCTCAGCATCATCTTCGTGATCTGCATGGGCTCGCTGATTGCTTCTCTTGCGGCATTCATCACCGACATCAATCGCTCCCTCTCCGCTTTCAGGGTCGAGTTGTACGGCTATGAAGCGAAACAGGAAGGATAAACATGAACTTTCTCAAAAAACTTTTCGCCCCTCGTGAACCTTACACAAAAACGTATTACACCTTCAACGTCAAATGCAAACGCTGCGGCGAGACCATCACCGGGCGCATCGACCTCGACAACGACTTGAGCGTGGAATACGAAGAGGGCGGCGATGTCTTCTATGCCCGCAAAGTATTGATGGGCGAGAATAAATGCTTTCAACGCGTGGAAGTGAAATTCAAATTCAACGCAGATCGCCAAGTTATTGAAAAAGACATCATCGGCGGAGAGTTTGTCGAGTAAATGTTCACCCTTGCTGCCATCTTGTGAACTTCGCTCGATTTTTAGCACACCTGCCCTGGCGGGCGGTGCCAGGGAAGACGCAGGGGCGCAAAGGAAAAAATAAATCTTTGCGCCTTGGCGGCTTTGCGTTAAGAATTTCGAATAATAGACGTTATCGGTAATTAGAAAAAAACGTCCCGAAGGTTGTTATTCGGCATTAAATTTACTCGCTCAAACCTTCGGGACGGTGGCATATAAGTTATTTCCGATAACGTCTAATAACTACTCAAGAAATAAAGGCAACAACTAAGGCAATTGTTAATCCCGTATAAAAAAGTGAGCCTCCCATGAAACGACCATCCATCCTTCTGCTCGCGCTTGCAATTTCATTTTCAACTTTTGCTTGCAGCCGCAATATCATTCCACAAGACTCTTCCATCAATGTCGAAGCGCCGTCCACGCCTATCCCCACTGAAAAGACTCTCTCTTCGTTCAACCTCATTCAAGGCACCGACTATCTCATGGCAGGCATTGTCCCCGTCGAAGTGACCCGCGACTCCAGCCTCAATCCTTTTGAATGGATCAGCCGAAGCGGCTATTCGGGTTACTCTTCCTACGCCACCTACAATTACGTGTTCTTCAACACTCAAAACGAAGAATATCATCGCCTCCTGCCGAATAATGATTACGTCATCTACCAGACCGCTGGTTTCCCTCAACTGGTCTACGACCCGAACGACCCGGAGAAACCCGCTCCCACTATCGAATTCTGGGTCTTCAACATCGTCAAAGCCGATTTCAACGGTGACGGCTATCTCAACTATCAAGATAAAATCACCGCCGGTATTTCGGGCGTCAGCGGCAACGGCTATACCGAGCTGATCGAAAACGCCGATGCCATCCTTTCGCAATATTACAAAGACGCATCCAACTTTTTCATCATCTACAACGTCAACAGCAAGAACTTCATCGCCAAGGTCAATCCCATCACCCGCGAACTCGTCTCCACCACCGAAATGGACCTCGGAGAAGATGTCAAATAATCTTCAACGCATCACTACATTCGTCCTGATTTTGCTTGCCGCCTTGCTCATCGCACAGGCGGCATTTTCACTTCAATGGCCCATCGCGCACGACGAAGCCCCGCTCTTTTACGAAGCCTTCCTCATGCAAAACGGGCAAATGCCCTACCGCGACTTCTTCGACTTTCAAATGCCCGGCAGCTATCTTGTCTATTCCCTGCTTGGCATCCTCAGCAACTTCGGCGCACTCCGCATCCGCATCCTCGACCTCATCATCCTCGCCGCAATCCTCACCATCACCTATCTCGCCATGCGGCGCTTCGGAAAAATTCCGGCTCTCGCCGCGCCCATGCTCTTCGCCCTCAAATACTTGCAAGGCGGCCCCGCCCTTTCCCTGCAACGCGAATACCTCATCCTCATCTTCATCTCCCTTTCGATCTGGATCGGCGCGACCGACTCTCTCGATTTTCGCAAACGCTTTATCTTGGGACTCCTCTACGGACTCGCTGCAACTCTCAAACCTCACGCCGCACTCGGACTCGTCCCCTTTCTGCTCTTTGACATTGCAGACCTAAGACAACGCCATGAGTTTTCTCTGTCACTCGTTGCCAAGCAGATCATCCTCCCCACAGCCATCGGCTTCCTAATTCCTGTTTCACTCATCACACTCTGGCTCGCCCTCACCAATTCACTGACACCCTTCCTCACGATTATCCTCAACTACATTCCGCTCTACACCCAGATCAACGGCGAGATGGCGATCACCTCGTCAGCGGAGAGAATGGCTTACTTGTTAAATCAAGCATGGCGTCTGGGTGGAAGCGGACTTTGGCTCATCCCCACCGCCTTTGGCATCTACCTCAATCGCAATCGTCAAACCTATCTACTCGCCAGTCTCGCTATCATCTACGCCCTCTACCCCGCCCTCACAGGACAATTCTTTCCCTATCACTACATCCCATTTATTTACACAATTATTCTTGTTTCATCGTTATCACTCTCATCCAATTACCAATCACCAATTACCAATTATTCATCCTTCATCCTTCTAACAGTCATCCTTCTCAACCTCCGCCCCTCCCAAACCTTCCTCCGCCAACTCGAAGGCAAAGACATCGCCACTTCATCCGATCGTGCAACGCAAATCTCAACCTTCCTTGAAAAGAATCTCGAACCCGGCGACGAAGTCCAACCGCTTGATTGGACCGGCGGCTCGCTGCTCTCCATGCTCGAGACCCGCGCCCCGATTGCGACCTCGTATGTTTTTGATTTTTATTTCTATCATCACGTATCCAATCCCTACATCCAATCCCTGCGCGCGGACTTTATGACTCAACTGACCGAATCCAAACCGCGCTTCATCATCGAAGTGACCTCCATCGACAAACCCTGGATCTCCGGCGAAGACACCAGCCGCGACTTCCCCGAACTGCGCGCGTTTCTGGCTGAGCATTATTCCGTTACAATCGAACGTGAAGATTACATCATCTACGAATTTGACGATGGACAATAAACCGTAGACCGTGATCCACTTTCTACTTTCCACTGCCCACTAATGAAACGTCTTTCATACATCTACCTCACTCTCCCCTTCTTCCTCTTCCTCTTCGGCTGGGTCCGCCTCACCATCGCCATCCCCCTCGCCCTTATCCTCCTCTTTGCTCTCTACAAATTACTATTTACCAACCCTTCGACAAGCTCAGGGCAGCGTTACCAATCTCCAATCTCCAATCTCCAATCTCCCACTTTCCACTTACCACTTTCCACTCTCACCTGGCTACTGCTCACTGTCCTCTGGCTCCTCCTCTCCGGCATCGGCGGCTACGCCTTCCAAAACTGGGACCATAACTGGCGCAACGTTGTCCTGCGTGATCTGATGAACTTCGACTGGCCCGTCTATTATGCCCAACCCGAAAGCGGACCGGTCAAGATGCTAGTCTATTACGTCGGCTATTGGCTTCCCTCCGCCTTCGTCGGCAAGCTCCTCAACTGGCAAGCTGCAAACTTTTTCCTCTTCCTCTGGACGCTCGCCGGCTTGTTACTCGTTACTCATCATCTTGCCTCCGCTCTCAAAACTTCACCACTCAAATCCACCCTCCTCCTCATCTTCTTCAGCGGACTCGACATCCTCGGCACGCTTTTCTTCCCAAAAGATTATCCAACGATTTTCCCGCCCATCACCCACCTCGAAACCTGGGCTGGAAGTTTGCAATACTCATCCTTCACCACTCAATTATTTTGGGTTTTCAATCAAGCCATTCCAGCATGGGTGTGTATAACCTTAATTGTCATTCTGAGCGAAGCGAAGAATCTCTGGCACAATGAGGGAGAGACCCTTCGCTCCGCTCAGGGTGACACACGAGGACAGTTGGCTTTTATCTGGTCTCTCTGCTTCTTCTTCGCTCCCCTCGCCTCAGTGGGACTCTTCCCCTATGTCCTCATCGAACTTTTCAAACAAACCGACTTCAAATCCCCGTTCAAAAACCTTCGCTGGGAACAAATCCTCTCCGCCCTCATCATCTTTCTACTTTCCACTTTCTACTTCCTCTCTAACACCGCCGCCCAATCCCGCGGACTTCAATCCATTCCGCTCACCAACTTCCTTGCCTTCTTCCTGCTTGAAGGCGGACTCCTCTGGCTCATCCTCGCCCCATCCAAATACTGTGACCCACGTTGGATAGTCACTGGCGCGCTTCTCGCTTTCATCCCCTTCATCCAACTCGGAAGCGACCGCGACTTCGTCATGCGCGCCTCCATCGCCCCACTCTTCTACCTCATGTTGATGACGGGCGAAACCATCTTCAACCAATCCATTTCTCGCACTTTACGTATCACGCTTTACGCATTACTTATCCTCGGCGCTTTCACTCCACTGTATGAAATCAACCGTTCCCTCTATCGCACCGTTGACTATTACTTTTTCCAAGCCGAAGACTGCAACTGCGACTTCACCTCCGACCCGATCACCAAACTTGTCCAACCTGGCGTCCCCGAAGAAGAACATCCCGGCACACTCACCGCCGATGCCCTGCCCACCCTCCAATTCATGACCGATGAACTTTCTCAGAATTTCATCGCCAATGTTCGGCAGACATTCTTCTACAAATACATCGCATCGCGATAAAAGCCATTGCTCGTATGAGGGCTAAGCCCCTATACGAGTGACATCCAAAAAGGAAAAACCTATGCCCGAAATTCCATCCCTCCCCAACCCGCAGGCGTTTTATGCCGAAGTTTGGAATATCGTCTCTTTGATCCCGCGCGGCAAAGTCGCTTCGTACGGACAGATCGCCAAGATGCTCCGCCCGCCCGCCAGTGTGGACGCTAACACCTTCGCCGAATTCGGCGCGCTTTGGGTCAGCAACGCTGTCGCCGCCAGCCCGAACGAAGTGCCGTGGCAGAGAGTGGTCAACTCGAAGGGTGAGATCACCGAACGGGACGCGCTCGAAGCGAAGCGACATAAACTGATGCTCGAAGATGAAGGCGTCTTCTTCAACCCAAGAGGACGCATCGACATGAAGAAATACGGCTGGAGCGGCAAGTCTAAATAAGGAGAATGTTATGCCATCCTTTTCCTCCCCTCCTAATCAACAAGCATACTACGAACAGGTCTGGGCGATTACCCGCCTCATCCCACGCGGAAAAGTCGCCACATACGGGCAGATCGCCAAAATGATCCCCCCGCCCACTAGTGTGGAAATCGAAGCCTACGTCGCATTCGCCCCGCGTTGGGTCGGCGGAGCGATGGCAAACTGCCCCGATGACGTGCCCTGGCAGCGCGTCATCAATTCGCAAGGCAAGATTAGCGAAAGACCGGGAGCAGAACGGCAGCGTCCATTGCTTGAAGCGGAAGGTGTTGTCTTCGATGCCAAAGGCAAAGTGGATTTGAAAAAATTTGGCTGGAGCGGAGTGAATGAAGATGATGTTCCACAGCAACCATCACTGTTCTAGCGCCTGAGTGCGTCGCACCAGAGAGGTAGACGAATCTCATTGATGAGAAAAAGCAACCCTTGGACTCTGTCTCATTAAGTATGGTGCGACGCACCTGTTCTTATCAGGACTTTCGCTTGTCATTCTGAGCAAAGCGAAGAATCTCTTAGATTATCGTAGAGACCCTTCGCTGTCGCTCAGGGAGACACGCAAAACTCTAAGAGCAAGCCGCGAATTTCGCGAATTCACACGAATTATTAAAAAATTTCGCGACAATTCGTGTAATTAGCGGCAAAAGATTTTGAACTGCGTAAGTCCTAATCAATAAACTTTATCAAGGAGCCCACCCATGCAATTCCCCGAAAAACCATCCCGCCTTGGAACCACTTCGTTCGTCCTTGCGATGATCGTGCTAGTGCTCGCGTGTATTTACATGGCGCTCTTCGCAGCCGTAACGGAAGGTAACGCGACCTTCGGTATGGATTCGGAAACAGCAGGCTATACCCTTGTCCTCGGCGGCGGGACGGTGATGGCGATCCTGACCGTTTTGTTCACCCTGGCTGGCATCATCCTCGGCATCATGGCGCTTCGCAAAGCCGACCCCAAACGCGGGCTTGCCATTACCGGGCTTGTGCTCAATTTTCTATGTTTTGCGCCGTACTGCCTGCTTCTTATTTTGGTGGCTGTTGGCAGCATCTCCGCCGCAGATATCCCCTCATTCGCACCATAACTACCGCGCCAGTTCCACGATCAGCGTATCAAGAGCCAGGTCCAATGTGATCTGGCTTGTTTTTACCTGCTCATCGATCTTCAACAGACGGTGGTAAATCCCCTCCAAAGCTTCCATCGAAAAACGGTTTGCCTGCCCGGTCGTTTTCTCCGCCACAAACGGATGAACCGCCAGCGCGCGTGCCACGTCATCTTTGTTTCCGCGCCCGTCCAAAATTTCCCGTGCCTGAATCAGCAAACGGAATTGGCGTACGACCATCCCCCACAATGAGAACGGGTCCTCATTCTCAAGCAAACGATGCAATAATTTTTGAGCGATTTTAGCATTGCCCTGCGACAAGGCATCGACGAAGTCAAACACGCTTTGTTGGGATGTGACGATACAAACCGCCTCCACATCGGACCCTCGAACGGGTCGCTCCCAGTTGACATACGCCAACAGTTTAGCCAATTCCATCCCCGCCTGACGGGTATCCACGCCAACCATCTCGGCAAGACGCGCCGCCGCGGCAGGCTCGATCTGTCCCTTTTGATTCCTGGCTTCGTTGACGATCCACCCCGGCATATCGCGTTGCTTGGGCAGGAAGAAGGCTTGAGTCTTCGCGAGCGTTTTGTTCTTGTCTGCCCATTTCACCAGCCAATGCTTTTCGGCTTCCCTTGGCTCGATGGCTTCTGAGATGACAACTTTGGCGGTATCTGGCGCTTTCTCTAGAAACTCCAAAAACTTTTTTCGCGCAGCAGGGTTGCTAAACTTCCCCGATGGGCTACGGAGAAAGACAAGCCTCATCGGCGCAAGGAACGGCATGGCGTTGACTGCGTTGTTGAGGTCATTCTCAGTCATCGTCCGCGCTTCGAGACGGGTCGTGTTCATATCCGCGGTGGTGGGGTCGCTGAACTCCGAGTCGAAGTCTTTGAGTTTGCGCGCGATGGCGAATTCGTCGTTACCGTAGAGGAGGAAGATGGTGGGCATTTGGAAGGATGAGGGATGAATTATGAAAGATGAAAAAGGGCAGAAAGAAGAGGTGGTCGAGTAGCCCTGAGCGTTCTTCGCGAAGGGCGTATCGAGACCACATTATTTCGTAATCACCCGATGCACGCCCTGGCGAACAGGCACAATATCCACGATCTGCATGTTCCCCAAGTCCGCTTCGGTGGTGACGTATTTTTGGAGCCACGGTCCGAGTGGTTTGCTGAGCTGATAACCCGCCAGCGCAAACAGCAATGCAAACGGAATAAGCATGAGACGCCACAGCGTAGACTTCGTTCCACGAAGCGGCATCCAGGCAAAAGTTCCGGCAAGAAGCGCGGTGGTCGCCATGTTCGTCCCGCAGCCCGGGTGGACGGCGAGTCCGCTTTCGCCGGAATTGAGTCGCGTGTGTGCTTCCTTTGCCGATTCCCAAATCTGTTCTGTGGTCAGGTCGCCGAGCAGAAAAAAGCCGGTCGGGTTGGAATGTCCCGCCATCCGTTTGCCGGGATGCTTGTGCGAAAGCATGTGGATGGTGGCATGTTCAAGCGCATGATTGCGCCGCGTTTCGAGAATGAGGGGCAGGTCGAGGATCATGGGGTGATTATATCAACATGCTCTCGGCGGCGTCCCCGCCGCGGACGGCGGCTTGAGCGATGATCGGTGAGTCGTAAATCTTTTCGAGCAATTCCAAAAACTCAGCGGACGGACGCGAGCGCAAAATTTCGCGGCGTTCATCGCGTGTGAGATGATTCATCATCACATATTGAACGGCATTCTTGCGGAAGAGGCGCGAGCCGTCTTCGTCGCCATAGAATTCAACACTGCGGGCGAGATGCTTGCGGATGGTTTCCTTCACCATATCCGGCGGGACCTGGTCACGGTCTAGACGAGCGAAGATCCACGGGTTTGGAATCGCACCGCGCCCGATCATGACTGCATCGACGTTGGCGTATGCTTTCATGCGCTCAATATCGGCGACAGTTCTGATATCACCGCTACCGATGACGGGAATTTTGACGGTGGACTTTACCTCGGCGATGGCATCCCAATCGGCGTCACCTGCATAACGCTGTTCTTTCGTGCGCCCGTGAACGGCAATCAACGAGCCTCCTTCTTCTTCCACAATGCGGGCGATGAGTTTGTAGTTCTTGTTGCGATCCCAGCCAAGGCGGATTTTTCCAGTGACTGGCACGCGCAAATGTTTGACTAGCTTACGAAACGCGCGCGCGATGCGCAAAGGCGATGGCATCATGCCCACGCCCGCGCCGCGGTCGGCAATGGTTTTGGCAGGGCAGCCCATGTTGAGGTCGATCACATCGGGATTGTTCTCTTGAATTTTCAACGCCGCTTCAAGGATGAGGTCCGGGTCCTCGCCGTAGATTTGAAAGGTGATCGGGCGCTCCGGCTCGGTGAAGTACATGCGTTTGGCAGGCTGTTTGGATTTGCTGAGGATTTTCTCGACCTTGATAAATTCGGTATAGCTCATCGCCGAGCCAAGTTCGCGGCAGATGGAGCGGAAGGGCCAGTCCGAATACCCGTCCATGGGCGCGAGGATGGCGTCGCCATAGATGGGCAGGTCACGGATGTAGAAGTTGGGTATCTTGCTTTCGTTCATAGGTGTGGAGAGTATAACAAAACTTTTAATGGATTACTTCAAGTATAATCTCACTACATAAGGAGGAACTGAAATGGCACAAAATAACGACCTCTTGACGGCAGACCAATTGATCAAAGCGGGAAAGTTCAAGGAAGCACGTCCAGTCCTGGAAAATTTCATCAAAGAACATCGCGACCACATGCTTGCATGGCAGTTGTATGCTGAAACATGGCAGACCGTTGAAGACCGCAAACGGATATGGGGTTATTGCCTGAAAGTCAACCCGACCTGCACCGAGGCAAAACACGCGCTGGATATGCTCAATGCCCCACCCCCGCCACCTCAACAGGTAAAGAAACAGGTAAAACGAAAACCAAAGACCAACTGGTCGTTCATCGCATTTTCCAGCATGGCATTGATCTTTGTCGCCGCCGTGATTGGGGGAACGTACGTGCTCGTATCCTCGCGCCCTGCAAACGCGGCGGACTACCGTCACACCAGCCCGGTGGAATATTATCTTTATGTTCCAAAAGATTATTCAGATGACCGCATCTGGCCCCTGTTCGTGGGTATTCACGGCTCAGGCGGGTCCGGTTTGGATTGCTGGAATATGTGGCAACCCTACGCAGAGAAAGAGGGCTTTGTGCTGTTGTGCCCATCCATTCCCGGTGATAGCGGTGGCTATTATCTGGATGTCGGCGAGAGAACGGTTTGGAGCGCGGTCAACGCAGTACAAAACGATTACCTGGTGAGTTCGCGCATGTTCATGGCTGGGTTTTCTGCCGGTGCTTACTTTATTCAGGGGTTTGCCGTCCACTATCCCAATACTGTCAGCGGGCTGGCGATCTTATCCTCAGGGTATTACACAACAGGGTTTCCGCGTGTGCCGGTTCTGATCGTTATCGGCGGCGCAGACCATCCCGAATCTTTACAAGCAAATGCAAAGCTCGCCACCTATTTGAACAACAAGGGGTTTGATCTCGATTATTACATCCTGCCAGGGGTGGGTCATTGGGCTACGAACGAAACAAAAGAGTTGACGATCAATCTCTTTCGCAAAACCATTGGCAAATAAATGAGACATGATCAACCCCAAACTTAATCTGGGACGCGGACGAGCGCAGATTGGCGCAGAAAAGTTCTTAAAAATCTACGTCCCATTTGTTCTTAAAAACAAACTCACCCTCGAAACCTTAATTTCGGGGTGAGTCATGTCTTCTTCTTACGCCGCCTGCTTCTTCCACAACTCCAAATAGTGCTTGCGGAACTTGCTGACCTTGGGCGCGACGACTGCCATGCAGTAAGGCTGATTCGGATTCTTCGCAAAGTATTCCTGATGGTAATCCTCGGCGATGTAGAAATCCTTGATCGGCTCCACCTCGGTGACGATGGGATGGTCCCAGATCTTCTGCGCGTTCAATTCCTTGATGAGCGACTCGGCGGTCTCTTTTTGCTCAGGCGTGTGATAGTAAATACCGGAGCGGTATTGCGGACCCGTGTCCCCGCCCTGACGATTGAGTGTGGTCGGGTCATGGATGCCAAAGAAGACGTTCAAAATATCGCGGAAGGAGATCACGCTCGGGTCGAATTTGATCTGCACCACCTCGGCATGACCCGTATCGCCGTTGCAGACGGCACGGTAGCTGGGGTTGGCAACATGTCCGTTGGCGTAGCCCGAGTCCACGGAGAGGACGCCTTTCACTTCATCATAAACAGCTTCGAGGCACCAGAAGCATCCCCCAGCCAGTGTGACGGTTTCATAATTTGTGCTCATAATAAATTCTCCTTTTCTAAAATTGGCACTGCCTATTGGATGCTGTGTGGTAGTAAAATCTTATTAAGAATGTATTAGAGGTTGTATGGCAATAAGGATAATCCCAGTTGAACTGATTCAGAGGCAGCATGGATAAGCATTCCGGCAATAAATTCCTTGAATACTTTATTGATGAAAAATTCTATAAGGAGACATGGTATTACTACCTGACCGGGGATTGGCATAAGCCTTTCCCCATGGAACTCAAACGTTGGCGGGACATGTTGAGCCTTCAGCAAAGATTTAACCTACGCCTGCCAAGTGAACTACACTGCCATGAATGCGGAATCCCAATGACCGGATTCTGGGGGAACGCGTTTCGGTTTATGGGGTCTACGCCATCAAGTTTCAGTCCAAAATTATGCAGCTCCTGTGAGCAATCTGCCCGCAAATACGAAGTCGGCGCGGAAGTGGAGTTGACCATGATCTTTGCCGATGTGCGCGATTCGACCCCGCTGGCTGAAACACTGGGTCCGAGCGGGTTCAAAGAAATCATTGGCAGGTTTTATAAAGAGACAAGCAAGATATTGGTAGAACGCAATGCGATGGTCAACAGGTTGATGGGAGACCAGGTGATTGCCTTGTTTGTTCCCAGATTTGTGGGGAAGAATCATGCCGAAGTCGCTCTGGAGGCGGCAAAGGAACTTTTACGCGTAACAGGTCACAGTCAAGGAAAAGAGCCGTGGATCCCTGTTGGTGTGGGGGTCCATTCGGGCATCGCATACGTGGGCGCGGTCGGCGCGGCAGAGGGAGTCACGGAAATCGCCGTGCTGGGAAGCTCAGCAAACCTATGTGCTCGTCTCTCTTCCAAAGCTGCGGCGGGGGAAATTTTGATCAGTGAAGCTGCTGTGAAGTCAGGTAATCTTGATGTGGAGGGGCTGGAATCTCGATCGCTGGAATTGAAGGGAGTCAACAAACCGGTGTCGGTACAGGTGATAAAAGTGTAATCCCAGTTGACTTTATCCAACAATTTCAATGGCAGACTCCATGGGCATCGCTCGTGTAAGCGCATCGCCGACGGGCGAATGTTTTTCCGCCCATGCTATGATCTCGTGGAGTTTTTCTTCCGAGACTCCATCCGCGCCGATGCGAATGCTGACCTTCATGTTCATGGGACCTGCAGGTTTGGAATCATCCATGCCCAACATGCCGCGATCGTCTGAGACGCTGTCCACGCGGACTTCGAGCGTTTTCAATTCAACTCCAAGTTGCGCGGCGCGCAGGGAAATCATGATTGCCTCACAATTGGCGAGCGCTGCACGCATTGCCCAGCCGGGTGAGGGAGCCGCCGCGTCTCCGCCGAGTCCCTTGGGCATATCGCAAATCAACGTCTGCCCATTAGGACCCGTGGCGCGGACACGCAATCCCTCTTCGATCACGGCGATTGCCTCTTTATCTTGTGAAAGAGCCTTCTCCGGGTTTTGGGTATAGTACCCGATCACCCCTAGCATTGATTCGCGGATGTGATCTTGAATGGTCATATCATTTACTCCTTGGGCGATAGATTGTCAAAATTATTGTACGATCATAAATAAAATTCAATGATTCACCAAACCTCGCCGCGCAAGCGCTGCATGGGTCATGGGACGCAAGTCGGCGGCATAGGTGGATGTGCGGCGGTAGGTCTTCTCGCTCCACTGGCGGGCTTGAGCGTGGTAGTCGCTCATGGTCACATCCCAAGCCGCGGCGTCGGTCAGGAAGCGCTGAAGTGAATCCGCCAGTATGGACGCGTGAGTCGTCGCGTGATCGATGCCCATTCCGCTCCATGGATCCAGCACTTGTTGAGAATCGCCGACCAGCACCCAGCCTGGTCCGTACGGGATACGTTGATAACATGGGATATTGCCTGCACCCTTGACCTCCGCGGCGACCTCGGCGTGACGGAGACGCGGCTTGAGCAGAGGCAGAGAATCAAGGTGCGTTTGTAATCGCTTCAACGGTTCTTTTTTAAACGAAGGGAATTCATCGATTGGCAGGCTGACCGCAACCAAAGTCAGATTTGCGTCGGTTGGGAAAACATACGTCAGTGAATCGCCCACAAAATGATGCTCGGCAAGTGATACCTCTTCGAGCGGCTCGATGCCCTGGAAATAGGTGTAATACATACAACGACGAACGGGGAATTGATTCTCGTATGCAGGTTCGAGGGATTTGGCAAGTGTGGAATATAAGCCGTCTGCGCCGACGACCATCCGCGCGTTCGCCTCATGGATTCCATCCGCCTCACTCCAGCGGACGCCTGTTACCCGTCCATCGTGTTGGATCAACTCTTTGACCTGCGCGCCTGTACGGACTTCGATGTTCGGTTCTCGTTTTACCCGCTGAAAGAGAATCCAGTCGAGCGTGATACGCCGTTCGCACAGGAAATAACGCAGATGTTCTTCAGGCGCTTCAACAGGGTCGCTGAGAACGTGACCGTCAATGTAGTTCCACAGCACCGTTAGCGGCGGCGCGGCGGACTTCACTTCATCCAATACGCCAAGTCTTTCAAAGACACGCAAGGCGGGTGCGCGAAAGAAGTGTGTCGAGAGTGTGTCGCTTGGAAAATGCGCCTTGTCCAGCAATAGGACGCGATGCCCCTGTTGGCTGAGCAATACTGCCAATGTCGATCCTGCAACCCGTGAGCCGACAACAATCACATCATGATTCATGTTCAATACCCTTAAGTGGTCTCTATATAAACGCCTAACAGTTACAATCATTATAGGCAAAATTTTCCCGAACTCAACCAGCAAAATACATGAAAAAATCCGCCTTGCAGCGGACTCTTCGATTTTGCTCAGTTCAAGATTTATCTCGTCCCAGAAACGGTAATCAACCCGCTGGTCACCTTGAGGCTTACCAACTCAAGCCCGGACGCCTGACTCTCGATACCCGCGCTCAGGGCTTGGTTCAACCACGCTTCCATTTGAGAGATGAACATACCCGGAACGACCTGCTGACCGATCTGCATCGACTCGATCTTGAAGTACGGGTATTTGTTGGCATCAATGGCAAGCTCGCCAACGACCAGCGCAGAGGTGGAGTTGTCGCTCCCATTCACCATGCCCCAAATTTGAACTGTGCCATCGCGCAAATACACCTGAACTTCGTTCAACGGCAGGTCGGGGTTGTTCTTCATCTCCATGGCGATCCATGAAGTAAGCTGCCGCTCGGTAATGGTGACCGTGGTCATTGTGCCGGGCTGGGGCAGGCTGCTCTCCAGCATGGACCTGGCTTCGATGCCCGCCGTATCAGAGGTGATGATCTTATCGCCCGGTCGTTCGGGCGCGCCCTCCATACCGTTTTGGGTATTTTCCAACGCAAGGCTTAGCAGGGCATCCACCAGAGGCGCGTACTGTGGATACGCCTCACTAATTTCGGCACGGGTTTGAGGCGCAACGTCATCGGATAGTAATGAGTTGTTGAACGCCGTGGGTGTGGCAAGCGCCAGCAGACTGGCGACTTTTGAATTGGGGTTGTTCCGCGCAATGACGAAGGTGGTGGTGCCAAATAAGAGGACGGCGATCACAGCCACAAGCGCTCCACGCATCACGTTGCGATATGGGTTCGGCTTGGTTCGGGTATTTTTGATCTGTTTCGGGAGGGGTAAGGTGGGGTTGATCGTAGCCCGCACTCGGACAAGCGCCAGTTTAGCTTCTTCGTTCTTGGGGTTGATCTTGAGCACACGCTCGTAACATTCGACCTTGCGCTTGCTCTCCTCCTCCACTCGCGCAAGGAGCATCCATGCGGCTTCGTCGTCTGGGTAGACGGCGAGAATATCCACAATATATTTCTTCGCCAGTTCGCGGTTCCCGCGTTGGAAGGTGTAATCGGCTTGAGTTAAAAGTTCCTGCTTATTCATTGACTTACTTTATTTATAATCCTTTATTATCGTGAGACCGTGACGGAAATGACTCCGCCGCCAATAGCCACATTTTCTACTTTCGTGCCAGGGGCTTGGGCGTTGATTTCACTCTGAATGGCTTGGTTCACGTTGAATTGCGCTTGAGCGAGCAAAGCGCCTTGTAGTTTTTCCTGCCCAGCTTGGGCGGAGTCGATCTGAAACGATGGAGTGCCGTTCGCGTCCACCAAAATGCTGCCGGTCAGCAGGGCAGACGTCGTAGCGCCATCGCCAACAACTATACACCAAATTTTGACCTTCCCATCGCGGAAATAAACCTGAACGTTCCGCGCGGGCAATTGCGGGTTTTGGCTTAATACATAAGCAGCCATTGAAGTAGCTTCCGCCTCTGTCACCCGGACTGTTACAGAGGTTCCCACCGCCGGGACAGAATTCTCCAGGCGGACGAACGTATTGCGTCCTTCACTCAACGATGGCGCATATCCCGCTCCCGGTTTTTCGGGCGCGCCGTCCATGCCGGTCTTTGCCGCATCTCTTGCGAACGCGATCAGTGCCTCTTCGGGCGAATCGTATTGCAGGGGGTTGAGTTTCTCAAGGTCAAGGTTGACAGACGGGAGCTCAGGGATGACCTTTGCGATCGGCGACTCGGGATTATTCTTGGCATAGGTCAGGGTCGCGCCGGTGAGCACAAAAAGTAAAGCCAGGACGATGAAGATCGTACGGGAAACCGCTCTCACCCTTCCCGGCATTTCCTTGGATGACTCGGCGACGATCCCGCGCTTCGGGTCAAAGGTGTAACCTGGGTATTCCAAACGAACCAATTCCGTTTTTGCCGCCAGATTTTTAGGGTTGATGGCAATTGCGCGTTTGTAACAGTCCATCTTTTGCTGCTTGTCTTGCACAACCTGCGCCATCAGTACCCAGGCCCTCTCGTTTTGAGGGAACTGCGTCAGGAAATTGGCTAATTCCTTTTTAGCCTTCTCCCGTTCGCCTCGTTGAAGCAATGCTCGAACTTGTGTAAGCGGATCTTGAACATCCATGGTGGTTTCCCGTCCTTTGAAGAAGCCCACAGGCTTCGTTACTCAGGTGTGCGTCGCACCATTCTGAAACAGACACTCCGTTTATTGGACAATCTAACCCGTTTGGTGCGACGCACTGCACATGAGAAGCCCACAGGTTGTTATGTGACCTGTGGGCTTGATGGTGTTACACGCTTGGTTCTGGCAGGCTTTCTTCTTCTTTTTCTTTGATTAGCGCGATCTCGCCGTCATCGTCCACGCGGATGGTGACCGAGTCGCCGTCGACGAATTCGCCGGAGAGCAACTTGTCGGAGAGCGGGTCTTCGACCTTCATCTGAATGACGCGGCGTAATGGACGCGCGCCAAACTCAGAGTCGTAGCCCTGTTCTGCCAGTAGAGACAAAGCCTCTTCGATGGCAACCAGGCTCAGGTCATGTTCTTTGAGGCGTTCGGAGACTTTATCCAATTCGAGGTTAACGATCTTGCGGATATCATCCTTATTGAGCGCGCGGAAGATAACAACTGCATCCACACGGTTGATGAACTCGGGGCGGAAGGCGCGTTTGAGCGATTCGCTCAGTTTCTTGCGCATGTCTTCGTAGGAGAGTTTTTCTTCGGTGATTTCATCGCGCTTCGAAGCGAAACCGAGATTGGACTGGCGCTTGATAACGTCCGCGCCGATGTTGGAAGTCATCACGATGATGGCGTTGCGGAAGTCAACCTTGTGTCCCTTCGCATCGCTGAGGTGACCTTCTTCCATGATCTGCAGCAGCATGTTGTGGACTTCGGGATGTGCCTTTTCGATCTCATCGAAAACGACGATGGAATACGGGCGGCGGCGCAGCGCTTCGGTCAGTTGACCGGCATCTTCGTAGCCGACGTATCCGGGAGGCGCGCCGACGAGTCGGGATGCGGTGTGGCGTTCCATGAACTCGGACATATCGAGCTGCACCGCGGCATCTTCACTGCCAAACATGAACTTGGCGAGCGCCTTGGTGAGTTCGGTCTTGCCAACGCCGGTGGGTCCGAGGAACATAAACGAACCGATGGGACGTTTGGGATTCTTCAACCCGGCGCGGGCACGGCGCACGGCGCGTGAGATGGCAATGATGGCATCTTCCTGCCCGATGATGGCTTTGTGGAGTTCCTCTTCCATCTTGAGAAGGCGCTGTGACTCGGCTTCCGTCAATTGCATCAGCGGAACGCCCGTCCACATTGAGACGACTTCGGCAATATCCTCCGCAGAAACGACGGGGCTATTGGCGCGGTCCCAACCGGTGCGCAGGCGTTCGATCTGCGCCGAGAGGTCCATCTCGCGTTCTTCCCACTCGCGCACATCTTCGGTGTTGCCTTCTTCATTGGCAAGCGAGCGGTTCTGGCGAGCCTGGCGTAACTGGCTGAATAAATCCTTGGCTTGTTTCGCGGCGGGGCTTTTGTACATGCGCACGCGCGAGGATGATTCATCGATCAGGTCGATAGCTTTGTCCGGTAAAAATCTTTCGGTCACATAACGGGTTGAAAGATGCGCGGCGGCTTTAAGCGCTTCATCCGAAATCACCAAATGATGGTGTTCTTCATAGGCGTTGCGAATGCCCTTGAGGATTTCAATCGTCTCTTCTTCGGAGGGTTCATCCACCTGCACGGGTTGGAAGCGGCGTTCAAGCGCAGCATCGGATTCAATATGCTTGCGATATTCGTCCAACGTGGTTGCGCCGATGACTTGCAACTCTCCGCGTGACAGCGCTGGTTTGAGAATATTGGCTGCATCGACGGAAGAGCCCGCGGCTCCTGCCCCGACCAGCATGTGGACTTCATCTATGAACAGGATCGCACCCGATTGCTTCAATTCATCTATGATGCGCTTGAGGCGTTCTTCGAATTGACCGCGGTACATCGTTCCCGCCACGAGCGAACCGACATCGAGTTGCAGCAACCGCTTGTTCATGAGCGGAGCGGGCACATCGCCATCAACGATGCGCTGGGCAAGTCCTTCTACAATGGCGGTCTTGCCGACACCGGGTTCACCAATAAGGGCGGGGTTGTTCTTGGTGCGGCGCGCCAAAATTTGAATGACGCGTTCGATCTCCATCTGGCGCCCGATGACCGGGTCGAGTTTCTTTTCCTCGGCTTTGGAGGTCAGGTCGGTTGCCAGTTGATCGACGAGGGGAGTCTTGGGGTTGTTGGCTCCAGCGGCGCCTCTGCCTGGGGTGGGTCCGGCAGGCGCGGCGGGAGAGGACGAGGCGGACTCGTTCAACACGCGCCGGGTCTGGCGGCGGATCTGGTCGGGAGTCACCCCGAGTCGACGCAGGGCTTCAAGGGCAGTGGAATCCACGCGCACCAGCCCAAGCAAAATATGCTCGGTGCCAATGTAGTGGTGACCGAGGCGGCGCGCCTCTTCCACGGCGTATTCGAGTACCTGTTGGGTTTCGGGAGCCAGTTCGATTTTGTTGGGGTCAAATGCGGGGGAACTGCTCGAAATGCGCGCAACGACCTCACGCACCCGGTCGGAGGACATACCCAGCTCACGCAATACACGTCCTGCCACACCGCCTTCTTCATCCATTAATCCGAGTAGAAGGTGCTCGGTACCAATACTATTTTGACGGGCGCGCTCAGCCTCTTGATGGGCGAGGCTGAGTACACGCCTTGCTCGCTGTGTAAAACGTTCCATGCCAGCCATAATTTTTCTCCTGAATACCTTGTGGGGATTCTACCAAAAAGCCGAAATCTCCGCGTAGGAAAAAGGTTAGAGTTTTCTTACGGCTGCATAACAAGGAAGATAGGAAACAGAAAGGAATCGCGAAAATAGGCTTGTTTTGGGAGTGTACCTAGACAAACGGATAGGATCTCGCCATTCCACGGCCCTTTCCTAATAGGTTCGTAACTTTTTATGGATTCATTCAAAATATAAAGCGCTGCATTTTCGGGGAGGCAGAAGGGTTTACACTGCCAACGCATTCCAACCAACGCCATAGTCTTGTTGTTAGTTGGAATGCTATATAATTGACGAGAAAGAATTGCTCTTATTGTGCATCCATTCAGGAGTGATATCATGGCTACTTCTTTGAAAAATGAAAAACCAACAAAAAGAGAAGTTTTTGAAATGATTAGAGAACAGATTAGGCATGAAGATGGGCTTATAAATCAACGTCTAAACTGGTTGCTACTTTCTCAAGCATTTCTATTTGCAGCTTTCACCACAATAATTACAAATGATAAACAAATGGTTTTCATAAATCACGGAATTCAATCATGGATACCCTTTGGCATCGCCGTAACAGGAATAATCTTGAACATTTCATCATTTGTTGGATTAAGAACAGCATATGCGTCTCTAAAAAACTTAAGGGAAACTTGGTATGAAGTGAACGGGGAAGGAAGGGTGGGTGAAAAACTCAAGAATGGGTTTCCTCAAATTACTTGGGTTGGAGGAAATATATTTCAAAGAGCGATTGCTACCTCTACTACCATGCCATGGATAGTGTTTAGTGTTTGGATTTTACTAGCAGCAATAACAATTCCAATACAATCAGTGGTCATCTGGATAATAGTAGTTATTGTTTTGATAGTGGTAACCATAATCATGTACAAATCAACAGTCAGGAACTGAAGCAATGAATAAAAGTTTAATTATTAGAGGAAAATTGGTAGCAGGTTATCGTGTCGCTTCTCAGCCATCAAAAGAATATCCGTACGGAACAATAGAAAGACAAAAACCCTTCTTCAAAAAACTTGGGTTGAACCTTGATGAAATGCAAAATGGAACTTTAAATATCTCAATAAGCCCAAATATTTTTGAAATAGTTAATCCAGAGTACAAATTTGAAGATGTAGAATGGACGGACTTACACCCTCCTGAAACTTTCTCTTTTTCAAAATGTACAATAAAGTTCAAAGGCAAAAACTATAATGGTTGGGTTTACTATCCTCACCCAGAGACAAAAAAACGCCATTTTCAGGATCAGTCAAAGATTGAAGTTCTCGCTGAGCCTATACCCGACATCAAATATGATGATGAAGTAGAAATTATATTAAATGCTGATTCGGTATCAATCAAGTGATTCAATTCTATTTAGAATTTAAATGTAAAAGAGTGTCAGGTTTTCCCGATTGAATTGTGTTCCATATGGTTGAAAATACACACTGCCGAGTACGCGCAATTTCTCGTGCGTATCGCACTCTACAATCTGTCCCCAATCCATTACAGGGGCGGGTAGCTATCCGCCCCTGTAAGTTTATTTTGACTAATCAACTTTTCAAGAACTTCACCACCTGCTCATGCACCTCCGCGGACTGTAACGCGCCGCGGTGACCCAGCCCATTGGTCTCGATATACTGGGCTTCATTCCAGGTATTGGCAATCGCGCGGCTGTCCTCCACCGGGGTGACGTTATCCGAGCGGTCATGGAACATCAAGGCGGGAATGCGAATTTGCTTCACCAGGTTTTCGTTGACAATCTCATCCAATACGTCCTTGCCGAAGTTTTCGGAGATCATGTCGCTTAATCCTTGAATGACTTCATCTGGCAGGTTTGCCAGCACTTGAAAACGCGGAAGCGAATCCAAAAGCCGGTTGAAAGAGCCAAGATATACCAGTTTGGAAGGAGGCGGGAAGTTTCGTTTGACGAGAGCATACGAGGTGATAATCGTCCCGAACGAATGCGCGATGATGGCATCGAATTTCCCTTCGCGCTGCATGACCAAGTCCATGGTGGGAGAGATTTCGAGGATGTTGGTCATCTTCCCATCCGAGTCTCCGTGCGCGGGCTGATCGTAGGCGACCACACGATAACCGGCAGCGAGAAGCGGCTCGACAAAACCCGTCATCTGGGCACGCGCGCCGCCCCAACCATGCATCAACAAAACATTGGGGCCGCTCTCGCCCCATGTGGTGACGGCAAGTTCGCCGCCTTCAAAGGGCAGGCGGTAATTCTGTCCGCGGGCGATCACGGCTTCGTCGGTCGGTTTCACTTCATATTTATTCGGACCGAAAAAAGCACGGTATACCTTTTTCAACACAGCTTGAGTTTCGACCTTTGGTTCTAAAACGTTCATGGTTTCTCCTTTTAATAACTTACTACCTAGTAAGTTTTGACGATAAAAAAATTTACTTACTCATCTTACGAAATGTCATGCTGAGTAGGGCCACAGCGAAAGCATCGCAGTTCCAAGTGTAAGAAACAATCGGGCATACAATAAGTTACATGGACAGACAGTGAGACCGCCGCCGCACTGGTGCGAAAGA
>JACPVC010000115.1 GCA_016191955.1 Chloroflexota bacterium
CTAAGCTGGTATGCACTGCGTCTCGCCACGAAACCGGCACACGCCGGCAAGACCTTCGGCTATCACCGCGTTGGGATTCTCGCCGCCCTGATCAACTCCACGACCTTGATTCTGATCGCCTTTGGGATTTTCTTCGAAGCCTACAAACGCTTCATAACCCCGCCCGAAGTTGATTCGACCCTCCTGATCGCAGTCGGCGCTGTGGCATTTATTATCAACCTCGTCACCGCGTTGATGGTCAAGGAAGGCAGCGAGCATGACCTCAATCTGCGCAGCGCTTTCCTTCATCTGATGGGAGACGTGCTCTCCACGCTCGGCGCGGTCATTGCAGGGATTATCATTGCCTTCACAAGCTGGAATTGGCTTGACCCGTTCGTCAGTGTACTCATCGGCGGGTTCATCCTTTACAATGCATGGGGTATCCTGCGACAAACCATTCACATCCTGCTCGAGAGCACGCCTGAAAACGTGGACATGGATACCATGGTAGCCGACCTGTTGAAAGTGGACGGCGTGCTCGGCGTTCATGATCTGCATGTGTGGAGCATCAGCGCAAACCTGAGAATGCTCTCTGCGCATGTCGTCGTCGCGGATGTCTCCGTTGGCGAGGGTGTGACCATTCAACAAAATATCAACGAACTTCTCGCCCACAACTACAACATCCAACACGCCACCCTTCAAATGGAATGTGAAGGCTGCGGCAACGGGCTGCTCTACTGCGAGATTCGCGAACATCATCACATTGGCTCTATTGGGGGCTAAGTCCCCAATAGAGCAGTTAGGAAAACCATTAATGGAACAAATCCAAACTATCGAAATTCCCATTGCAGGCATGGACTGCACCGAATGCACCCAACACGTCCAACATGCGATCTCTGGTGTGAGTGGCGTAAAAAAGGTAGATGTATTTCTCTCCTCTGAAAAAGCCATCGTGCAATTGAACCCGTCCATCGTAAAAATGGCGGATATTCGCACTGCCGTTAAGAATGCGGGTTACTCCGTCGCTGCAAAAGATGAAGAGACAAAAACGCCCAACGCCGCGCTCGGAGAATTCTCGCGTCGTATGTTCACCGCCTTCGGGCTTGCCTTTGGCGCGGTCATCATCATCGTCGTCCTCGGCGAATGGCTGGGGCTGCTTGACGGGCTGACCAAAATCATCCCCTTCCCGGTCGGAGTCGCATTGGTATTGCTTGGCGGTGCGCCGATCTTTCTGAACGTCATTCGCGCCACATTGAATCGACAAGTTATCGCGCACACACTCATGAGCATCGGTGCCATCGCCGCACTCCTCGTCGGCGAATGGACCACGGCAATGGTCGTCATCTTCTTCATGCACATCGGTGGTTACACCGAACGTCTCACCGCAGAAGGGGCGCGTCACGCCGTGAAAGATTTAACAGCTATGGCTCCGCAAACCGCACGAGTTGAAAAAGACGGTGAAGAAAAAGAAATTCCCATCACAGAAGTTCAACTGAACGACATCGTCGTCGTGCGCCCCGGCGAAAAAATCCCCGTGGACGGGGAAGTCATCTCCGGTCACGCGGCAGTGGACCAATCGTCAGTGACGGGAGAGTCCATGCCGGTGGAGGCAGGTATCGGGTCGCAGGTGCGAAGCGCGACCATCCTTAAGCAGGGCACGCTCAAAGTGCGCACCCAAGCCGTGGGAGCACAGTCCATGTTCGGGCGGGTGATCAAGATGGTCGAAGAAGCCGAAGCGCATCGCGCGGACGTGCAGCAATTCGCCGACAAATTCAGCGCGTATTATTTGCCGGTTGTGGCAGGTATCGCTGCGTTAACGTTCCTCATCAGCCGCAATCCGCTTGCAACGGCGGCGGTTCTGCTTGTGGCTTGTTCTTGCACCATCGCGCTCGCCACACCGATTGCCATGCTTGCAACGATTGGATTGAACGCAAAACATGGCGTGCTCATCAAAGGCGGCAAATATATCGAGACGCTCGCACGCGCCGATGTGTTGTTGATCGACAAGACCGGCACGTTGACGCTGGGCAAGCCCATCGTAACTGACATTGTCTCGCTGAACGGCATGGACGAACACACGCTTCTTTCCTACTCCGCATCTGCCGACCGTTACTCCGAGCATCCCCTCGCCGCCGCTTTACGCCGCGCCGCAAGCGAACGCGAAGTATCGCTTCATGAAATCACAAACTTCGAATCGATCGCAGGCATGGGCGTTCGTGCAGTTATTGAGGGAAAGCACATTTCTGTCGGCAAACATGAGAACACGATTCCCGGACAAGCCAAAGAACTTGAAGCCCAAGGCAAAACCGTTTTATTCGTTTCAATTGACAACTCCCTTGCAGGCTTCATTGCCGCAGCAGATACGTTACGCCATGAGGTCCCTGAGGCATTGCAGGAAGCAAAACGGCTCGGTATCAAGAAAGTCGAACTCCTCACCGGCGATAACGAGCGCACGGCGTCTTCGGTGGCTGGAGCGTTGAATATTTCCTATCGTGCAAACTTGCTGCCCGAAGACAAGATCCGCATCGTGAAAGAATATCAATCACAGGGACATATCGTCGTCATGGCTGGTGACGGCATCAACGACGCACCCGCGCTCGCTCAGGCAAATGTCGGCATCGCCATGAAAGCAGGCACAGACATCGCCATCGAAGCCGCGCACATCACCCTCCTGCGCGAAGACTGGACCTTGATTCCGCAAGTCATCGCCGCCGCCCAGCGGACGATGCGCGTGGTAAAAGGCAACCTTGGTTTCACCGCTGCATACAACATCATCGGTCTGTTGCTCGCCGCGTTCGGATTTCTTCCGCCCATGCTGGCTGCTGCCCTGCAATCCATTCCAGATTTGGGAATACTGGGCAACTCCGCTCGGCTATTGAAAAATCAGTAGGGCGGGTTTTTAACCCGCCATTCATTTTTATTCATAAAGTGTGTCAGGCTAAATACCCTACGGGTACATAGCCTGACCTACAAATTCCATGGTGAAATATTTAAAAGAGGAATCTTCATGTCTCAAGCCGCCAAAGCTCAAGTCCTGCTCAATCTCCACACCAAAGGGAATTTATTGATCCTCCCCAATGTGTGGAATCCCATCGGCGCGCGGATGTTGCAAACAAAAGGCTTTCCCGCCGTAGCCACCGCCAGCGCCGCCATTGCTGAATCACTGGGCTACAGCGACGGCGAGCAGATCAAACTGGATACCATGCTGGACATGATCGCTCGCATCGTTCGCAGCGTGGACGTGCCCGTCACCGCGGATTTTGAAGCAGGTTATTCCGACAACCTCGCAGGTCTGCAAGAAAATATTTCTAGATTGTTAGATACTGGGACAGTCGGCATCAACTTTGAAGATAGCTTTGACCACAGCGCCCACCTCCGTCCTATTCCCGAGCAAGTAGAGCGCATCAAAGCAGTCCGCGAGGTTGCCGAACGGCGCGGCATTCACCTCGTCATCAACGCCCGCGCGGACAGTTTCTTTGCAGACGGTTTTGCCTCCGACGAAGAGCGCATCGAAGATGTCATCACCCGCCTCAATGCCTACACTCAAGCCGGCGCAGACTGTGTCTACCCGGTCGGGCGTGGTGATAAAGAGACGCTGAAAATTCTGCGCAAACGAATTTCTGCGCCGATCAATGTATTGGCAACAGCAAAGACTGCCAGCTTGAAAGAATTGCAGGAACTCGGCATCAATCGCGTTAGCTTTGGTCCGTATATCTTCCGCTCACTGCTGGCGAAAATGTCCGCGATGCAGGATGAGATTCTAAATATGGGCAGCTACGGCATCGTCATGGATGGGATTTGGTCTGGCGGTGATGTGAAGAAATATTTATTCGAAGGGAAAGAATAACCTTGCTCTGCTGGGGCTAAGCCCCCAGCAGAGCAGTAGCAGAGCAGTAAACAAAAAGAGACGGCTTGCACCGTCTCTTTTTGTTTCATAATACCAACTACGGGTTGACTTGCTGATTCTGCCAGCCGCCCATCATCCCACCGCGACCACCACCCATCATGCCGCGACCATATCCATAGCCGTATCCGTACGCATTCGTCGTACCTTGCGGACCGGTCCCAGTGCAGTTGCCGTACCCAACATTGTGCGATTTCATCCAATCCGCTTGTTCCTGCGTGATGGCATTTGCCGCCACCGCCGCATCCAAAGCTGCCGCGCGGACTTCCGTCATGAAGGTAGGGAATTCTTCAGCGGTTACACCAGCAGAGAGGGCAATGTTGTACATGGTCTCGCCAGCCACGAGGCGGGCGTTGATATCGTCCACGGGCAGGTCGAGTTTCTCAGCGAACTCGGCAACCATGAAGGTGTGAATTACGCCGTATCCGTTCATCATGGGTCCGTACCCGGTGTAAGGCGGGGTCTCATCCTGTGCGAAAGCCACACCCGCACCTACTGCCCCAACTGCCAGCGCGGCTAAGAGCAACGCTGCGATCAAAATTGTCTTTTTCATTGTGTTCTCCTTTTCTTTTTCGAACGTACAGTCCCCAGTTTAAGACTCGTGTTTAAAGACTTTGTAAAGAAAAGGTAGCGATTGGGCGAAGATTTTTGTCCAGCCGTAGCTCGGTCTTGGGGTTAAAAACAAACTCGCCCACAAAAGATGTTTTCGGGACGAGTTCTGTTTCGTTTAGATCCCGGCATTGCTCAGGATGGTAGAGACCTCCGAAAGCAGGGTCGTCAGTGTGGGGTGCTCCACCTCGAAGCGTTCCACCGCCTTTTGCATGCGTTCGAGAATGGACGGGGTTTCCACCTCAGATTTCTTCAGCAGGGATTGTACATCCTGCTCCAGGTCTTGCAGCAGTTTGCGGCTGTCTGCGTCAACCTTATCCACCTTCTGGAGCTCGGCATGGACTTTTTCCAGAAGCGCATCGAGTTGTTTGTCGTTCATGGTTGGCTCCTTTCAATTCGGAAGTTCATCGTCAACCTTATTTTACAACTTAATCTGCAATCGTAGGGGCAACCCATCAATATCGACAGGTTGGCTTGCTTGCAACGGGCACCCTACAATCAAGAAAGAATTTCCTTCTCCGCCTGTTCGACTTCGGCGTAGAGTCTCTTGACCTCTTCCTTCATCTCAAGCGATACGCCCGCCGTCTGCGGGATGAACTTGACCATGTCCTTTGCCTGCCTCAACAGATCGCGGACGCTGGCGATGTAGGAAAAATCGTTCTTGCCGAGTCCTTCCGTCGGGACGGGCAACGCTCGGGCTTGCTGGATCAATTTACGGGCGCGGATGATGCGTTCGGCAGCGGGGATAAGTTTTGCCATATTGATCAATTCTCCAGTGTAAATCCGTGCATCAGAACAGAATTGACCACACCCCAGCGTCCGCGGATGACGGCGACATTTTTATCCAATTGATAGGTGATCGTGGCATCTTCCAGCGGGGCGAACGTTCGAATATCAAACGCGGGCGGGTCTTCATCATCGGAATAGATCCTGCCTTCGACGGTAAACGCTCCAGCATACATGAGGGCTTTGAAGGGATGTTCATAATCAGTCCATCCTTCAACGATGAGGTCCTCAGCCGCCGGATCATCTGAAACGATGGCAATGATCTTCGCGAAAGAGGCAATTCGCCAGTTTGGAAATGTTCGTGCCGGGGTGTTGATGTTTCCCAATGGTTTTACGTATGCATCTTTCAAAACCATGTTGCCGCCGCTGAGATCGCTCACTTCCGAATCATAAGCAGCTTGCAAGATGGACAACTCCGGGTCATCCCATGCGTCAATGATGTATTCGTCTGTCACCACCGTCACGTGGATGGGCGGCTTCGATGTTTCAGATTCTTCTTTATTGCCAAAAAACATAATGCCTCCTGTTCAAATGCAATTTTACAAATTATTCTAGCAATCCCAGCGCTTCGACTGCGCTTTCTTCCCAGCGGGGTTGCCATCCTGAGCGGAGGGCTGAGTGCCCGTTGCGAAGGACGCTCCGCTCAGCGCGGCTATTTTATTGCTAGGTTTTATTATTAACTGATGTTACGCGATTTATACGTAGGGGCGACCCGTCCAGGCTTTTCAAGCCGCAAAACCTAAAAGGGAGGGTCGCCCTTGGACAAGAAGTCTTTCCGGGTAAAGGGCGACCCTCCCTTTGCACAACATGGTTTCCAACTAATTTTGACAGGTCGCCCCTACTGCGTAACGTGAGTTATTAATCTACAAATGAACGGGGCAATTATAACCACGGCAGCAAGATGCCCAATCGCCAATATGGGGGATGCCATCGTTTTATTCTATAATCACAACATGAGCAAAGCGACGTTCATCTTCCACGGCAGGCTGAATGATTTTTTGAAGCGCGCACAACGCGAGCAAAAGATCAGCGTTGAATTCAAAGGCGAGCAATCGGTAAAGCATCTGGCTGAGTCGCTTGGAGTGCCGCACCCGGAAATTGGCGAGGTGCAGGTCAACGGTCAGGGAGAGGCGCTGGACTTCATCACACGAGACGGTGACACGCTGGACATTTTCCCCATCCCAAACGGATTCGACGCCGAGCCGCGCTTCTTACTGGACTGTCACCTGGGACGTCTCACCGCGCATTTACGCGCCCTCGGCTTTGACTGCCTCTATGAGAACGACTTCGACGACCCTGATATGGCAGACATCGTCGCCGCGGAGGGACGTATTTTGCTAACGCGCGACCGCAGCCTATTGATGCGCAAAAAAGTGGAGCATGGCTACTGCCTGCGCTCGCTCGATTCAATGGAGCAACTGAAGGAGTGCATCGTGCGTTTCGAACTGGCGGGACGCATCCATCCGTTCCATCGCTGCTTGAAATGCAACCACCCGCTCGAACCCGTGGAGAAGGCGAAGGTGTTGCACATGCTCAAGCCGCTCACCCGGCAATACTTCGACGAATTCCACCAGTGCCCCGCCTGCGGACAAGTCTATTGGAAAGGCTCACACTACGACAAGATGAGCGAGTTGATCGAACGGCTACAGGAAAGTTAACGATAGGCTCCCTGCGCCGTGTGCATGCAAAACATGTCAGGTAAATTGCTCCCTGCGCCGTCCTCAGCGCAGAATTCCCCGTAACACGCCGCCGGGGATGGCGGCTGGAGCGTTAACCGCTGACAACCTTTGCATGCACACCCTGCGCCAGTGTCTGGCGCGGGGACGGCGACTTGAGCGAAAGCTGGGGAAAAGCTAGGGAACCGTATATTGTATTTCGCCCATACAGGGCATACAATGGAATCGTCCGGGCGGGAAACTAATTTTAGAGATTTGCCGTCTTTCACTCTTAAGAAAGAAAGGAGGTGAAATGTCATGGCAAAAATAGACCAAACCATC